>JADZAF010000135.1 GCA_020852755.1 Bryobacterales bacterium
TATTCGCGCGGCTGGGTGATGACGTAGTTCGCGTTGCCGCGCAGGTCGGTCTTCTGGATGGCGTGGCAGGAAAGGCAGGAGACGCCTTCGTTATAGCCCTCCAGGCGAGTGAGGTTCTCGACGAAGATGTTCTTCGTCCCGGAGAACAGCGAAATGGGATCGTGGCAGCCCGAACAGTAGCGGGTGGATTCCGGCCCGTTCTGTTTTGCCATTACGGCCTGAATATCCTGAAAGAGGACGTCCTTGGCCGCATAGCGGTGAGCGCTGGGAAGCCACTCGCGATAGATCTGGGTGTGGCATCCCGCCGAGCCGCAGGTGGCCGAGCCCGCCAGGGAGCGCGCGTCCAGCGGCCCGCCGGTGGAGGTCTGGGCCAGACTGGGCGCGAACGGCCGGTCCTTGCCGTACAGGTAATGGTAATCGGAAGGAAACCGGTTTTCGTAGCGCTCACCCGGGTAGACCAGCGGGAGCAGGGCGAGCGCGCCGGTAGCGCCCGCCGTGGCCAGCGCCACCCAGCGGAGACACGCGCGCGCGAACGGTTTCGCCTCGGTCTTCCAGGTGCGCGCCGCGGCCAGCACCAGGTGCGGTACGGCCGTAGCCAGCACGACCAGCGCCGAAACCAGGTGGATGTTCCGCCAGAGCGGGGAAGTCCGCGAAGCCAACAGGCCTTGCCATGTCACTACCAGCCCCGAAAGGGAGCAGACCAGCAGGCCGGCCAGGCCCAGGTACCCGAGCAGCAGGATGTGCGAGAAGGAGAAGTCGCGGTAGTGGCTCCAATGCCGCGCCGAGTACCAGGCCAGCGGCAGGAGCGTCAGTACGCCCACCAGCGTGTGGGCGAGCAATCCCCATTCCACGGCGGGATGAAAAGGGCCAAAGGTGACGGCCAGGCCCGACAGCGCCTCGAACAGCAGAACCGCCATCGAGACTCGCGCCAGCAGCGGCGCCCACTTGGAGCGTGCATTGCCGAAGTTCACGAACTTGCCCTCCGCATCCTCACGGCTCCCCCGCGCGGCGATTGTTCGATTCTAAGTTTGGGCTTGCGGGGCGGTCTGTGACTTCAGTCACGGGAGCCGCAGGAACGCCGCGGCGATCCCGGTGGCGGCCGGGCCGATCGACAGCCGGCCGGCGGGCTGCCTGGGGAAAACCTGTCGGGCGTTCCGGCCCGCTGCCGGGCATTTCCCCGGCGCGCGGCGCGGCCCATGCAAACAGCGGGCGAGAGCCGGTTCCGCCGGGCCCGGTGTAGAATTACGCCAGGAGACCATCAGACCGTGTTGAACCGCCGCGAGTTCCTGTCCGCTTCCGCCGCCGCCGTATCCCTGGAAGGAAAAGCTTCCGCGAAGCCCCGCATCGGCTTCGTCCACTCCAGCCACTCCAAACTGCTCAAGCCCGCGCCCATCGAGGACCCGCTCAGTTACGAACAGGTCCGGGAGATGGTCTGGAAGGCCATTGAATACGGCAAGCCGCGTGCCGGCAGCCTGGAGGCCAAGATCCGCCCGGGCTCCTGGGTACTCATCAAGCCCAACTACGTGTTCCTGCGGCCGCAGGGCGGATACCGGACCGGAGACGTCACCGACCTGCGCGTGACCCGCGCCGTACTGGAATACGTGGCCCGCAAGTCCAGGGCGGGCCGCATTACCATTGCCGAGGGCGGCACCTACCGGGGGCCGCACGACACAGCCAGGGACAACGTGGTGACGCAGAATGGCCGGCACGTCGGCGCCCGGTTGTTCGATTGGGGACCGGATGAGTTTCCCGGCACGGGCGGTTCCATTGGCGGCATGCTCGAGGAGTTCGCCTCTCAGTTCCCGCGGAAGAAATTCGATTACGTCGATCTTTCCTATGACACGGTGCGGGACGCGTCCGGGAATTTCCGCCGCATCGAAGTGCCCAGGACCAGGCGCGGCGTGGGGGCCTTCGGCGAGCGGCCCGACTATTTCGTCACCAATGCCATCACCGGGTGCGACTTCCTGATCAGCGTGCCGGTGATGAAGGTGCACGAGCAGTGCGGTATCACGGCCTGCTTCAAGAATTACGTGGGGACCGCGCCGCGCGAGGCCTACGCCAATCCGGGACAGTTCCACAACGCCAACCTGCACCGGGATCACTCTTTAGACGGGCGCATCGATTCCTTCATCGTGGACCTGGCCGCCTTCCATCCGCCCGACTATAACGTGGTGGACGGCCTGCGGGGCCTGCAGCACGCCACCCATAACAACAACCGGCCCGGCCAGATGGTGCAGACCAACGTGATCCTGGCCGGTGAGGATACGGTGGCGGCCGACGCCCTGGCCGCCCGCCTGACCGGCTTCAATCCCTGGGATATCGAGTTCCTGCACATGGCGTCCCAGCGCGACCTGGGCGAGATGGACCTGGGAAAGATCGACGTGATCGGTGACGATCCCTCCAGGTACGAGCGCCGCTGGGGCAAGCCGCGCCCCTGGTGGGGCCGCTGCAACCGGGAGTGGCGGGTGAGCAGCGATCCGAACGCCTCCGCCGCGACCTGGCAGCGAATCACCATTCCCACCGACACGCTGCGTTTTGCCAAATACGCCGCCGGCGCCGATCCGAAAGGGACCTTCGCCGCCTCGGTCCGGGTCCAGTCCGGCGGGAACCGAAAGGCCTTCCTGTGGGTGGGCGTGCGGGGCCGCGTGAGCGTCAGCTTGAACGGCGAAACCGTGATGGAAGACGAGAACGTCACCCGCTATCGCATCGGGCAGTTCCAGAAGCCGGTGGAGTTGAAGCCGGGAGAGAACCGCCTGATTTTCCAGGTCCAGTCGGCCGCCGGCGAGCCCATGTTGAGCGCCCTGCTGGTGAACCCGCGCAACGAGGGCGACAGCGTGGAGGGGATCCGCTGGTCGGCCTGAAGAGTTAACAGACTTTCAGGCCGCTTAATGTAGAATAAGTCTAAGGAGACATCCCGGCCGTGCTGAATCGTCGAGAATTCCTGTCCGTTTCCGCCGGAGCGCTTGGCGCCGCTTCCCTCGAAGCCGCGCCCTCCGGCAAGTCCCGTGTCGGTTTCGTTCATTCCACGCACTCCAAATTGGTCAAACCGGCTCCCCCCGAGGACCTGCTGAGCTACGAGCAGGTCCGCGAGATGGTCTGGAGGGCCATCGAGTACGGCAAGCCCAAAGCCGGCAGCCTGGAAGCCAAGATCCGGCCCGGCTCCTGGGTGGTGATCAAGCCCAACTACGTGTTCCTGCGGCCTCAAGGCGGGTATCGCACCGGCGACGTCACCGATCTGCGCGTGACGCGGGCAGTGCTGGAATATGTGGCGCGCAAGGCCAAGGCCGGGCGCATCACCATCGCCGAGGGCGGCAGCTACCGCACCATGACCGACACCGCCAAGGACAACGTGGTCACCCAGAACGGGCGGCACGTGAATGCCTACCTGTTCGACTGGGGGCCGGACGAGTTCCCGGGCACCGGCGGGTCCATCGGCGACATGCTGAAGGAGTTCGGCGGCCAGTTCCCGCGCACCAGGTTCGATTACGCGGACCTCTCCTATGACGCCGTCCGGGATGCTTCCGGGAAACTGCAGCGCATCGAAGTGCCCAGGACAAAGCGGGGCGTGGGGGCCTTCGGCGAGCGGCCCGATTATTACGTTACCAACACCATCACCAAGTGCGACTTCCTGATCAGCGTGCCGGTGATGAAGGTGCACGAGCAGTGCGGTGTTACGGCCTGCTTCAAGAATTACGTGGGGACGGCGCCGCGCGAGGCCTACGCCAATCCGGGGCAGTTCCACAATGCCAACCTGCACCGCGACCACTCGCTGGACGGGCGCATCGATTCCTTCATCGTGGACCTGGCCGCCTTTCACCCGCCGGACTACAACGTGATCGACGGCCTGCGCGGTTTGCAGTACACCGAGCACAACAACCGGCGGCCCGACCAGACGGTGCAGACCAACGTGATCCTGGCCGGGGAAGATACCGTGGCCAACGACGCGGTGGTGGCCAAGCTGATCGGGTTCAACCCCTGGGACATCGAGTTTCTGCACATGGCGTCCCAGCGCGACCTGGGCCAGATGGACCTGGGGAAGATCGACGTGATCGGCGACGATCCCGGCAAGTACGAGCGGCGCTGGATCAAGCCGCGCATGTGGTGGGGCCGCTGCAACCGGGAGTGGCGGGTGAGCCGGGACCCGAACGCGCCAGCCTCCGGCTGGGAGCGGGTCACCGTTCCCACTGACACGCTGCGCTTCGCCAAGTACGCTGCCGGCGCCGATCCCAAGGGGACCTTCGCCGCCGCTGCCCGCGTCCAGGCCAGCGGCAACCAGAAGGGGTACCTGTGGGTGGGCGTGCGCGGGCGGGTGACCGTCACTTTGAACGGCGAGACCGTCATGGAAGACGAGAATGTAACGCGCTACCGCGTGGGTCAGTTTCAGAAGCCGGTGGAGCTGAAACCGGGCGAGAACCGCCTGGTCTTCCAGGTGCAATCAGCCGCGGGCGAACCCATGCTGAGCGCCCTGTTAGTGAACCAGCGCAACGACGGCGACTCGCTGGAAGGCATCCGCTGGATGGCGTGAGAAAAGACTTGGGGACGGACCGAATCCGTCCCCAGGCACGGCTCCAGCAGTTTGTCTCCGGGACCTTACGGTTGAACGGCCGGCAGCGACGACGGACTGGCGGTGTTGATGCAGGTCGGATGGCCGAAGCCGCCGGCGCTCACCCCGGTGCCCCCGTTCGGGTTGGGCGTGATGTCGAAAACAATGTTGTCCGGCCGGTTCGGATCGCCGGAGACGCCGCCCACTCCCAGCAGATGGTCCAAGCCGAGGTTGGCACGCACGCGCCAGGCGATGTTGTGATCCGCGCAGGACGTGTCGCCGCTCACGCCGACCGCTCCCACGATCACCCTGCCGGGACCGTAGAGAGCCAGGCCCCCGCCGAAGACGTTTACGCCGCCGATCTTGCCGCCCACCATCGGGTCATTGGCCCGCCCGTAGTTGGAGGAGGGGCCCTTGTACGCCACGCTCGTGTCCACCGGGTTGCTCGCCTGAAGGCCGTACAGGCTGCCGCCGGGGTTGACCGCCGAATACAGGTTGGCCGTGGAGAGCGCCAACCCGCTCGCCTGGCCGGAACCCCCGC
This sequence comes from Bryobacterales bacterium, assembly GCA_020852755.1. Classification (GTDB taxonomy): domain Bacteria; phylum Acidobacteriota; class Terriglobia; order Bryobacterales; family Bryobacteraceae; genus JADZAF01. The sequence goes on from JADZAF010000135.1 coordinate 5,085, forward strand.
TGAAAGAAGTCGCGTCCAGGCTGAACAGATTGGCGGTGTTCGCCTTCTGTGCCGAGATTACCCGGCTTCCGAGCCACTGGGCGCCCCGGTTCACTCCCGAGAAGGCCACCGCGCATACGTTACCGTCCCGGTCCACCAGGGTGGCCCACATGTGGTGGTTCAGGCCGCTGGTCTCGCTGGCTGTGGCGGCGGCCAAGGCAGACTTGAGGTCCGCGTGGCCCGGCAGGCCTCCGCACGCAGTGTTCTCCGCCTTCGCTTCAACTGCCAGGCAAACCAGCGCCAGTATTCCTACGGCACTCCCCATCCATCTCTTGCTCAACATTTTGTCCTCCATGTGCGTGTGAAATCAGAATTCTGGCCATCAAGGATACTACAAATGCTGGAATGTCAAGCACTTCGGAAGAGGCGGGGCGGCAAAACCGGCAATCCGGATCCCTCGAGGGCTAATTCCCGTTCTTACCTGGCACAGCGGCCGGTTTAGTTTTGGTTTAGTTGTGCATTTTTACGAAAATCGCCGAGGATTTGCTTCTGCTCGCCCGAAATAGTGATATACTCCCTTCCCGGTGTTCGCTGCGGCGGTCTTGAACTCAACCTGTCTGCCGACCCCGCCTGAAGGCGGAAATCCCGCCTGGAAGCCGCACCTGTTACTCGCGTGGGCCCGGAGCGGATTCTGGCTGCTCCCCGGCCGCAACCGGCTTACCCTCTTGACTGTGTTGTAGATTTTCATCGGGTTTCACCGGCCGGGCGCCGGGGAGATCCGGAGATTCAGCTCAGCTCCGGACCGCGGGGCCAAACTTGGGAGATCCAAAGATGCGTTTCCTCTCTTACACCTTCCGGCTTTGGGTCACGGCGGCGATTCTGATCGTGGCAACAGGACCGCTGCTGGCGCAGGACGCCCAACTGGGCGGACGTGTCACCGACCCTTCCGGGGCCGTGATTCCCGGCACCAATATCGTCATTACGAATGTCAACACGGGCGCTCAACGGAGGGCCGCCTCGAATGACGAAGGCTATTATGCAATTCCGCGGCTGCTGCCCGGAACCTATCGCCTGGCGGTTCAGAAAGAGGGATTCAAGCAACTGACCCGCGATGGCATCCTGCTCCAGGTGGGCGACCGCATCACCCTGGACGTCACCATGGAAATCGGCACCGCCAGCGAGTCCGTCACCATTACGGCCGAGATTCCCTTACTGCGGACCGAGGACGCGGAGCAGGGACTCGTGATCGACAACCGCCGGATCATGGAACTGCCCCAATACAGCCGCGATCCGTTGGCCTTCGCCCAACTCGCGCCCAACGTCAATGGCAGCTCCAGTTCCGCCGGCTACGGCAGCAACTTCCGCATCGACGGCGGCCGCACTAACCAGGCGGAGTATTTCCAGGACGGCATTCCGGTGACCACCGGGTATCAGCACAACATCCCGGCGTCCACGCCCTCCAAGGAGGCGCTGGCCGAGTTCAAGGTCCTCACCAGCGGTCTGTCCGCCGAATACGGACGGCTGTCGGGAGGCGCGGTCGTGCTGGTCACGCGTTCCGGCACGAACGAGTTTCACGGCAGCGCGTACGAGTTCTTCAAGAACGACAAGCTGAACGCCAACGGCTGGAACGCCAACCGTCTGAACCGGCCCAAGGCCATCTTTCACGACAACGTCTTCGGGTTCACTTTCGGCGGTCCCGTCACCCTGCCTAAGCTCTACAACGGCAGGGACAGGACCTTCTTCTTTTTGAATTACGAAGGAATGCGGCACGTCGCCGGAAGCAACGCCAACCAGGCATCCGTCCCGACGGAACTCGAGCGCGCGGGCGACTTCTCGCAGAGCCTGTATCACGGCGGCAAGCCGGTGGAGATCTTCGATCCGTCCACGGGAAGGCTGGTGAACGGGCAGATCACCCGCGATCCGTTCCCCGGCAACCGGATTCCCCAGGCACGCTTCGATCCGCTGGCAAAAGTCTATTTGGGCTACTATCCCATGCCCAACCAGGCGCCGCAGGTACTGACCAACAATGTGAACAACTACGTGTACAACAGCGCCACCCCGTCCACCAGCAACCGCTGGACCGGACGGCTGGATCAGAACTGGAGCACGTCGAACACGACGCATTTCACGATCTCCCAATACAGCTACAGCACCACAACTCCCCGGGCGTTCTCGAAGCTGCAGGCCGTCGGCGTGACCTCCAGCGAAGCCTATACCACGTCGCTCGAGCACAACTGGACGCTGACGCCCTCCACGATCGTCACTTTCCGCGGCGGCGTGGTGCGGTCGAAGAATTTCAGCGGCTCCACGGTCGACGCCGATGCCACCGGCTGGCCGCTGGCCCAGAACGTGATCAACCTGCTGGGCGGCACGAACACGGGCCGGGTGCCGAACATCAGCGCGTCGGGAATCACCGCCCTGGGAGGCGGGTCGCTCGGCGACATCCGCGACACGACGTACACCGGGAGCATCTCCTTGCAGAAGATGTGGGGCAAACACACTCTCAAGGCCGGGTGGGAGCACCGCCGCTATCTCAGCAACGAGATGTCGGGCGGCAGCTTTTCCACTTACTCCGAGGCGCTGGTGACCGCGCAATCGCCCGCCATGGCCTCGGTGAACGGCCTGGCCCTGGCCGGCTACATGTTAGGCCTGGCCACGGGCGGCAGCGGCAGCCAGATGGCCGGACCCGCCTCCCTGCAGACCTACCACGGCGCCTATCTGCAGGACGACATCAAGCTGACTCCGAAACTCACCGTCAACGCCGGGCTGCGTTGGGATCTGGAGCCGCCCCGGACCGAGCGCTTTGACCGGCAGAGCTACTGGGACCGCAATTACACGTGGGGCATGAAACCGGATACCACGTGGTCCTGGAGCCAGGTGGAACAAGCGATTGGAAAGACCCTGCCGCAGCCCATCTGGA
>JADZAF010000136.1 GCA_020852755.1 Bryobacterales bacterium
GGCTCGATCGCATCACCACACTCACGTTGGTCCACGGCCAGTTGGACTGCCGGTGCGGCTCGTAGATCACCGTGGACGGACCCTGATAGACACCGCGGTCGCGGACATCGCCGACCACGCCAACAATCGTCACTGCGTCCTTCCCCTTCGGGCCGTAGCGGATGAATCTCCCCACCGGATTCTCGTTCGGAAAGTAGTCATCGGCCGTCCGGCGGCTGATCAACGCGACGTTCGCGCTTCCCTCCCGGTCACCTGCGTTCAGGTAGCGGCCGAGGACCAGCGGGATCCCCATGGTCTGGAGGTAGCCGTTGTCCACCACGCGCAACTCAGCGGCAGGCTCGCGTCCCGGGACGGCGTCAGTGCGACCGTCAATCGAAAACGTCAGATTCGCACAGCAGAACTGGACGGGGAGGAAGTTGACCGCCCCTACTGAACTCACGCCGGGCATGGATCGCATCCGGTCCGTCACTTCATGAAAGAAAGCGCGGCTCTTCTCGGGTTTGGAATAACCGTGCTCCGGCAACGAGATCTTCATGGTGAGGACCCGCTCGGGGCGGAAGCCGAGGTCGATGCGGTTCAGAACCCTGAGGCTTTTGACCAGCAGGAGAGCGCCGGCGGCGAGCACCAGCGCCAGCGCCACTTCCGAGACCATCAGAAAGCTCCGACGGCCCGGCAGCGAGCCGGCCGAGGAACCGGCCGCCTCTTTGAGCGACGCGCTCACGTCCACCCGGCTCACGCGCAGTGCCGGGATCAGCCCTGCCAGCACCGCCGAACCCAGCGAGGCGAAGATGCAGAACCAGATCGCCGAAGCGTCGAGCGCCACCGTCACGCCCGGCGGCATCTCGTCGCCGGCGAGGGCGAGCATCGCGTTCAGGCACCAGCGTCCGCTGATGAACCCGGCCACGCCGCCCGCCGCCGCGAGCAGCACGCTCTCCATGGTGAGCAACCGTACGATCCGCCAGCGCGAGGCCCCCAGGGCGATGCGCACGGCCAGTTCCCGCCGCCGCCCGGCCGCCCGCGCCAGCACCAGGTGCGCCACGTTCGCGCAGGCCAGCAGCAGCACGAAACCCACCGCGCCGGCCAGCACGATCAGCACCTGCGCCGTGGCCCGCACCGTTTCACGGTGGAGCGCCTCCACCCGCGCCCCGCGGGACGCGTTGCTTTTCGGATACTGCTTCTCCAGGCGCCGCGCGATCCCGTTCAACTCAAGTTGCGCCGACGTCCACGACAGTCCGGGTTTCAACCGCGCGATCACCTGCACCCAGTGCGATCCCCGGTCCTGGTGCCAGGCTTCGCCGAAAGCGAGCGGCGTCCAAAGCTCGGCGGCCGAGCGCGGCGGAAACTGGAATCCGGCCGGCATTACGCCCACCACGGTGTGCGCCGCTCCGTTCACGGCAATCGTTTGTCCGATAATCCCGGGGTCCGAGTTGAAGCTGCGCCCCCACAAACCGTAACTCAACACCACCACGCCGCCGGCTCCGGGCTCCCCCTCCGCCGGCAGAAACACGCGGCCGGCCAGCGGCTCCACCCGCAGAATCGGAAAGACTCCCGGCTCCACCTGAGACGCCAGCAGCCGGATGGCGCTGTCGCGATGGCTCAGGTTCACGCCCTCAACCGTGAATGCCGCCATCCCTTCGAAGGACCGGCTCTGCTCGCGCCAGTCACGCAGGTTGGGAACCGACACCGAGGTACTGGTCGCGCGCGCCTGCCAGACCGCCGACTCCCACAGCTTCACCAGACCCTGCGGCCCGGGATAGGGAAGCGGCTGGATCACCAGCGCGCGAAGTGCCGCGAAGATCGCCGTGTTGGCCCCGATGCCCAGCGCGAGCGAGACCACCGCGAAAGCCACGAAGCCCGGACTGCGCGCCAGAAAGCGCAGTCCCAGGCGCGCGTCCCGCAACCACTGGTCCACCTGCGGCAGCCAGCGCTGGTCCCGCCATGCTTCTTTCGCCTGGTCCACGCCGCCGAAACTGCGCCGCGCCGCGCAGCGCGCTTCCTCAGGCGTCATCCCGCGGCGGATGTTCTCGGCCTCCTCCATTTCCAGGTGGAAACTGACTTCCCTCTCGAGTTCGTCCTCCAGCCTGGGACGATCGAACAGCGACCGAATTCTCCCGATCAGCGTCTTCAACCACGTCATGGCGCACCTTCTTCCGGAAAAGGCCGGCGAAACCGGGCGACAATCGCCGCCACCCGGTCCCACCTTTCCTCCTGCGCGCTGAGCTGCTTTCTACCTTTTGCCGTCAGCGAGTAGAACCTCGCCCGGCGGTTGTTGCCGGATATTCCCCACTCCGACCGGATCCACCCGCGCTGCTCCAGCCGCACCAGCGCCGGATAGAGCGTGCCGTGATTCATGGACAGCGCGGCCTCGGAGACCTGCTCGATCCGGCGCGCGATGCCCCAGCCGTGCATGGAGCCCATGGCCTCCAGGGTCTTCAGGACCAGCAGATCCAGGGTCCCTTGCATCACATCGGTCTTTCCGTCCGGCATCGGGTCGCTCCTATTGATTGTCAATAGGAGTATGCAGCGGTTCCTGTTGAATGTCAATAGGAGATTGTGGGGGGCTGGCTTTCACGGAAAGGCAAGCGAGGTGGCGGCGGGGGTGACCTGGCGATGGCGGCCGGGGTGTTGGGCTACGTGCTGGTGAGCCGGGGCGATTCCGGCGAGGACGCGGACTGGAACCTGCGGCTATTGCGGGCGGCGCTGGCGGCCAATGCCGGCTGGGGACTGGCCGGGGTGGCAGCGGGCCTGGCGACCACCCTGTGTCCGGGCGGAGGCCGGGCGGATTTCTGCCCCACGGAGCTGACAGCCATCCTGGTCGCACTGGCGGCGGGGGCGGCGCAATTGAACCAGCGCCGGCCGCGGTTCGAGCTGCGCTGGTGCACCTACCTGTTCCTGGGACTGGCCACGACCAAGCTGGCCATGCAGAACCTGCGCCACGGCCAGGCGCTTGCGATCGTGATTTCGGTCACTCTGTACGGGGGATCGCTGGGGATGCTCCCGCGGATGTTGGGGCCGAGCGGGCGGTAGAGCGGGGCGGGGGCAGGCCAACCGAATGGACCCGTCGGCTTGGCACGGTTCGGTGGTTTGAGTCACGCGTCATTTGAGTGCAAACACTCCCACAGGCCGACTTGTGGGGAGTAATCACAGCCTGCCCTGTCGACGCAGAATCGCGACTGCTGGCCAAGTAGGCCGCCGGATTGTTGACGTCCCTAAACGACCGCCTTTCCAAGTTGGGAGTCCGGGGAGATTGGAAGCGTTGTTGTCTGCTGCCGTTTCCCCATTTCGTACGCGATTACACTATTAAAAAACGATTGGCTCTTCAGCAGCGTCGGCCAACTCTTCGACGCATTCTTGGGATGATTCTTCGCAAACTCAATCATAGACTCGAGAGCACTAGTAATCACACAATCGTCGTGTTCAAGTTCAGTCATTAAATCCGCGATCGACCGCTTTTCGAGAGAAGTGTATTTCCAAAAGAGCAAGCGTGAGATGAACACGGCGCACTGTGGAACGACTTGGTCTATGATGTCGCCGTACCGAAAAAAGAGATCCCTCCCCAACAGTCGAGTGTATTCTTCCTCCCAACCATCAGCTTTCGCCTTTCGACGCTTACACCTCCCGAACTCTTCGACGAAGGCATCGATTCGTCGTTTAAGCTTATATGCTGCGATGAACTTCTCGGCAGAGAGATCGTTATCGAAAACACGTTCAAAGTGACCACCGTCAGCCCGATCAACAAAAATCCTCTTCGCGTTCTTCTTCGCAAGCTCAGGCTCGCGCATGTACGTCGCAACATAGCTTTGCGCCCCATCTTTTAACGGGATCAGGTTATCCTGCAACTTATTTCCAATCTTAGCTTCAAGTTGCCGGACTTCGTCTGGTGTAAGCTGCTGCAACTCCCCTTCACGTCTCTCCAGATACCAGCCGACAGCTGCAAGGGAATTTGCGAGCTGCACAACTTTTGGGTCATTTGACTTTAGGAAGCTGCTATCGACGCGTGTTTGGTTATTCAGATTAACGGCGACGTCGTTTGCGAAATCCTTATTGCCCGACGACGTGATCACTCAAACCAAGACGAGGGTGTCGGGCTTGAGTCGGCCTTCAACGTAAGCTTTTGCAAGAACTCTCACGGTCTGGCCGCCATTTACGACTTGCGCCCGTGTCAGTTCAAGGCGCTTTGTGAAGAAATCGAAACCTGCGGAATCACAGAGGAAGGTTATGCCATTATTGAAGTGAAAGAAACGCCCAGAGTCTTTGCCTGTGCACGTCGATTCGATGGCTTTGTTCGTCGCATTATCGCCAGCAGAGACCCTGATATTCTGTTGCAGCAGCCGTTCACCATATTTGCGGTACACCTCGGCAATCGGAGTGGCATTGAGGTGGAATATATAGGATTCGTGATTGGATGACTTCACAGGGTAGGGATTATTCTCGAGAGCAAACTGAAGTGGCTCATCAAGAGTCGGAAGGTGCGAGGTGTAGAATGCATCCCATAGAAACCGCAGGTCCTCAAACACGTACGTAGGCATTCCATTTAGAGATTCCACGAACCCGTCGAGCTTCTGCTTCGATTCGGCCGATAAGGAGGAGATGCTGCTCGTAACAATGTGCAGCGTGTAACCGGACGGAACGATTTGGAAGATCTCCTCAATTCTCCCTCTGAGTTCCGGATTGGCAATAGTCTCATGCTTTCGGTTGAGAATAGCGTGCAAGCCAGCCAGCACGCGATCAATGTCGCCGCTCTCAAAGGTGGACTTCTCCAGCGCCTCTGGATTCTTGAACTGGTAAAAGTGGACGTGATCATCGGAATCTATGTCAAGCGCATCAATCCCGAGATCGCCGCCGCCGTCACATACGATCTCATTGATCCGTTCCTGCGAATACCGCTTCAGCATGCTGAAGTACCACCATATGAGCCAATGCCCGCGCTCGGTCAGCGCTTGGTGTTCTGCAAATTTCCGGCTTTCATTTTCGAGTTGCTCTTTAAAGAGCTTCAGCGGTGCCGATTGGGCGTCCATTGCTGACTCCTTCGTTTGCCGTGCCTGTGATTGAGATCCACGGCTCGATGAATACGGAACTCCAGGTCTCGATTTTATTATAAGTGCGCAGCCTCAAACAGAATCGGTGCTCCGGGCCCAGGGCAGTGAGAGGGCACCGATGCCATCAGCGGCGCCCCCCAGTCGCCCGGTGCCAATTCCGGGCCGAAACATGCGACTGTCGCTGCAGGGGGTTCCGCTCAGTCGCTTCACGCGATCCAATCTGCTTACGCTCCGTATCTGAGTCACTCCCGGCTGCCGCATGGCTGCTCCCGCACGTCTTCTAGACTCCAACGCGCTGAATATGCGGGCTCGTCTGCCCAGTGGCGGGGATTAGGACCGACAACCGCCCTTCAAGAATGGAATCAGAAAGGCCCGCCGCCCGCCCCCTCGCCATTGCGCTCGCCGCCCAATTGGTGCATTCTCGATAGACTAAGGGAAAATTGCCATGACCGGCCTGACCGAAACCCTGGCCGCGGCCCCCGAACGGGCCTTGTTCGAGCAGCGGCAACAGACCACGGTGCGGGAGGACATCGAGGCCTTTCGCGCGGAGGCGGAGCAGTTTGCCTCCGGCGCCGCCATTGCGGCCAGCGGCAGGGGGGCGTGCAGATGGTGCGGCTGAAGATCGCGGGCGGGATGCTGACCGCCGCCCGGATGGCGCCGCCGGCGCGGGCGCCGGATCTTCGGACGAGCCGTGGGGATCGAGCGGGGACGCGAGGCGCGGGCGGCCTCGCGTCCCCTTCGCGATTCAGGCGCTGACGGCCGCTGCGGGGGTGGGAGCGGAGACTCGGCGGTTCACCGAAGACGGAATCCCATCTCCGAAGCGCTGCTTGTATTCGTCGCTGTAGGCCAGGCAGCCGAAGAACGCATCGTGGCCGAACGTCTCAACGACTTTGAGCAGGGTGTCCATCTCCGCCGGAGAAGGCGCCCGGAAGAAGGTCTTTTCGAACCAGGTGTTCACCGAGCGCCGGTCGGCTCCTCTCACGAGCAAGCCGTGGCGGGCGCGCATGGCGTCCGACGTGAGCAGGTCAAGCAGGATGTCGCGCATGGGAAGCGCGCGGTACAAGGGGCCGCTTCCCTCGACCGCGAGGGCGCGCAGATTCTCCTCGGGCTCCTCCATCACGAGCGCCGCCGGATTCACATAGCGGAGGAAGGTCTGCGCGTCGCCGATATCGAGCGCTCGCGCGATTCCGGCGGGCGCCATGCGGGCGGTCATGCTGACCCAGTTGTTGAGAGTGCCGAGGAAGCCGTAAAGCTTCTCGTTCTGCCTCTGGTAGCGCCGAGTGTCTCTCACGGCGACCGCCTCCGAGTAAGCGAATTCGCTCATCTTCTCCCAGACGACTGTGGCGCCGTCCCTCACCTGGTATCCGATAAGATCGGCCTCGGGGGGCAGCGGCGGGTTAATGCCGACATTGGCCGGTTCGCCCGAAGCCGTAGCGCCGGCGTTCGGCGCGTACAGCGCCTTGACGTAGATCTCCTTACCGAAGTACTGCCGCGACCACGAGATATTGCCCGCGAGCTTGCCGCTCGAGAGATTCAGCTCCTGATTGAAGTACGGCTGCTGGGGCGCGTTCTGGACCCACCAGCAGCTCCACGTGCTCACCGCCAGCTCCATGCGGGAGTTGGTTGCATGACACAGGCTCGGCATGAACGCCATGGGCCCGCGGTTTGTCCCCTGGAAGTAGCTGATCGCCGAACCGGTGTTCTGATTCGCCAGCAGGTAGTTTCCGTTACCGGTGTCGGCGATCATCGGAGCGCCGCTCGGAAAATCACTCAGATATCCCATCACCTGGGAGTGAACGGGATACAGGTCCGACAGCTTCAGCCGGTCGATGGAGTTGATGGTTTCGTCGATTCCGGCGAGGATCTTCTGGGCTTTGGCTGAAACGTCCTGCAACTGGGTGTTCAGGCCGTTGATGATGCCGGCGATCTGGTTCAGCGCCGCCCCGGTCTTTCCGCCGAACAGGGTGGCGGCGAACTGAAGCAGATGCCCGCCGATCTGCACGAGGAGTGTGATGGTTGCGGGATCGACGGCCGCCGCAGCGGCGGCAGCCCCCGCTTCCTGCTCCTGCGCCACCAGCTCCGACTGCGCCGGAATCACAGCTTGTTCCACGACTTGACTCATTGACAATCTCCTTAAGTTTTTTTTGGCGGAACCTCCGGGCCCGGTTCGATGCCTGTGTCCCGCCGTAGAACAATGGCGACGATCACCGCGCCGGGCGATCCTTGTCTCGGGCTACAGGAGGTTACGCAACCGGGCGTAACGGCGTGCTTCCGTGGGCTTCCGGCCCGGCCCTTCGCTGTTACCAGGCGCGGTCACGCCGGGGTGACCTTCCGTAACGGGCTGGCTGAAGCGGGTCTTCCGCGTTCTCAGGTCGAGGGACGTCGTGATCCGGAACACGGTCGAAACGTCCTGTCTTGGGAAAAAGCAACAAGGAGACACAGAACATGAATCGCACTGTGATGAGGACTGCATGTCTCGGGGCCGGACTCATGGCCCTGGGTGCGACGGCACAGGCACAGCTTGCCTTCAGGGACAGCGACCACGAGGCAAGGAACGCATATCAGGCCACCTGCTCGGCCTTTCAGAAGCAGATAGGCGTCGATAACAGCGTAAGCTGCACCGCAGCGGCCCCGCCGCCGGGCAAACGGCTCGCGATTCGCTTTATCAATGTGAGCTGCTCGGAGAATGGAACCACGAGAAACCATCTCGTAACCCTGGCAGGCGGGCTGGAAGGAGGAGGTCTGGCGGCCAATCACTTCGTCCCCAGACGCACGATTGCCCTGGATGCGCCCAGGTTCTTCCTCTCCCAGCCGGTCTACCTGCATACCGACCGGGCGCCGGAACTGACGATGTCCTGGGAAGGCGATGGATCGCAGGTCTGCGCCATGGCGTTCTTCGGCTACCTGGTGAGCAAGCAGTAGCGGCGTGCCGCGGATTCGCGTCTCGAGCCACGGAAGGTCGAAGCCGCCGCGATCTCTCTGTGGCGAGCGCGCGCGCCGGATGATCCAGCGTCCCCGGGGTTTTGCCTTCGCCTCCGTGCTCGCGGGCCGCCCTGGTCCCGGCGTCCCGCCGCCCCCCCGCCATTGCGCTCGTCGCCCAATTGGTGTATTCTCGATAGACTAAGAGGGAATTGCCATGACCAGCCTGACCGAAACCCTGGCCGCGGCCCCCGAACGGGCCTTGTTCGAGCAGCGGCACCAGTCCACGGTGCGGGAGGATATCGAGGCCTTTCGCGCGAAGGCGGAGCAGCTTGCCTCCGGCGCCATCACGGACCACCAGTTCCGGCCGTTCCGGCTGCGCTACGGCATCTACGGGCAGCGGCAGCCGGGCGTGCAGATGGTGCGGGTGAAGATCCCGGGCGGGATGCTGACCGCCGCCCAGATGGACCAGCTGGCGCGGATCGCGGACGAATTCGCCGGCGGGAAAGGCCACGTGACCACGCGGCAGAACATGCAGTATCACTTCGTACCCCTGGCGCGGGTGCCGGACCTGATGCACACGCTGGCCGACGCGGGTCTGACCACCCGGGAAGCCTGCTTCAACACGGTGCGCAACGTCACGGCCTGCCCGCTCGCGGGCCTGGCGCGGGACGAAGTGTTCGACGTGCGGCCCTACGCCCGCACGGTGGCTTATGCCTTCCTGCGCAACCCGCTCACGCAGAACCTGCCGCGCAAGTTCAAGATCGCCTTCGAGGGCTGCCCGGAAGACCACGCGGTCACGTCCATCAACGATATCGGCCTGCGGGCCGCCATCCGGGACGGGCGGCGGGGGTTCCGGATGGTGATCGCGGGCGGGCTGGGACCGCTGCCGACCGAATCGCGGCTGCTGGACGAGTTCGTGCCGGAGGAGCGCCTGGTGAGCCGCTGCGAGTCGGTGATCCGGGTCTTCAACAAGTACGGCAACCGGGAGAACCGCAACAAAGCGCGGCTGAAGTTCGTGATGCGGGAGCGCGGCTTCGACTGGCTGCGGGAGGAGATCGACCGGGCCTACGCCGATATTCTGGAGAACGGCGGGATCGCCACGCCGCAGATGGTGCCGGAAGGGTTCGGCGGTTTCGAGAGCGAGCCGCAGCCGCGGGGGACCGGGGCGCTGCTGCCGGTCCTGAACGGGCATCGCAACGAGGAATGGCTGCGGACCAACGCGATCCCGCAGAAGCAGGCGGGCTACGCGGCGGTGGTGGCGCGGGTCAACCAGGGGAACCTGACCAGCGCGCAGATGCGCGGGCTGGCCCGGATCGCGCGGCAGGCGGGCGACGGGCTGCTGCGGATCACGGTGGACCAGAACGTGGTGCTGGCCTTCGTGCCCTGCCAGGCGCTGGAGCGGGTGCAGGCGGCGCTCGAGGAGATCGGGCTGGGAGAGGCGGGCGCCGGGGAGATCCGGGACGTCACCACCTGCCCGGGCGCGTATTCGTGCAACCTGGCGCTGACCAAGTCGATGAACCTGGGGGAGGCGATCCAGAGGGTGGCGGTGCAGTACGACGATCCGCAGGTGCGCAGGCTGTCGGTGAAGGTGAGCGGCTGCCCGAACTCGTGCGGCCAGCACTGGATCGCGGACCTGGGATTCTACGGCAATGCGCGCAAGATCGACGGGAAGGAAGTGCCGTACTACCAGATGCTGCTGGGCGGGGGGTACGACGAGCAGGGCCTGCTGCGGTTCGGGCTGGCGGTGCAGAGCATTCCGGCGCGGCTGGCTCCGGAGGCGGTGCGGCGGGTGCTGGACCACTTCGTGGCCAACCGGCAGGAGGGAGAGAGCTTCCGGCAGTACGTGCTGCGCCACCGGGTGGAGTTCTTCCGGGCGGCGACGAGCGACCTGGCGCGGCCGCCGGAGCTGTTCCCGGAGATCTACCAGGACTGGGGGGACGATACGCCGTTCTCGCTGCAGTTGGGACGGGGCGAGTGCGCGGTGTGAGGTGAGAGCCGCGGAAAAGGGGACAGAGGGATTTAACGGCGGCGCAATTCAATCCCTCCATCCCCTTTTCCGCGGGGTGGCCGTGGACGGCCTTCTATACTGAAGGTATGAGCTTCCGGCTGGCGGTGGACTACCGCCCGAGAGGGGACCAGGGCGCGGCCATCGAGGAACTGGTACGGGGGATCCGCGACGGCGAGAATCACCAGGTGCTGCTGGGGGTGACCGGGTCGGGCAAGACCTTCACCATGGGCAAGGTGATCGAGGCGGCGGGACGCCCGGCGCTGATCCTGGCCCATAACAAGACCCTGGCCGCGCAGCTCTACCACGAGTTCAAGAGCTTCTTCCCGCACAACGCGGTGGAGTACTTCGTCAGCTACTACGACTACTACCAGCCCGAGGCCTACATTCCCTCCAGCGACGTGTACATCGAGAAGGAAGCCACCATCAACGACGAGCTGGACAAGCTGCGCCTTTCGGCCACGCGGTCGCTGTTCGAGCGGCGGGACTGCGTGATCGTGGCCAGCGTGAGCTGCATCTACGGCCTGGGATCGCCGGAGGCCTACTACGGCATGCTGCTGATGCTGGAGAAGGGGCAGAAGATCTCGCGCAAGGAGATCGTCTCGCGGCTGGTGGACATTCTGTACGAGCGCAACGACCTGGACTTCCGGCGGGGCGCCTTCCGGGTGCGCGGCGACGTGATCGAAGTCTACCCCACGTACGACGATTACGCCTACCGGATCGAGCTGTGGGGCGACGAGATCGAGAACCTGTCGCAGATCGACCCGCTGCTGGGGCAGGTGCGGCAGACCTACCTGCGCCTGCCCATCTACCCGAAGACGCACTACGTGATGTCGGAGGAAACGCGGGAGAACGCCATTGCGAGCATCCTGGCGGAGCTGGAGTGGTGGCGGCCGCAGCTGGAGAAGGAAGGCAAGCTGATCGAGGCGCAGCGGCTGCAGCAGCGCACGCTGTTCGATGTGGAGATGATCAAGGAGATCGGCTACTGCCACGGCATCGAGAACTACTCGCGGCACTTTTCGGGGCGGCTGCCGGGGGAGGCTCCGCCCACGCTGCTGGACTACCTGCCGCACGATTCGCTGATCTTCATCGACGAGAGCCACCAGACCATCCCGCAGCTGCACGGCATGTACCATGGCGACCGCTCGCGCAAGGAGACGCTGGTGGCGCACGGGTTCCGGCTGCCCAGCGCGCTGGACAACCGGCCGCTGACCTTCGAGGAGTTCGAGCACCGGGTGAACCAGGTGGTCTACGTTTCGGCCACTCCGGGGCCGTATGAGCTGACGCGCTCGGCCGGGATCGTGGTGGAGCAGATCATCCGGCCGACCGGGCTGCTGGACCCGCGCGTGGAGGTGCGGCCGGTGCGGGGGCAGGTGGACGACCTGCTGGGGCAGATCCGGCAGCGGGTGGCCGAGGGACAGCGGGTGCTGGTGACCACGCTGACCAAGCGCATGGCGGAGGACCTGGCCGAGTACTACTCCGAGGTGGGGGTGCGCTGCCGGTACCTGCATTCGGAGGTGGAGACGCTGGAGCGGATCAAGATCCTGCGGGATCTGCGGCGGGGCGAATTCGACGTGCTGATCGGCATCAACCTGCTGCGGGAGGGGCTGGACCTGCCGGAGGTCTCGCTGGTGGCGATCCTGGACGCGGACAAGGAGGGTTTCCTGCGGTCGGCGGGCTCGCTGATCCAGACCATCGGGCGGGCGGCGCGGCACGTGGAAGGGGCGGCGATCCTGTACGCGGACACGATGACGGACAGCATGCGGCGGGCGCTGGAGGAGACCAACCGGCGGCGGGCCATCCAGCAGGCCTACAACGAGGCCAACGGGATCACGCCGCAGTCCATCATCAAGCCCATCGACATGAGCCTGGTGGCCATCGCGGAAGCCGATTACGTGACGGTGCCGGTGGAGGCGGAGGAGGAAGAAGCCGCGGAGCTGACGCCGGAGCAGCGGGCGCGCTTCATCGCGGAGCTGGAGGAGCGCATGCGGGAGGCGGCCAAGAAGTTCGAGTTCGAGAAGGCGGCGCAACTACGGGACCGGGTAAGGGCTTTGAAGGAGCGGACGATCGGGGCGCCGGCGTAGGGTTTTTCGCCACCTGCCATACTGGGCGAAGTGAACAGTCAAGGCTATCCGCTGCTGTGGGTGGTGCTGGGCGCCAGCCTGTGGGGGACCGATACGGTGCTGCGCCGGCCGATCACGGCGTATTGGAGCAGCCCGCAGATCGTCTTTCTCGAGCACCTGATCCTGACCGCCGTGCTGGCGGGCGTGGTGTGGCGGAGCCGGGCTCAGTGGCGGCGCCTGGGACGGAAACAATGGGCGGCGCTGCTGGGCGTGGCCTGGGGAGGGTCGGCGCTGGCCACGATGTGCTTCACCGAGGCGATCCGGGCCGGGAACCCGAGCGCGGCGGTTCTTCTGCAGAAGAGCCAGCCGCTGTTCGCGGCCCTGCTGGCGCGGGGGCTGCTGAAGGAGCCGCTGGGAGCGGCCTACTGGAAGCGGCTGGGGCCGGCGCTGTGCGGCGCTTACCTCATCAGTTTCGGGGACCGGCCGCTGGCGCCGTTCGCGGGGCAGGCGGCGCTGGGCCCGGCCCTGCTGGCGGTAGCGGCGGCCGCGCTGTGGGGCGGTTCCACGGTATTGGGCCGGTTCCTGCTGGGCGCCCTGTCATTCCAGGCCATGACGGCGCTGCGGATCACGCTGGCCCTGCCGCCGCTGGCGCTGCTGGCGCTGCTGCAGGCGAAGGAACTGGCGGTCCCGGCCTCTCCCGGTCCGTGGCTCTCGCTGCTGGGCCTGGCGCTGGTGCCCGGCCTGCTCGCCCTGCTGGCCTACTACCGGGGGCTGAAGCGCAGCCGGGCCTCGCTGGCGGCCATCGCGGAACTGGCCTTCCCGGCCACGGCGGCGCTGCTCAACTGGCTGGTGCTGGACGTGCGGATCGCCTGGCTCCAGGCGGCCGGGTTCGCGCTGCTGTGCGCCGTGATCCTGTCGTTGAACCTGCGCAGGCTCGCTCCGGCGAAGCCGCGGGGGTAGCGCGCGAGAACGGCGGCGGCGGCCTCAGGCCGGATCACAACTGGTTCCAGAGGCGGCGGAGGACGTCGCGGCTGTAGGCCAGGTAGTGGCGGTCGGGGGTGAACACTTCCAGGGTGATGGTGCCGTCGTAACCGCACTTCTTCAGGGCCCGGATGGCGCCGGCGAATTCGAGTTTGCCCGCGCCCAGCGGCATGTGCAGGTCGGCATTCCCGCCCATATTGTCGTGCAGGTGGACGTGGCGGACGCGGGAGCCGTAGGCGGCCAGGATCTGCTCGGAGGCGTTCTGCGGGTTGGAGAGATTGGCGTGGCCGATGTCCAGGTGCAGCCCCAGCTCGCCGATGGGCTCGAGCAGGTCGCCCAGTTGTGCGGCGTTATTGAAATCGCCGGGCAGGTTCTCGATCATGAGCCCGATGCCGTACTCGCGGGCGGCGGGCAGCAGCTCGCGCAGGGACTCCAGGTTGCGCCCGATGAAGAAGGCGCGGTTGTGCATGGGCGTATAGCGGTCGGGATGGATATTCATCCAGCGGGCGCCCACGATGCTGAAGACCTTCAGGCAGCGGCGCAGCTCGGAGACGGCGGCCAAACGGATCTCCTCGATGGCGCTGGCCATGGGCAGGTAAAAGGGCGTGTGGCCGACCACGGCCATGCGGTTCCGCTCCAGCGCCTGCCGGATGGCGTCGGCGTCCACCAGCCAGGAGGCGGCGGCGGGCGGCTCCAGGGTGAGGTCCAGAAACTCGAGGCCCATGTCCGCCATCCAGGCAATCTCTTCGATGACGTTGCGGACGGGATGGTTCATCGTCCCGATCTGCATGTAGTGTCCTTATCCGGCCGGCTCGGGGGCCGGCGCCCGGAACCAGGGGCGGGTATCGAGCAGGCGTATGCGGCCGGGGTGGGCCTCGGCTTCGCTTCCGGGCGCCGGCGCCGGAAGGCGGAGGCGGTTCAGGACCCAGGCGGGCAGCAGGCCGGCGCGTCCCGGGCACATCCACGAGAAGATCCAGAGGGCGGCGGCCAGCAGCGGCTCGTCGGCGGCGGTCCGTTCGAGAAGGTATTTCCAGTCCAGCCCGGGGCCGACGGCGAACAGCAGGTTCAGGACGTCCGGCCAGTCGCAGCGGTCGCGCTGGAGGATATAGAGCTTATCCCAGACCATCTCTTCGGCAGGGACCACGCGGCAGATCTCGCCGCGGATGTTGACAGGGGAAGCGCGCTCGATCCAGGCGGCATCCACGTCGGCGCGGTGATTGGCCATGGCCCAGATGACGTCGACGATGGTGTCGCCGCTGTACGCGCGGTAGATCCAGCTCCGGTCATAGGGCGACTGGTCGAAGTAGTCGGAGAGCCCGCCGGCGGTGATGACTTCGATCATGCGCTCCCGGTCGCGCGGCAGGACGCACAGGTCCAAGTCTTTGCTGTTGCGCCACTGGCCGGTGTACGCCGCGACGGCGAAAGCGCCGCCCAGAGCGAACGGGATCTGGCGCTCGCGGGCTTTTCGCAACACCTCGCGGTAGACCGCCCACTGCTCATCGGGGATCTCCCCGGACCACGGGGCCACGGCAATCGCGCTCGGCTCCATACCGGGTAGGGATAGAGCAAGCACGCTTCCACTCAGCGGGTTGCGGCGGGCCCGCGGAAGGCCGCGGGTTAACCGCCTTACATACACGGACAAGAGCCGCGGCGGGGAAGTTACCCCATGGAGGAAGTGGCTTGCGGCTCGATCCTGTAAAGCACCCGGACCTCGCCGGGCTGCCGGTTGGGATAGCGATCCATGCCCAGGTACTTCCTGGCCATCTTGTCGATGTGCCGGTCGGCGCCCTCGGTGGTGATCTCGACCACGCGGCCCCGCACTTCCAGGTAGCGGTAGGGGTTGTCGGGGTCCAGGATGGAGAGAGCCACGCGGGGGTCCCGGCGCATGTTGCGGTCTTTCAGGCGGCCCTGGGCGGAATTCACCACCACGTGAGTGCCGTCGTAGTCGCACCACACGGGAGTCACCTGCGGCCGTCCGTCGGACATCAAGGTCGCCAGGTGGGCAAAGGCTTTCTTCAGGAACAGGTCTCGAAATTTCTCCGGGATTACTTCCGGCATGCTATGTCCCCTTGCCGGAGACTATAGCACGAGCTAAGCGTCTATGTGGTGCGCAAAGTAACGGTCCAGGGCCATCTTGTTGGCGGCGGCCAGGCGCCCGGAGAGCGCTTCCATTTCGGCCCGCGGCATGGGCTTGAAGGCCTTGGCGGCCCGCACATTGGCTTCGATGTGCTCCAACTTGGGCATGCCCACCACGGCGGCGGCGACGGGCAGAGAGAGGCTGTACTGCAGCAGCTTGTCCGCCGGCGCCTGCCCCACCAGCTTGTCCTGGGCGAAGACCTTCATGGCGATGACGCCCAGCTTTTTGGCTTTGGCCACGGGGAGCGCGATGCTCTCGAAGCTTCCGGCGATGTTCTTGCCCATGCCGACCCGGGCGGCGTTGAGGGCCATCTGGACGCAGTCGAAATCGTGGCGCTCGAGCGCGGTCTTGAGAACCTCCGGATCGTTGTGGCAGGTGACGCCGATGAAGCGGGCCATTTTCTGGTCGCGCAGTTTCAGCAGCGTGTTCAGCACGCCGTTGCCGGCTTCGATGCGCTCCAGATCGTCCTTGCCCATGAGGGCGTGGATGTGGCAGAGGTCCACCTGGTCGACCTGCAGCCGCTTCAGGCTGCCCTCGAAGGTCCGCATGGCCTCGTCGCCGTTGCGCTGAGAGATCTTGGTTGTGAGAAAAACGCCCTTGCGGCGGGTCTTCATGACCAGGCCGACGCGTTTTTCGCTGACCCCCTCGCCGTAGCTGTAGGCCGTATCTATGTAAGATATGCCCAGATCCAGGGCTTTGTTCAGGGCTTCCTGCGCCTGGTCTTCGTCTTTGTACGCCAGGAACCGGCTGCCCCCGCCCATCACCAGAATCGATACCCGGGCCCCCGTCCTTCCCAGAATCCGGGTGGGCATGCCGCCCTTCCCGGTGCTCTGGGATCCGGCCAAAGCACTGCCGGCCAAGGAGGCTGCCGCGGCGCCCTCCAGAAACGTTCTGCGTGTGCAACCCATAGCGTCACCCATGGTATCCGATCGGGCTTCCGGGAACAATCGTAGCGGTCCGTACGTCCTGTTAGTAGAATGGCCTTCGTTTTGCTGGGAAAGTGGAAGGTAACTTTCAGAAGGGGGTAGACAGCAAACGGCGAAGGTCTTTTCGTCATCGCAGGGGGCGGCGCTGAGTATGAGACCGGTTGAGGTCCTGCTGGTGGAGGACAGCCCGGGCGACGTGCGTCTGACCGTCGAGGCGTTCCGGAGCGTTCCGCGGCCCAGCCACCTGAGTGTGGCGCGGGACGGCGAAGAGGCGCTGGCGTTTCTGAGGCGGCAGGGAGTATATGCCAATGCCCCGGTTCCGGACCTGATCTTACTGGATCTCAACCTGCCGAAGCGGGACGGCAGGGAAGTGCTGGCGGAGATCAAGAAAGACCCCGAGCTGCTTGGAATCCCGGCGGTGGTGCTGACTACCTCGGAAGCCGAGCAGGATATCCAGCGCGCCTACGATCTGCACGCCAACTGCTACATCACGAAGCCGATGGACCTGGATCATTTCCTGGAAACGGTGCGTGAGATTCACCACTTCTGGTTCTCGGTCGGGAAGACGCTCCGCTACCCGTCACTCACCGAGACAGTGCAGAAGCACGATGCGGGCATGGCGCGCGGCCCGGTGCTCGAAGACGAAGATACCCTGCCAGGTTCCCAGGGCGGGCCGTCCGGAGACAATCGGAACTGACAACTGTGTCTGGGTGAGCGCGGCCCGGATGTGCGCGGGCATATCGTCCGGCCCTTCCAGTGTGTGCCGGTACCAGGGGGCGTTTTCCGGCGCCACCCGGCGGAAGAACTCCTCGAGGTCGCGAACCACGTCCGGATCGGCGTTTTCCTGAACGACCAGGGAGGCGGAAGTGTGGTGGATGAAGAGGGTCAGGAGACCGGCAGCGATCCCGCACTCCGCGACCCACGCGGCCACCTGGCCGGTGATCTCGTACAGGCCGCGGCCGCGAGTGGCGACCTCGAGCCGGCGGGTGAACTGTTTCATTCCACGGTGACGCTCTTGGCGAGGTTGCGGGGCTGGTCGACGTCGCAGCCGCGGCGCACGGCGATGTGATAGGCCAGCAGCTGGAGGGGCACGATTTCGAGGATGGGCAGGAGCAGCTCGTCGGCCGGCGGGATTTCGAGCACGTGGTCGGCGTGAGGGAACACGCCGGCATCGCCCTCGTTCATGACGGCGATCACCGCTCCTTCGCGCGCCTTGACCTCCTGCATGTTCGAGAGGGTCTTCTCGAAACGGAGCTGGCTTTCCCTGCTGGACTTGTCGCAGGTGGCCAGCACGACGACGGGCAGCTTCTCATCGATGAGCGCGTTGGGACCGTGCTTCATCTCCCCGGCCGGATAGCCTTCGGCGTGGATGTAGGAAATCTCCTTCAGCTTGAGGGCCCCTTCCAGGGCGATGGGAAAGTGAATGCCCCGCCCCAGGAAAAGAAAATCGGTGACGCGGAACAGCTTGCGGGCCAGTTCCTCGTAGACGGCGTCCTGGCCGAGGATGTGCTCCAGCTTCCCGGGCACCCGCAGCAATTCCTGGACGAGGCAGCGCGAGGCGGCCTGGTCGAGGTGGCCGCGCTCCTGTCCCAGGTACATGGCCAGCATGAACAGCGCGGTGAGCTGGCAGGTGAAGGCCTTGGTGGAGGCGACGCCGATCTCCGGTCCGGCATGGGTAAAGATGGTGCCGTCGGCCTCGCGGGTCAGCATGGAGCCGACGACGTTGCAGATCGCCAGGGTCTTGGCGCCCTTCTGGCGGGCCTCCCTCTGGGCCGCCAGGGTGTCGGCCGTCTCCCCGGACTGGGAGATCAGCACGGTGAGCAGCCCGGGGTCCAGGATCGGGTCGCGGTAGCGGAACTCGCTGCCGTAGTCCACTTCGACGGGGATGCGCGCCAGCTTCTCGATCATGAACTTGCCGGCCAGGGCGGCGTGCCAGCTGGTTCCACAGGCCACGATCTTCACCTGGTGGAACTCGCGGAACTGCCGGGGCGTGAGATCCATCTCGTCCAGGAAGATGCGCCCGTCCTCCTGGCCGACGCGCCCCAGGGTGGTGTCGCGGACGGCCCGGGGCTGCTCGTAGATCTCCTTGAGCATGAAATGCTTGAAGCCGCCCTTCTCGGCCATGATGGGGTCCCAGAGAATGCGGGAAAGCGGGCGGTTGATGGGGCGGCCGTCGAAATCGCTGAGGCGCACGCCGTCCGGCGTCAACACCGCCATGTCGCCGTCGCCCAGGAAGATGATGTCGCGGGTGTGGCTGAGGATGGCGGGCACGTCGGAGGCCACGAAATACTCGTGATCGCCCAGGCCCACTACCACCGGCGGGCCGGAGCGCGCGGCCACGATCTTGTTGCGGTCCAGGCGGGAGACCAGCGCGATGGCGAAGACGCCGCTCAACTCCCTGACGGTCTGGCGCACCGCCTCCTCGAGGTCGCCGTGGAAGTGCTTTTCCACCAGGTGGGCGATGACTTCGGTGTCGGTTTCGGTCTGGAAGAGGTGCCCTTCGGCCTGAAGCTGGTGCTTGAGGGCCAGGTAGTTCTCGATGATCCCGTTGTGGACCACGATGATGTTGCCGGAGCAGTCGCGGTGCGGGTGCGCGTTTTCCTCGGTGGGCCGGCCGTGGGTGGCCCAGCGGGTGTGGCCGACTCCGGAGCAGCCGTCGACGGGGCTGAGGCGTATGGCGTCCTCCAGGTTGCGCAGCTTGCCGGAGGCCCGGCGGATCTCCAGGCCGTCGCCGTTATCGAGAACGGCCAGGCCCGCCGAGTCGTAGCCGCGGTACTCCAGGCGCCGCAAGCCGTCCAGAATGATCGGGACGGCCTTGCGCGACCCGATGTAGCCCACTATCCCGCACATATCTTCATTATGAACCGGCGCCCGCCGTCATTCCCGGGCCGGAGTGTGCGTTTGCTCTCCGGGACCCGGCCGGCGTCAGTCGGAAAACTCGATCCGGTATTCCTCGATGACCGGGTTGGTGAGGACCTCGCGGGCGATGGTATCGATCTCGCCGCGGGCCTTCTCGGGCAGCGTGCCGGGCTCCAGGGCGATCTCGAAAAACTTGCCCTGCCGCACGTCGGCGATGCTCTTGTAGCCCAGGCTCCCGAGAGCGGACTTGACGGTCTGGCCCTGGGGATCGAGCACGGTGGATTTCAGCGACACGTAAACGCGAGCCTTCATAGGGAGAGCCAGTATTATAGCGTGGAGCCGGACCGGGGCATTGAAAGAGCCGGCCGGCATGCGGGACAGGCAAGCCCGCCCGCGGCCGGCTGTCAGCCGGCCGGCAGGGGCGGGAAGGCCGCGAAGAGCTATACGTAGATGGGCTCGAGGCGGTTGACGACGTAGGCTCCGCAGCGCTCGTAGCTGGCTCGCGGTCCCTTGCGCGCCGTGTCCAGGTCCACGCAGTTCCAGCCCTTGAACCCGACCTCTTTCAGCACCCGGTGGCAGGCGGGGAAATCGATTTCGCCGTCGCCCAGGTCGTAGATGCTGGAGAAGAAGCGGGCCGACCGGGAGTCCTTCTTATGCACGGTGCCGTTGTCCAGCACCAGGTCCTCGCTGGGCGTGGTCCACTTCGCATCCTTGTAATCCATGAACATGATGCGGTGCTTGTACTTCTGGTACATCTCGACCACGTTGCAGCCGGCCAGGTGCAGGTGGGCGGTGTCGGGCGAGAAGTGGAACAGGCGCGGGTCGGTCATGGCCATGCACTTGTGGACTTCCTCCGGCCCCTCGACCATCTCGTCCAGATGGTTATGCACGCCGGCCTTGAAGCCCATCTCGCCGGCCGCCTCGCCGATGCGGTTGAAGCATTCGCACATGGCCTTGAAGCCCGCCTCGACGTCCGTCCCGGGCTTCATGCGCCCGGGAGGGAAAACCACCAGCCGGTCGGCGCCGAAGATCTTGAGGAAGTTCATCGCCTCCCTGGCCCCGGCGATCACCCGCCCGTGCTGCGCGGGATCGTTGGCCGGGCCCCCGAACGAAATGGTGATGACGTGCAGGTTGCGCCGGGAAATCTCCTTCTCCATCTGGGAGGCAGTCATCCGGTAGGTCTTGAGCACGCCGGGGAAGCCGGTAAGGCGGATGCCGATAAAGCCGGTGTCTCTCATCACGTCCAGGACGTCGGTGAAAGGCACCGGGCGGAAGTGGCTCCACAGGCCCAGGCTGACGCCCCATTTCAGGTTCTTGTTGGCCGGCAGCCGGCCGGCCGCGCGAGCCATGCCGGCGGCCAGGCCGGCCAGAAACTCTCGTCGTTTCATTGCGTCTCGCCTTTCGCTTTACGCCACCCGGTAGCGGGCAATGGCTTCTTCGTCCAGGTCGATTCCCAGCCCGGGCGCCTGCGGGATGTCCAGGTAGCCGTCCTTGGCTCTCAGCTTCTGCCGGGTGATGCACTCCCGCAAATTGGTTTCCTCTTCGGCCACGAACTCGCAGATCAGGGCGTTGGGGATGGAGTTGAGCCAGTGCAGCGCGGCGGTGACGTTGATGTAGGTGGTGAAGCCGTGGTTGGCCACGGGCAGGCCGCGGTCCCAGGCCAGGGCCGCGATCTTCATGGCTTCGGTGAAACCGCCGCAGCGGGTCAGGTCGATCTGCACGATGTCGATCCGGCCGCGGTCCATCAATTCGAGGAAGGACTGGCGGTTGCTTTCCTCCTCTCCGGCCGCGATGCGCACCTCGGTAGCCTCGGCCAGCTTGCGGTAGCCGTCGTAATCGTCGGGGCGCAGGGGCTCTTCGAGCCAGTAGATGCCGTACTCGGAAAAGGCGCGGGCGCGCTGCAGGGCGGTTTTGGAATCCCACACCAGCCCGGCGTCGATCAGCAGGTCGGCCCCGTCGCCCAGGCCCTTGCGCCCCTCGCGCACCAGCGCGATGTCGGTCTTCTCGTCCTGGCCCATGGGGTCCCAGCCGAACTTCACGGCGGTGAATCCCTGGTCGCGGTAGCGGCGGGCCAGTTCGCCGGTTTTTTCGGGAGTGGCTCCGAACAGCGAACTGGCGTAGCAGCGCACCTTTTGATGAAAGCCGCCGCCCAGGAGCTTCCACACGGGCAGGCCCAGCGCCTTGCCCTTGATGTCCCACAACGCCATATCGATGCCGCTGATGGCGTGCAGGCCCACCCCGCGCCGGCCGCCGTAGATGTTGGCGCGGTACATCTTGTGCCACAGTTTCTCGGTTTCGAAGGGATCCTCGCCCAGCACCACCTGGCCCAGGCCGCAGGCGGTGGTGTGCGAGAAGGGCCCTTCAATGGCGCCCTTCACCGCCATGGGGCTGGAATCCACTTCGCCGATCCCGGTGATGCCGGCATCGGTCTCCACTTTAACGATCAGGGCGTCCTGGCCGCTGTCGCATTGCCACTTCACTTCGGGCTGCCGCAGATAGATCGCTTCCACACGCGTGATTTTCATGTTGAGGCCTCGTCGCCGGAATTCTGCCACACTTAGACGTCGTCGGGCAATGCATCCAGGGTGGCGATGCCGTGCTGGATGCCCGCGTAGGGGTAGACGGCCACGGTCACGTCGCCCTTGTGTTCCCGCTTCAGCCGCTCCAGCACGTCCTGCCAGCTCCAGCAGCCTATCGATTCGGGAGGGAACATGAAGTTGTCCAGCTCGCGCTTCTGCAGGTACTGCGAGTAGAGCAGCACCTGGCGGGCCTGGCGGTAGCGGGGCCGCCGGTCGGCCCGCTGCTGGAAGAACGACTTGCCCTTGTTCATGTAGGCTTCGTCCTGGTAGTGCCAGACGAACTCGCCCATGGGGTTCTGGTTGATCACCACCACGCTGCCGCCGTCCTTGAGGCCGCGCGAGCCCCAGCCGAAGTGCTCGTGCAGTTGCGAGCCTTTGGGGTAGGCGTTCACTACCACGATGTCGGCGTCCTTAGCGTAGTCCGTGGCCAGGTGGTTGACGGCGTAGCGCGCCGCCACGTGGTGGGCCTTCACAATATCGCCGGCCACCACTTTCACGGGCTTGCGCTCGTGGTTGTACACGCACTGCACGGAGAAATCCACGCCCACGAAGCGAGCCGCCTCGATCATGTCCTGGCGCTGCTCGTTGTCCCAGACGTAGAAGATGGGCACGCCGTTGGCGTCGGTACGCGGCTTGCGGGCGCGCTTGATCTCGTTGTGCATGTAGTGGATGGTTTTGTAGGAGCAGATGCCGGGCAGGATCAGCTTGGGACCGCCGCCGTAGCCGGGAGTGCCGTGGGCTTTCAAGCCGCTGAGAGTGATCTTGACGTCCGCCTTGTGGTAATAGGTGTTGACCTCGATGCGGTTGCCGGCCCTGGTCTTGCCCAGTTCCACCACGTTCATCCAGATGTTGTGGTTGATCCAGGGGTGCCTGCGAACGGCCTCCAGGCCGAGCTTCTTGGCGACCTCCATGCCGTTCATCTGGTAGTGGCAGCCGTAGGCGGTGACGAAGAGAATGTTCTCGTCCCGGATGCCGGCCGCGTTCAGCTCGGCGACCAGGTGGGGAACGATGTCGTAGGCCGGGGTGGGCCGGGTGAGATCGTCGAAGGCGATGGCTACCGTGCTCTTCCCCGCCGCGATGTCGCGCAGGCTACGGGTTCCCACCGGATTCTGGATGGCGCGCCTGATCTCCGCCGCGCCGATCACCGGCGCGTCCACGCCCTTCATGTGGTGAACCTGGATGCGCCAGCCCTCGGGGAACTCGAAGCGCTCCTGCTTGTCCCCGAACCACTCGTGCGTCCGGAGGGTCACCCCGTTGGACGCTTTGCCGCCCGCGCGGGCCGCGGCCGTGCCCGCAATTGTCCCGGAAAGGAAGCTCCGGCGTTTCATCATGCGCCTCCAAAACGATGGAATCAGCCGAAAGGAAACATAACGATTCTAATTGCGGGCGGCCGGATTGGCAACGCGGGAGAGCGGGTGAAGCGGCTGCAAACCGGTCCCTCCGGCCGCGGCTCGCGGTATGGCCGGCGCCGGCAGCTACCGAGCCGCGACTGCAAGGAGCGGTTTGCCATGCGCGGCATTGGGACGCCGGCAGCTACCGAGCCGCGACTGCAAGGAGCGGTTTGCCATGCGCGGCATTGGGACGCCGCCAGCTACCGAGCCGCGACTGCAAGGAGCGGTTCATGCCGCCGGCGGAAGGTGAGGAAGCCGACAGTGGGACTTGAACTGCTTCACGAGGCTGAGGAGAACCGGCTTGAAATCCCTCCTCTACGAGGTGTTCGCCTTCCTCGTCCACCTGGGCGGTCCCGGTCTGCTCGGCCTGGCGCTGCTGGACTCTTCCTTCCTGTTCATGCCTCTGGGAATCGATCTGCTGGTGGTGGCCCTGACGGCGCGCGAGGCGGCCAGGCTGCCGTACTACGCGCTGATGGCCGCGGCGGGCTCCGTACTGGGATGCGGCGTGGTGGACCTGCTGGCCCGCAAGGGAGGCGAGGCGGGCCTGGAGCGCAGCCTGCCGCGGGGACGCCTGGAGTACGTGAAGCGGAGAGTGGAGAAGAACGCCGCCTGGGCGCTCGTGGTGACCGGGCTGATGCCTCCGCCCTTTCCGTTCACGGCCTTCGTGGCGGTAGCCTCGGCCCTGCAGTATCCCCGGCGCAAGCTGTTCGCGGTGATCGCCATGTCCCGCACCGTGCGCTTCTCGGCGGTGGGCCTGATCGGCGTCTTCTTCGGAACGCGCGTACTGCGGCTGGCGGAAAGCCCCTCGTTTCAGTTCGCCATGCTCGCCCTGATCGCCATCTCCACCGGGGGCAGCGCGTATTCGCTCTACCGCTGGATCCGGAAAAGCAGCGGCAGAAACCTGCCCCCGGAAGTTCAAGCCGCGGAATGAGCCTCAGCGTCTGGGGATCTGCCGGGCCCTGGATTGCGACTCCGGCACCGGGACGGTGATCTCGAGCACGCCGTCCCTGAACTCCGCTTTGGCCTGGTCGAGACCGGCGCCTTCGGGCGAGCGCCGCAAGCGGGCTTCCGGGGCCATGGTGAGAAGGTTCACCCGGTTGCGCGGCGGCGTTTCGGGCTATAAGATTGCGGGTTTCAGATCTGAAATCGGAGAGGTTCATGCAAGCGGATCAACGTGGAATCGGGCGCAGAACGTTCCTGGGCGCAACAGCGGCCGCCGTGCCGGCTGCCCGGGGCAGGGCCGCGGGTCAGACCGCTGCCGGGCCGGCCGGCCTGCGTGAAAAATTCTTCGGCTGCATCGCCGGATGCCATATCGGCTCGTCCATGGCCGCCCCCGTGGAAGGGTGGCCGTACGACCGGATCGAGAAGCAGTACGGAACGCTCGAACGGCTGCTGCCTTACGAGCACTACGGCAACCGCTGGCTGCGGGAGCCGGGCACCACCGAGGATGGCGTCGAGCGCCAGAAGCTCATGATCACGGCCATCATCGACAAGCAGGACCGGGTGACGGCCGAAGACGTGCGCGGGACCTGGGTGCGCGACATCAAGCCGGAGTCGGCCGGCATGGTGTCGGAACCGTTCGAAGCCGTCCTGCTGGCCATGGCCAAAACGCCGATTCCGGCCGTGGACCTGGGGAAGTATTGCGACTACGCCGGGCTGGTTTCCATGGCGCGCTCCTGCCATCCCATCGGCCTGATCAACGCGGGCGACGTACCCAACGCCATCGCCGACGTTTTCGAAGTGGGGCAGTTGTACCAGTCCGGAAACAGCCGCGGGCTGCGCTGGGCCGCCGTGACCGCGGCCGGGATCGCCGCCGCCACCCGGCCGGGCGCGACCGTGGACCGCGTGATCGGCGCCATTTTCGACCATTGCGACAAGGGCGTGGTGCGGGAAATCGAAAGGGCCCTGAAGCGGACCGCGGACTGCCGCGATTTTCGCGAGATGCGCAAGGTGTTCGACGGGATGTACAGCGGTGCGGGCATCCCCTACGCGCACAGCTACGCCAATGAAGTGGTGACCAAGGCGGTGTGTGTGTTCCGTATGACCGGAGGGAACCTGAAGGAGACCCTGATTGCGGGCGTCAACATGGGGCGCGACACCGACTGCCTGACCGCGGTTGCGACGGGATTCGCGGGGGCGTTGAGCGGAGGGGCGTCGCTGCCCGCGGAGTGGATCGCGCAGTCCGACAAGGCCACCAAACTAAACCGCTTCACCAACTCGCAGCGCACTTTGAAGGAACACTCCGACGGCCTGTACGAGGCCTTCCGCGCGCGGCTGAAGAAGATGAAGGCTTACGCGGCGGAAATGGAACAGGCGTAGAAAAAGGGGACAGAGGGATTTAACCCGCAGGGCGAATTAAATCCCTCTGTCCCCTATTTTCCCGCCTACCAGGTCAGGCTGACCTGGAGGTTCATGATGGGCATGCCGCCCCAGTTGGCGGTGCGCTGGTCCGAGCTGATTTTCCCGAAGGCCCTGGGGTTCTGCAGGTCGACCGTGTTGGTCGGCGCGTCGAAGTTGAAGGTCTTCAGGATATTGTTGTAGTCCAGCCGCACCTGGAAGTTAAACCGCTCCCTGAACTGAAAGTTCTTCTTGATGGAGGCGGTCGACCAGGCCAGCGGCAGGCCGGTGGTGATGTTGCGGCCGGCATTGCCGGGCGTGAACGCGGCCGGATAGCTGAACGGGCTGATATCGATCACCGCGTTGGCGTTGTTGGTGGTGAAGCGGTCGGGACCGACATCGCGCCAGTTGTCCCGGATCTTCGGGGTCCCATTCAGATTGGGGCGGCGTGAGCCGGCAAACGTCGGGTAGTAGTTGTAGGGGCTGTTGGAGAAGCTGAAATTCAGGGGATTCCCGCTCTCCAGCGACTGCACCCAGGCGATCTCATAGCCGCCCAGGATGTAGTCCAGCACGCCGCCTCGATTCATGAACCTCCGGCCTTTGCCGACCGGCAGTTCGTAGGTGATGTGGCCGGAGTAGCGGTGGTTGCGGTCGTAGCCCGCCCGCGCTTTCTCCAGGCTGCGGTTCTGAATCGGAGCCACTCCGCTGCCGGCGTTGTCGTCATCCTGGCTGGTGATGGCCTTCGAGAACGTGTAGAAAGTGATGAAGGTCACGCCTTGCGAATAGCGCTTCTCCAGCTTGATGGTCCCGGAATGGTAGGTGGAGTGGCCGAAGTTGGAGCGGAACAGAACGTCGCCGAAGTGGGGGTAGGGGCGGTAGTTCTGCGCGGCGGCAAACACCTTGCTTTGCAGCACCGGGTCGTTTTTGGCGAAATCCACGGGAAAGGTGTTGTACTGCCAGCGCTCGACCAGGCCAACGCCGGCCGAGCCCTGGTAGGCCAGTTCGACCAGGTAATTGGAGGTCATTTCGTATTGCAGGCTGGCATTCCAGTTCAACACGTAAGGATTCCGGAGAACCGGATCCCAGATGTTGGCGCTGCGCGAGCCGTAATTGGTGCCGCGGTACGGCGCGCTTCCGTCCGGCCGGATGAGATAGGGAATGCTGGGCGGCCCGGAGCTGATGCGGAACACCGGGGTGGGGTCGCCGGGAGGCGCCTGCAGGTTCGCCTGCGCCGTGTACTCCTCGAACTGGCCGCGGCTCGATGGGAACTTCACGTCCACGGTATTGACCGCGAAGCCGCCCCGGAAGACCCATTTCTGGAGCGGATGCCAGGCCAGGCCGAGACGCGGCTGAAAGTTGTTGTTGTCCCGCTGGTTCAAGGCCTGTTTCGTGTGGATGAAGGCGCCCTTGGCCCCGGCCACGACATCGTCGGTCGCATTGGGGTCCCAGTTGGTCATGAGCCCGTACTTGGTGTCGAACGGACTTTCGTTACTGTAACGCAGGCCCAGGTTCAGGGTCAGGGTGGGCGAGAACTTCCAGTCGTCCTGGAAATAGAAGCTGTGGATCGAGGAACGCGGCAGCCAGCTCGTCAACTCGGTCTCGAAACTGGCCTGGCCCACGTACCCCAAGAGGAATCCCGCGAAGTCGTTGCCGGTGTTCGGTATCGCGTTGCCGGTCGCCTGCAGCCCCGCCGTGGTTCCGCTGAACTGGTAGTTACCGCTGGGATAGGTCAGCGAACTCGAGTTGATCCGGAAGCGAAGCAGCTCGTAACCCATCTTGAAAGCGTGGGTGCCGACGATCTTGGTCAGGTCGTTGCGGAAGGAAAGAGTTTCCCCGATCTTCCGGTTCGGCCCGCTGACCGTCAGTCCGTACACGTTGAATCGCGGCATCAGGTCCTGCGGCACGTTGGGGATGCCCAGCTGATTCGGCCAGTCCTGACCGAACGAAGGGACCCGCTTGTCGTTCCGGGCCCTGAAGTAGCCCACTCGCGCATCGTTGATGGTGGTCGGGTTGATCACCCAGGTCTTGCCGACGGAGTAGTTCTGGGCGGTCCAGGGCGTTTCGTTCCCGTTATCGCCGTCGAAGTCTCTCAGCCGGATGATGGACGGACGGCCGATGCCGTTGCGGTGGTTGTAAGTGTAGCTGCCGTAGATCTTGAAGTTGGGAGAAAACTGGTGGTCCAGCCGGCCGTTGTAGTCTTCGTAGAAGGTGCGGGATTTCTCGTCGTACAGCAGGTTGTTGTTAGGCCCGGTTCTAAGGAAAGTGCCGGACACATTGGGGGCGTTCCAGGGATCGAGGCTCAGGATCTTCTGGGCAACCGGGTCAAAGCGGCTCCTGGGGATGATGCCCCCGGGAATGATGTCCCGGGTCCAGGTGCCGTCCGGAAGCCGGCGGGTGCTGGCCGGATCGTAGATCGGGTTCCCGATCCCGCCCATGGTGAAGTCGCCCTGCTTCATCTCGAGTGAAGGGGTGGTGGCGTAGAACTGGTTGACTTTCTTCTCGATCAGTTTCTGGTAGCCCACGAACCAGAAAGTCTTGTTTCGCCCGTCGTAGAGGCCGGGCAGAACCACCGGGCCTCCGCCGCTGCCATCCGGCAGCATGAACCAGGAATCCTGAGGCACGCAGCCCTGGTCGGACTGGGAAGTCTTGCAGCGGTCGAAGAAGCGGCGGTGGGTCATGCTGCGGGTCCGTCCGAAGGTGGAAGCGGTGCCGTGGAAACTGTTGGTCCCGGTCTTCTTGACCACGCTCATGATTCCGCCCGCGGAGTGGCCGTACTCGGCCGGAAGCGCGGTGGTCAGGACCTTCACTTCCTCGAGCGAGTTCTGAAGGGACATGATGTTCTGCGTACCGCTCTCCTGGTCCTGAGCGTTCACGCCATCCTCGAAGTAGCCGATCGAACTGGCCCGCTGGCCGGCTACGTGGTATCCGCCCAGGTTGCCGCCCCAGGCATAGCCGCCCTGGGTCATGCCGGGCACGAGCTGGAAGGTGGACTTGGTCCAGCGCTGGTAGATCGGCAGCTTATAGAGGGTGACGCCTTCCACCGCCGTGCCGGTGGCCGAAGTCTCGGTCTCCAGCAGCGGCGGCTTACCGGTTACCTCAATCTGTTCGGCGACCGCGCCCACCTCCAGGGTCGAATCCAGGGCCAGGGTGTCGCCGGTTCGTAGATCGATATTCTCCCGCACGACGGTCTTGAATCCCTGGGCCTGGACGGTCACCCGGTAGGGTCCGGGCTGCAGGGATTGCACGCGGAAGATACCCTGTTCGTTGGTCTGCGCGGTGAACGTAAAGTTGGTTGCGGTGTTCACCACGCTGATCTGAGCGCCGGGCACGACGGCCCCTGTGGCGTCGATGATCCGGCCGGTAATGGTTGACGTCCCGATTTGCGCAGCGGCTGGGACGAGGGACAGTAGCAGAACCCAGGCAAACGCCAGGATTGCTCTCATTCGCATCGCTCACTAACCTCCCCGTACAGTCTTTTTACATAAAGCCCTAAATATTGGGAGGATGATATGCAATTCTCGGAATGTTGTCAATCGGCCCCAATATTCAACCGCTCCCTTTGGTCGCGGCTCGGAAACGGTGGTCGCGGCTCGGAAACGGTGGTCGCGGCTCGGCGCCCCTCGCCATACCTCGCCAAAGTGCGACATGGGCGCGGCGGCGGACTATGCCGCGATTCCGAAAGCGGTGGCGGGCCGTATTCTACAAGCGGAAGGACAAAAAACCCATGAACAAAGCAAGATTCCACAACGTAACGCTGATCGCGATCGGACTTCTCACCCTGCTGGCCGGCCCGGTTTTGGCTCAGACCGGCAGCATGCGGGCGGAGATCCCATTCCAGTTCGTGGTGGGGAACCAGGTGCTCCCCGCCGGCCTCTACCAGGTCGATGTCGCTCCGGCCGTCAACCGCATGACGATCCGTGCGGTGAACGGCAGCACCGGGGTGTACCTCTTGCTGCCCATGGGCCACCAAACGGCGATTGCCGACCAGGGAACCCTGGTCTTCCACAAATACGGCGCGACGTCCTTCCTGAGGACGGTGTCCCTGGCCGGGCATGCCACGGCGTACGAGATGCGCAAATCCACCACCGAAAAGGAAATGGCAAAGACGGGCGCAGGCGTTGAGGTCGCCATGGTGTTTGCCCAGCCGCGTTGAGCGGCCGGCCGGAATGTGCAGTCCGATCCGCCCGTGGAAGCCCGCCGGTCGAGAGCCGGCGGGCTTCTGCTTTTTACTCCATGACTCTGGCCGTCAGAACCAGAACCAGGGCGCTGCCCGCGGCGTCGGCATTGGCTTTCCCGATCACCACTTTCTGCCCCTCCCGGAGGTCTACGTCGGTGGTGATACCTACATCCTGGAACTGAACCTGCCCCTGGCCCGCTGTAAGGGCTTGGGGGACGCTGGCCCTGAACTGAAGCCCCTCCAGGCGCACCAGGGCGCCTTTGGGATCCGGCGCAA
>JADZAF010000137.1 GCA_020852755.1 Bryobacterales bacterium
CGCCCGCACTGCCACCCCTGCGCCCGTCCTCCATGCCGGAACTGCCGCGGCCGGTCCTTACCTCTTGCGGGCCGCCTCCTGCCAGCGCTGCCACTCCAGACCCGGGCGGTCCACCCGGAACCTGACCAGGCGGCGGTGCTCGACCTCGGTGACGTAACAGGTGCGCCCGTCGGGACCGCCGAAGCAGAGGTTCGTCGGCATCTTTCCGGGCAGCGGAATCTCGCGAACTACCCTGCCTTGAGGCGAGACCTTGGCCACCGTGCCCTTGCCGTGACGGGTGATGTACAGGTTGCCGTCCACGTCGCAGCGCATGCCGTCCATGCCGTAATCGGGGAAAGCGATCAGCAGCCGTTTCCCGCTGAGCGTCCCGTTCCTTTCGATGCGAAACGCCCAGACATTGCGCTGCACGCTCTCGTTCACGTAGAGGGTCCGGCCGTCGGGGCTCACCTCGACGCCGTTGGCGGTTCCCATATCGGAGGCCACCCGCAGCACCTGGCCGTCGCGCCCGATTCTCCAGACCTGTCCTTTCGAGTTCTTCCAGTCCGGGTCGCTGGCATAGAGCGTGCCGTCCCGGGTGATGGCAATATCGTTGGGCTGGTGCATCTCGCCGGAGTGTGCGAATACGCGGATGCGGCGCGTGGCCGGGTCGATCTCCAGGATGTTGTGGCCCTTGTAGTCGGCCACGTACATCATGCCCCGCCGGTCAAAGCGGATGCCGTTGGCCAGGCTGCCGGCGGGCATGTCGACGAAGATTTCGGCTTTGCCCTCCGGGGTGACTTTTCCGATCGTGTCCTGCCGGGCGAAACTGACGGCATAGACGTTGCCCTGGGCATCGACGGCCGGCCCTTCCACGCCGGCCGTGAAACTCTCCTGGGCGGTGAACGGCTCCGCCACCCATAGCTCCTGGGCCGGAACCGGAACTTGAATCGTGCAGGCGATCAGGAAGAACGCAAGGTGGAATCGCATGGATGAAGAGGCCTCACCGGGGATTATTTCAGGATCGGTTCTCGAAAATCAACGCGGGCCGTAACCAGGTGCGCCCGCGATCAGCCAATACTAAGATTGGAGTTTCACGTCCCAACTAGGAGAGATGCATGCACCGACGAACAATCCTTCCGGCCCTGGCCCTGGGCCTGAGTCTGGCGGCGCTGCCGGCGCCCGACGCCGAGGCCCAGGTATTCGCTTTCAGCAAGGAGGACCTGACCGAACTCACCGCCAGGAATCCGTTTGACCGCTTCCCGGACGGCCGTCCCAAGGTTCCCGAGGATTTGATCGAGCGGGCGCGCGGCCTGTCCGCCGAGGAGATCTGGGGTGTTCTGCCCGGCAAGGGCTACCGCAACCAGTACGAGGACGGTTTCCAGGTCCTGCACCCGGGAAAGAAGCTGGTGGGCCGGGCCTTCACGGCTCAGTTCATGCCCAGCCGCCCGGACCTGGACAACGTGGCCAGAGCCAGGGCCAAGGCCGCCGGGAGGGCACGGCTGAGCAACCAGACCGTGATCGACATGCTGCAGCCGGGCGACGTCCTGGTAGTGGACCTGTTCGGCAAGAAAGAGGGCGGCACGCTGGTAGGAGACAACCTGTTCTACTACATCATGCGGGCGACCAAGGGCGCCGGCCTGGTGGTGGACGGGGCCATACGCGACCTGGAAGGGATCGCCAACATGGACATGCCCGCCTACTTCCGGCACGCGCATCCGACTGCCATCGCCAACGTGACGCTCACCGGCATCAACATTCCCATCCGCGTCGGCAACGCCACGGTAATGCCGGGCGACCTGGTGGTAGGCGACCGGGAGGGGCTCTACTTCATCCCTCCGGAGATGGTGAAGGACATCCTGGACCGCGCCGATGAGACCCACATCCATGATGAATGGACGCGCCGGAAGTTCGACGAGGGCAGGTACAAATCGAGCGAGATCTACGGCAGCCCCAGCGATCCCAAGCTGAAGGCGGAGTACCAGGAGTATCTGAAGAGGCGCCTCGAGGAGGTGCGGAAGAAGTAAGCGTCAGTCTCCGGCGGGGCCGTCCAGCGCCGCCAGCACCCGCTCCGGAGAAGGGCTGCCGCGCTCGGCGAAACGGATGATGCCCTCGCGGTCGATCAGGTAGACCGTGCGGCGGGTGATCGGGCCGGCGGCCCGGTACCGGCGGCAAACCTCCTTGCCCTGATCCACCAGAAGAGGGAAGGGGTAGCGGTTGCGTCCCCGGAAGCTCCGGTGGCTGTCGGGACCTTGGGGATTGATGCCCAGCACCTGGGTGTGCCGGGAAAGCAACAGGTCCCAGCGGTCGCGCAGCTCGCACAACTGGCGCCGGCAGCCCGGAGTGTTATCGCCCGGGTAGAAGACCAGAAGCACGTTGCCGCCGCGCAGGTCCGCCAGGCGCACGGGCTTTCCGTCCTGGTCGGGGAGCTCGAAAGGCGGCGCGGGAGTTCCGGGCGGGAGGGGTTTGCCAAACCAGGCGCGAAGCGGCTGCAGCATGATCGTTTGGATGCGGCTGCGCGTCTTCAGGCCGCAAATTCCATTATCCCGCGCGCTCAGGGCTTTACCCCGGCCGCAGGGAACGATATGCTTGAACCGGGAGATGGAATCGATGCGACTTCATTGCGGCTTGCGGCTGGCGCTCGGCTTCCTGCTGGCCTCGGGCCTGGCCCTGCAGGCCGGGGAACCCGAAGCGCTGTCCATTTCCTCTGCGATTCAGGCGCGGCATCTGCCGTACGGCACTATTCTCGATCCGGTGTATGCCGCCGCGGACAGCTCTGCCATTGTCAGTTACTCGCGCTGCGGCGATTCCGCCATCTGGAGCGGGCATTATCTGGCGGCGGAGGCCTTTCGATACCAGGTGACGCGCTCGGCCGAAGCCCTGGCGAACCTGGCGCGGGTTCTGGAGGGAGTCGAGAACCTGCAGCGGGTGACCGGGACCGGCCTGCTGGCGCGGTGCCTGGTGCCCATCGATTCCCCCTATGCTTCGGCCATTATCCAGGAGGAAGCGCCCAACGGCATCTTCACCGGCGCCGCCGGAGGCCGCGAATATTTCTGGGTGGGCAACACGTCCCGCGATCAGTACTCCGGCGTCCTTTTTGGCTTGAGCGTGGCGTATGAGCAGGTGGACGTTCCCGAGGTCCGGGCGCGCGCGGCGGACCTGGCCACGCGCCTGCTGGATTTCCTGCTGGAAAACGATTGGGCGGTGGTCATGCCCGACGGCGCGGTCAGCACGGTGTTCTGGCATCGCGCGGACCAGCAACTGGCGCTGCTGAAGATCGGGGTGCAGGTGAATCCGCGGCGCTTTGAGTCTACGTACAAGATGTACCGCTTCTTCCTGGCGTCTTCCGCGGCGACCGCGGTGGCCGCCGACACGGTGGACACCCACAGCTCCTACTTCAAGTTCAACCTGGATGCCATCAATCTCTACAGCCTGCTGCGGCTGGGAGACAGTTCTTACTACAGGTGGTGGTACGAGAGGGCCTATAGCACTTTCCGGCGCGCCGTCCGGGATCATGGCAACGCCCATTTCAACGTGATCGACCGGGCCCTGCGCGGGGCGGACGGCGCTCGGGACGCGGAGACGCGGGGATTGCTCGAGCAGTGGCTGCTGCGGCCCAGCCGCGACCCGTGGGTGGATGCGCGTGATTCCTATCCGGCCTGCGGAGAGGACCGGGCCTGTGAACCGATTGCGGTGCCTGACCGCGTTCGAACCGATTTTCTTTGGCAGCGCAGCCCGTTCCTGCTCTTCGGCGGCGGCGAGGGAAAGATTGAAGGTGCGGGAATCGACTATCTGCTGCCGTACTGGATGGGCCGGCGCTACGGATTGTTCTGAAGCTTGATGAACCGGCGCCGCCCGTCGGCGGCTGCGCCGGGCCGGATGGTTGGCTTCCGGCACAATGGGGGAATAGGGGCTACGATGATCGGTTCTGTCCTGGAACTTCTTTTCAGTTGCTCGCATCGCCGCATGACGCGGCCCATCACACCGGTTTCCAAGCCCGGCGAACCGGCCTCGGAAACGTACGTAGTGTGCCTGGATTGCGGGAGACAATTCGCATACGACTGGGACCACATGCGGGTTGGAAAGCCCATCGCCCGATCCGCCGATGCGGGCGTGTTGCGTCCGGACATGCCGAAGAAGACCGACAGCCGCCTGAAGTGGGCGCTGTTGGGTTCGGCCGTGCCGCTGGGCATGATGCTGGGCAACACGCTGCGCACGCGCAAACGCGAGAAGCCAGCCCCGCCCAAACGGTGACCGCCGCCACCGGCGGGAGCGCAAGCTCCCCTTGCGGTCGCCGCCCGGTCCGTGACTGGCCGGTCGGATGGCGGGCGGCCTTTTCCGGTTCTACAATTGGGAACAAATGGAATTCCCCAAGGCGAGTCCCCGCGCGCGCCTGGAGCGTCTGCTGGCCATCGACCAAGCCTCGAAGCCCAGGGTCTACCTGCAGATCTTCGATGCCGCTGAAATCTTCAGTCTGAATTACGCCCTGGAACTGATTCTCTCGGCCGGTATCGCCACCCTGGGCCTGGTGTTGAACAGTCCCGCGGTGGTGATCGGCGCGATGCTGATTTCACCGCTGATGGGACCCATCCTGGCGGCAGGTCTGGCGCTTGCCGCGGCCGACCTCTACCTGGGAATCAAGGCTCTCCTGAACGTCGTGCTGAGTTCGGTGTGCGCCATTCTGTTCGCGGCCGCCCTGGTTTACCTGCTGCCGTTCCAGTCGCCCACCAACGAGATTCTGGCCCGCACACAGCCCAACCTGCTGGACCTGGGCGTGGCGCTGTTCTCCGGGCTGGCCGGTTCCATCGTCGTGTGCCGGGGCGGCGGCGGAGGCGGCGTCACGGCATTGCCCGGCGTGGCCATCGCGGTCGCCCTGATGCCGCCGCTGTGCACGGTGGGTTTCGGCGCCGGCAGCGGATTCGACTGGCAGATCATCAACGGCGCGGGGCTGCTGTTCCTGACCAACCTGGCGGCCATCACGGCCAGTGCCTTCCTGGTGTTCTACGCCGTCCGGATGGATGTGTCGGAGCTTCGCGCCCAGATCGATTCCTCCATCCGGGAGCATGCCTCCACGGACCGGCTCTACCGGCTGCTGACCAGCGCGGGGCTGGCCCGGGGATTGGGCGACATCGGCCGGCTGCACTGGCGCATCCTGATGCTGGTGGTCGCCCTCGTGGCGCTGTTTATTCCGCTCCGCCAGTCGCTGTTCCAGCTGCGGGAAGAGACGGTAGGACGGACCGCGGCGGCCGAGGCCGCCAGGCTGCTGGCGCCCCCCGGGATCGTCGTCAACAGGCAACTGGACCTGACTCCCGAACGGGTCATCCTCCGCCTGGTGGTGACGGAAAGCGTGCCCGAGAACAGGATCCGGGAAGCGGAGAAACTGCTGCTCCGCCGCACCGGCAAGGACGCCACCGTGTCGGTTCGCAAGGTGGCCAGCGAGGAAGAACTGGCTCTGCTGAGGGAACGCTTCCGGAAACCCGAGCCGCCCCCTCCGCCGCCCGACCTGGACGCCACCCGAAGGGAATGGATCGCCCGCCTGGAACAGCCGCTCAAGGCGGTCTGGCCGGCCGAGATCGCGCCGCTGGTCTCCTATGAAGTAAGCCTGACTCCCGAAGACGTGCTGGTCCGGCTGAGGTACCAGTCCGAGACCCCGCTGGATTCCGCCGCCGAGGCCATGCTCACCAAAGTGCTGCGGGTCGGGTTGAGCGCGCAGAACTTGCGGCTTGTGCTCGAGCAGGAAAAGCCCGTCAAGCCGCCTGCTGGTAGACCTTCTTCAGGAACCTGAGGCCTTCCACCGCAAGCTGTTCCGGTGAATCGGCCAGCTTGCGCCAGATGCAGCACAGCTTGGCCACGCCCTCGATGTCGGGGTCGAAGGACTCGATGGTGACGCAGCCGTCGTAGCCGGCTTTGCGCAGCGCTTTGAACATCTCCAGCCAGGGCACCATACCGGAGCCGGGGATCCCGCGCTGGTTCTCGCAGGCATGCACGTAGCCGATGTCGGAGCCGGTTTCCTCTGCTGCCCGGACCATGTTGTCCTCCTCCCGGATCATGTGGAAGAAGTCCAGGTGAACCTTGACGTTGGGCGTTCCGATTTCACGGATGAAGCGCACCGCGTCGGCTGCCGTATTGATGAAGTGCGATTCGAAGCGGTTCACCGGCTCGATGCCCAGCACCATTTGGGGCCGGGTCTCCAGGGCGTAGCAGGCGACCTGGCGGTAGTTCTCCACGCCCCACTTCCACTCTTCTTCGGTCCGCATCCTGCCGGTGAGGTAGCCCCAGCCGCAGT
The DNA here is from genome assembly GCA_020852755.1 of Bryobacterales bacterium. Classification (GTDB taxonomy): domain Bacteria; phylum Acidobacteriota; class Terriglobia; order Bryobacterales; family Bryobacteraceae; genus JADZAF01. The sequence goes on from JADZAF010000137.1 coordinate 6,263, forward strand.
AAATCATGCCGCCGAACACCTCGGCGCCCACCTCGTTGCTCAAGTCGATCAGCTTCCTGGAGAATTCAACCCCGGCTTTGCGGACGGCCGGATCGGGCGAGATGATGTTGTACTCGGCGGGCATGCCGTAGCCGGTGTTGATGGCGAGGCCCAGGTCGGCCGCTGCCGCCTTCACCTTGCCGGCGGGGAAGTGGTCCGGGTCGAAGGGAATGATCTCCACCGCATCGAAGCCCATGGCCTTGCACTTATCCAGCAGAGGCAGGTCTTTCTCCACGAAGGTCTCTCGAAACAGCATGGAGTGAATTCCGAATCGCATGGCGCGCTCCTTTTCGCTAACCATAGTACGAGAAAAAGGGGACAGAGGGATTTGTTGCAGGCGTGCGACAAATCCCTCTGTCCCCTTTTTCTCAGGGGCCGCCGCGCAGGGCGGAGGGGACTTCGACGATCAATGGCTGGGGCGGCCGCAGCTTCACGGACAGCTCGGCCTCCTCCTCCGCGCGCTTCTCATCGCCCAGGCGGTAGTAGAGGCGCGAGAGCTGGAAGTGCACGCGGGCCTCTTCGGGCGCCATCTCGGCCGCCTGCCGGAGTTCCTTCAAAGCCTCTGCGAGCTGCTCCAGGCCGGCCAAAGCCTGGCCCAGGCCGATCCGGGCGTCCACATCGTCGGGCTTGGCCGCGATCGCTTTCCGGAAATACGGCACTGCCTCTTTGAAACTCTGCTCCTTGAGCAGGATGTCGGCGAGGAGGTAGTAGGTTGCCGGATAGTCGGGCGCTATGCGCAGCGCCTTGTTGAGATATGTCTTGGCTTCGTCGTAGCGTCCTGAAAACTGCAGCTGGAAGCCCATCCAGCAGTTCACCTGCGGCGAAGCGGGGAACAGTTCGGCTGCCTTCCGGGAAAGCGCGAAGGAGCCGTTGGTATCTCCGAGAGTCTGCAGCGACTCGATCAGCAGCAGGTACACCTCCTCGTCCGCCAGCGGCGTGCTCAACGCGGGCTGAAGCAGGGCGACGGCGGAGGCGAAATTCCGGCGGGTCATGTGCTGAGCCGCCAGCAGCTTGAGCGCGTCGGGATGGCGCGGGTCGAGGTCGTGCGCTTCCTGCAGCTGGCGGATGGCTTCGTCGGTTTTTTCCAACTGGACCAGGGTGGCGCCCAGCAGGAAGCGGATCTCGAAAGACCGCGGCTCCTTCTCCGCCGCCTGCCGGAGCAGGTTCTCGGCCTGCCGGAAATCGCCTTGGGAAAAGGCCTGCACGCCGCGCTCGAACAGGCTCTGCTGCGCGAGCAGGCAGACAGCCAGCGCGAGGCAGAGCAGCAGGGGTCTACTTCTCAAGGCCCGTTCCCTCCTTGAGCAGGACGGTCTGGTTGGCCTTGACCGGGTCGAAGCTCTCCACCAGCCCGCTGGGCCAGGCGATCTCGATCCGGTCCGCCTGCGCCGCTTTGCCGAGCCCGAAATGCATGCGCCGGTCATTGTGCGAATAGTAGCCGGACTGACCCAGGACGATTGCGTTCTGCTGCCGGCCCCCGGTGATCACCTTGATCCTGGCGCCCAGCGCGCTGCGGTTGGACCGCCTGCCCTCCAACTGCACTTTCAGCCAGTTGTTCTCCGCTTTGCTGGTGTTCTTCAGCAACGAAGGCGGCTCGTTCATGTTCATGATCAGCAGGTCGATGTTGCCGTCGTTGTCAAAGTCGCCGGCGGCCGCGCCCCGGCTGGAGTGGTGCGCGGCGATGCCCGGTCCCGCCCGGCCGCCCACGTCCTCGAACCTGCCGCCGCCCAGATTCCAGTAGAGCAGGCGCGGGTTCCTGAAGCGCTGAATCGATTCCAGCCGGTCCACTTCGTTGAAAAAATGCCCCGCGCTGATGAAAAGATCCGGCCAGCCGTCATTGTCGAAATCGGCGAAAATCGGGCTCCAGATCACATACTGGGGATTCACGCCCAAACCGGCCAGCAGGGTGCGGTCCTGGAAGCCGGCCTTGCCCATGTTGCGATACAGGTTGGGATAATCGTCGACGAAATTGGTTTTGACCAGGTCGAGCAGCCCGTCCCGGTCGTAGTCCGCCATGGCCACGCCCATGCCGGCCTGCTCCATGCCTCCGTCGTCGTATGCCAGCCCCAGGAAGATAGCGCGCTCGGTGAATCTGCCGTCGCCGCGGTTCCTGTACAGCAGGCTGCGCGTGGAATCGCAGGCCACGTACACGTCCTGCCAGCCGTCGCCGTCGATGTCGGCGGCCAGCACGCCGAGAGCGTAGGTTTGCTTCGGCTCCCCGACGCCGGACCGGGCCGAAACGTCGGCAAAAGTGCCGTCGCCGTTGTTGTGGTAGAGCAGGTTAGTGGAGAAGGGCAGCCCGCGCGGGCCGCAGATGACCGGCAGACCGAGCCACGCGCAGTTGGGATTGGCGCCCGGCAGCGGAGTTCGGGCGACATCCAGTTCGAGATAGTTGGCCACGAAGAGGTCCAGGCGCCCGTCGCGGTCGTAGTCGAAAAAAGTGGCTCCGCTGCCCCAGCGCGCGCGCTCTCCCTTGACTCCGGCCTTTTCGGAAACGTCAACGAAGGTGCCGTCGCCCCGGTTGCGGTAGAGCGCGTTGCGGCCCCAGTAGGTGATGAACAGGTCTTCGAAGCCGTCGCTGTCGTAATCCCCCACCGTGACGCTCTGCCCCCAGCCCGAGCGGAGCAGCCCGGCCTTGACAGTCACGTCCCTGAAGGTGCCGTCGCGATGGTTGCGATAGAGGCGGTTGGTGAGCCCGTCGGTGGGACCGTCGAAGCGCGAACTGTTGACCAGGAAAATGTCCTGCCAGCCGTCGCGGTCGTAGTCCAGGAAAGCCACCCCGGTTCCCATCGACTCCACGATGTACCTCTTCTTCTCGCCGCCGTTGACCAGCGGGACGGTGAGGCCGGCAGCCGCGGCAACGTCGGCGAAGGAAACCGGGAACACGCGGCCGGAGGGCTTGGGACGGGGCATGGCGGCAGCGCCGCGGCCGATCATGCCCTGTGCCGAAGCGACCCGCCGGACCCCGGCAACCAGGACCGCTGCCACAAGCGCGTAAGTCAATAGGCGCCAGCCACCGCCTGTCATCCGTCCCATTGTAATGCCTGATTACAGAGCGGCAAGGCGGGCCTAAGGGACGCGAATTTCTTCGGCGGTCCCGGCAACGAAGTGTGATTCCGTGCGCATTTCCGAAAAAACCGGCCGATATTCAGCGAGTATTTTCTTGCCCGCTTCCGGGCCCGCCGTTATAATTCGTCCATAGAACACATCTGAGAGGATAACTGGGGACACGGGCAGGACCGCCGGGCGCCGGGCTCAATGAACGTTTCCTGAAGGCGAGGATACGTGCGCCCGCGCGGGGCGTTTGCCCGGCTCGTGGAAAGGACCACGGAGGGTTATGGCGACAGCGATCGCGCGCGTCACCGAGCGCGTCTTTGAAAGCGGCAGAGTCGTCGAAAAGGACGACACCTACGTTCTCAACCACACCACGAAATACCTGGCCCGCTCCAACACGGACGAGCGGCACAACCTCGGCCAGTATGCGCC
>JADZAF010000138.1 GCA_020852755.1 Bryobacterales bacterium
CCTCCCAGTTGAAGAGCATCTGAAGAATGCGTGCAGCTGCGGAAGCTTGCTGCCCTCCCGCACCTGCGCCAGATCGCGGGCTCGATATCCCGGCGGCGGACGTAGAGATGAAAGACGGCGCGCGCTTCTTGGCGCTCATCGTGAGGCGCCTCGCTCTTCCTCGCTGAGGTCGATCCCCTGCTCCTCGCAGAAGTAATCGACAAAGCCCGGCACGTTCTTGGCGAGGCTTCGGAGCAACCGTTGGAGCGGCACTCCGATCGCGGCTGCCTGTTCATGCAGCTTGGTGACAAACAAGCCTGCGTCCAGATCGTAGAGCCCGCACAGGAAAGCGGATGGTCCCTGCACCTCGATCTCCCAGCCCTGGAGCGACTCGGGCGGGAAATGGCGGCGATTGTATGACGCACGCGTCGAGCACGACGCGATAGTCGGCTCTCATTCGTCTTCGCCGCCCTCGGGGATGCCGGTGCGATCATAGAGGCCGGACTCGAAGGCTTCCTTCGCGATGCGGTCCAGCGCGGCCTTACGCGCCGCGTTGCGGCGTTTCTGGTAGGCCAGCAGGTCCTTGAGGTAAACACGGCGATGGCTACCGGCCTTGTGAAAGGGCAGTTCGCCTGCCTCGAGGAGCTTGATCAGATACGGCCGGGAGACGCCGAGCAGGTCGGCAGCACGTTGCGTCGTCAGTTGCTGGTTCTCGGGAATGAGAACAACGGCTCGCCCCAACTGCATGTTCCGGGTGATGTCTTTGAGCAGACGGAAGACGGAATCCGGCAGCTCGACGCGCTCGCCATCGGCGCCAACCAACGCCGGCGATCCGAGTTGAAGCATCCGGTTCAGTTCCCGGATCTGCGATTCCTCCGACTCGGGCAGGGTGACGGGTTCCATTGCAGCCTCCAAGCTCAGTATACCTACACAGTCGCAATAAACGCAACGCACTCGATACAATCGAAAATGCCGGTGTGCCCTGTGGAGTTACGCGCAGAGAGATCCCGGTAAGGCGATTCAATCCGCGGTGAACGACCGGAGTGACATCGAGCCCCCGGGGGGCATCCACGCCTGATGCCTTGAAGATGCCGCGCGTGAACTCGCGCAAGGAGTTGCCCGTCCGCACCGGAACACTCGCCGCGAGAGAATCTTTCCTGGAGCGTTGCGCGTGGTGGACGGTGGTGGACTTCGACGCGTAAGTCTTTAGTTTGTGGCGTCCCCAGGGGGATTCGAACCCCCGTTACCGCCGTGAAAGGGCGATGTCCTAGGCCGGGCTAGACGATGGGGACGGTGTCCGGTTGAAACGGCAGGACCAACCTTAACTGTACTGGTTTCCAGCAAGATCCGTCAACCCGCGCCTGCCGCGCCAGGCACATCGCCGCTCCGCTATACTGCCTTGCGACAGGAGAACAGAGTGCACGCACCGCATCCGCTTCCCAATTCGCGCCGCAGGTTCCTGCTCGCCGCCGGGGCCGTCCCGGCGGCCGGCGTCCTCACTCCGACCGTGCCGCCCGCCCGCAGGCCGCTGCAGGCGGACGTTCTTGTCGTGGGCGGCGGCGTCGCGGGATCGATCGCGGCCATTCAGGCCGGCCGCCTGGGAGCGCGGACCGTATTGGTGGAAGCGGGCAGCCAGCTGGGCGGCACCATGACCACGGCGGGCGTCGATTTTCCCGGCCTGTTCCACGCCTGGGGCCGCCAGATCATCGCCGGGATCGGCTGGGAGCTGGTCTGCGCCACGGTGAAACTGAACGGCGGCCGCCTGCCCGATTTCTCCGTTCCCTACGGCTCCCGGCACTGGCAGCACCAGGTGCGCCTGAACGGCGGCCTGTACGCCGCCATCGCCGAGGAGGCCTGCGTGAATGCCGCCGTCGACCTCCGATACTACGAAACGCCCCTGTCCATCCAGCAGGATGAGGGCGGCTGGCGCGTGCGGCTTGCCGGGAAAGGCGCCGAGCTCGAGGTGGCGGCGAAGCAGCTGGTGGACTGCACCGGCAACGCCGCGGCCATCGCCCTGGCCGGACTGCCCCGGCAGCGAGGATCCGCCACCCAGCCCGGCACCCTGATCTACCGGCTCGCCGGCTACGACCTGAAGCGCGCCGACCTGGCCGCCATGGCCGCCGGCGCCCGCCAGGCGGTGAATGCCGGCCGCCTCCAACCGGCGGACTTCCGGCATGACCTGCGGGGGTTTCTGGCATCCGGCGGCGAGAACGCCATGCACGTGCCCAACGCCGACTCCAGCACGTCCGAGCTTCACACTCGAACCAACATCCGCGGCCGCCAGTCCCTGCTGCGCATGATGCGATTCCTGAAACCCTTCCCCGGCTTCGAGAACCTGCGCCTGGAGCGGGTGCAGCCCGAGACCGGCGTCCGCGAGACGTTCCGCATCGCGGGCGAGAGCGAAGTCACGGTGGACGATTACACCGGCGGGCGCAGGTTCGCCGACGCCGTGGCTTACTCGTTCTACCCGGTCGATCTGCACGACGAGCGCGGCATACGCCCCAGGCAGCTCGAGCCGGGCACCGTGCCCACTATTCCGCTGGGAGCCCTCATTCCCCGTTCCAGCCGCAACGTGATGGCGGCCGGCCGCTCCATCAGCAGCGACCGGCTGGCCAATTCCGGGCTGCGCGTCCAGGCTTCCTGCATGGCCATGGGGCAGGCGGCGGGTGTGGCTGCGGCGCTGGCGGCCAGGTCAGGCCTCACGCCGGCCAAGGTGCCTCTGGCGGAGATTCTCGAGACGCTGCGCCGGCACGGCGCCATCACGCCGGAGTGATCCCCGCGGAGCAAGCGGCAGGAGCGGGGCTCCGCTCCCGTTTCGCGCCGGGCAGCGTTGGGCGTCACGCTGTTCGCCTGCCGGATTCCGGCCAGACGGGTGACCGGGGTTCCGCCGCTGGAAGCGCTGCGCGGCCAGTAGCGGCTGCCACGGGCCCGAGGGTCACGCGGTCGTGACAGGCGAACAGGTAATCGGGCCAGTCCGGCCGCTCCGGAATCCGGTGGAGGTTCCGCTTCGGGGATTGAATGCGCCAGACGATTCGCAGCAGTGCCGCGAGCGCCGGCTTGGCCCCGGTGGAGAGCCGGTCCGGGGATTCGTTCTCAAGCGGCAAGGGACGCCACGGCAATGGGGCCGGGAAGCGCGTCCCGGCACGTGTGGGGCGCGGAAGGAAAAGGCCGCCGCATCTGTTTGATACGGCGGCCGGATATCTGGTGCGGAGAGGGGGACTTGAACCCCCACGGGATTGCTCCCGCTAGCACCTCAAGCTAGTGCGTCTGCCAATTCCGCCACCTCCGCATGGGGTGACCTTTACTTCTTCTGCTGCGGCGCCGGCTGCCCCGGGTTCGGTTGACCCTGTGACTGGGCGGGCGCCTGCTGTCCGGGCTGCGCCGGCGCGCTCTGCTGGCCCGGAACCCCGGGCAGGTTCAACGGAACCGTCTGCGCCGGGCCGCCGCCTTCCGGTGTGACCGTCACCGAAGGCTGGCCGGTGCTGGGGGTGGTGCCCGCCGGAGCCGCGGGTTTGGTCTTCTGCCGCTCCAGGGCCGTGCTGCCGGTGCCCGATCCACGCGTCGCCAGAATCGAAAGCGAAAGCGAAGTCACCATGAAAACCACGGCGGAGATCGTGGTGGCTTTCGAAAGCAGGGTGGCCGAACCGCGCGGGCCGAAGGCCGTCTGCGATCCCATGCCGCCGAACGCTCCCGCCAGGTCGGCCGCCTTGCCGCTCTGCAGCAGCACGACGATGATCAGGAACAGGCAAACCACGACGTGGATAATGGTCAGCAGAATCAACATACTTTATCCCTCTTAGTATAGACGATTTCCAGCGCCGGCCGGGCGTCCCTGGAGAGCCTCGAAAGCCCTACTTCAGGTGGAACTTCTTCATCTTGTAGCGCAGCGTGTCCCGGGTGATGCGCAGCAGGCGCGCCGCCTGGGTCTGGTTGCCGCCGGTCTTCTCCAGGGCTCGCACCAGCAGCGTGCGCTCGTTGTCCTCGAGCGACAGTCCCTCGTCGGGAATCTCCACCCGGGCCGCCACGCGGCCGTCGCGGCCGTCGGGATGGGTCACCGAGATGGGCAGGCTGGCGGGACGCAACAGGGAGGTTTCCTCCAGGATCATGGCGCGCTCAATGGCGTTACGCAGCTCCCGGACGTTTCCCGGCCAGTCGTGCAGCATCAGCAGGCGGGCCGCCTCCTCCGTGAGGCCCTCGATGTTGCGCTTGAACTTGCGGTTGTAGTGGTCGATGAAGAACCGGGCCAGAGGGGCGATATCCTCGGGCCTCTCCCGCAGCGGCGGGATGGTGATCTGAATCACGTTGAGCCGGAAATACAGGTCCTGGCGGAAGGCCCCTTCCCGGACCGCCTCGCGCAGGTTCTTGTTGGTGGCGGCGATGAAGCGCAGATCCAGGCTGATGTCGCGCAGCCCGCCCAGGCGCCGGAAGCTCTGCTCCTCCAGGACCCGCAGCAGCTTGGCCTGCAGCACCAGGGGGATCTCGCCGATCTCGTCCAGGAACAGGGTGCCCCGGTCGGCCAGTTCGAAAATCCCGCGCTTTTGCGAGCGGGCGTCGGTGAAGGCGCCTTTCTCGTAGCCGAACAGCTCGCTTTCCAGAAGGGTCTCGGGAATGGCCGCGCAGTTGATGGCGATGAACGGTTCGGCCTGGCGGCGGCTGTGGTAGTGCAGGGTCTTGGCGATCAGGTCCTTGCCGGTCCCGTTCTCGCCTTCCAGGAGGATGGTGTTCGCTTCCGTGACCGCCACCTTGCGGACGAAATTCATCAGCTCCCGCATGGCAGGCGAATCGGCCACGATTTCGCGCTTCTGCGGCGCCGCCTCGCCGGTGATTTCCTTGACCGTGGCGACCGCGCCCTGCACCTGGCCGTCGTCGCCGAACAGTTGCGCGGTGCGGATCAGGGCCAGGCGTTCCTGGCCGCCGGCGGTGCGCAGCAGAACCGTCCCGTTGGGGACGGCGGCGGTCTCCTCCAGGCCCACCAGCATGCCGCAGGCCGAGTCGCAGATGCTGCACCGGAAGACATCGCTGCACGAACGCCCGATCATGGCGTCGGCGGACATGCCAAACAGGTTCTCGGCGGCGCGGTTCACTCCCGTGATCTTCAGGTCCGCGTTATACAGGACCAGGCCGTCGGAAAGCTGGTCGAAGACCGCTTCCAGCACGTTTGCCTGCTGCCATTGTGGAGCCAGTTTGGACATTACCCTCCCAGCGGGAACGGTGCTATTTGTCACGCTCGGTTACCTGTAGTATAGCGAAGCCCCGCTTTGGCTGTAAACGAAGGTTGAGTGAAAGCGCCCACGGCCGGATGGCATTTGGGGGAATTAACCCGTCGGCGGCCCTCCAAACCCCCGCATTCCCGCCAAGGTGCGTTGGAACACGGATTGCTCACCGTTCCACTCAGGAGAACCCCTGCATGAAGATGAAGTTCGCTCTTCCCGCAACGATTCTGGCCGCCGGCCTGCTGGCGACGACGGCTTCCTACGCCAAACCCGAGTACACCAAGAAAGAAAAGAAGGGCTGCGTGTTCTGTCACGTCTCAGCCAAGTCGAAGGAACTGAACGACGCCGGCAAGTACTACCAGGAGAAGAAGACCCTGGAGGGCTACAAGGCTCCGCAAAAGTAAGCGGCGCCAGGCCTGGGGAGACGCCGCCTGATGCAAACCGTCCAACTTGCCATTCAAGACCCGGCTTACCGGACAGCCCTGGAGAGGGCCCTGTTCGACGCCGGTTCCTGGCAGGTGGTCGCCGTGGCGGCGCCCGACTCCGGAAAGGGCGGAGTGATCGTTGTGGATGCCCGGACGCTGGACCGGTACTCAGCCTCTCTGGAAGCGCCCGAGCGAGTGGTTTTGATCACCCGGAAAGATCCCGAGCACCTGGCCCGGGCCTGGGAGGCGGGAATTGTGTCCGTGGTTTTCGAGGATGAGCCCATCGGAACCGCCATGCTGGCCATCATGTCGGCCGGGCTCCGGGCGCCCCACGAGCCCGGGTGCGGACCGGAGGCGCCCGCGCCGGCCGCTCCCGCGCGGCCCTGCCGGCGCCACGGGCGGGCCCGCAGCGGCGAGGCCGGGGCGGCGGGCGGCGGCCCCTGCTGTAAAGACGGGGGCTCCGGGAAAGAGATCTGAAATACCCCGGCCGGAGTGCGCGGCCGGGATGGTCCGGGAGCGCCGGAGGGCGGGGTATGCGGAGGGCGGCGGGTCCTGTGAAGAATAGCCTGCCCGCTCCCCTCGCAGCCGTGACGGGAGGCCCCGGCGTTGACTATTATGTTTCTTCCGTTATTATGTTTTTCCGGAAAGGACATCAATCAATATGAACTGGATTCCCTACCTCGTGATTCTCGGCGTGCTCTTGATCGCCGTGGTGGTCCTGCTCGTCATGCGCAAGCGGCTGACCTCTGAAGAGGACGACGTCATCCATGTGCAGGAAGCCGAATCCGGCATGGTGGCTCACCAGGCCGTCATCGCTCAGAAGCTGATGGTCGTGGACCGCTGGGGCAAGCTGTTTACCGTGGCTGCCGTGCTTTACGGATTGTTCCTGGCGGGCCTCTATGTCTACAAGGTCTGGATGAGTTCCGCGACCACCGTGGTCAGGTGACAAGATGACCGGTCGAGTCCCGGCAACCAGGTCTACTGTGCCTCGGCCGGTCGCCCGCATGGTCCGGCTGCTGGTCGTGCTGTTCGCGCTCGTGGCAGTCTGCCCGGCCCAGACCAAGACGGAAGACTCCTGCAGCGGCTGCCACGACCAGGGCGCCAAGCTGGCAAAGTCGGCGCATGCCGAAGTGAGCTGTTCCACCTGCCATCCCAAGAAGGAAACCTATCCGCACCCGCCCGGCGTGGCCAAGCCGCGGTGCGCGGAGTGCCATCCCCAGGTGGCCGGGCAATTCGCCCGCAGCGTTCATGCGGAGGCGGCTCGCAAGGGGAACACCGCGGCGCCGGACTGCGGGATCTGCCACGGCGACGCCCATGAACTGGTGCCGGCGCGCCAGCCCGCCTTCCGCCGCGCGGAACCGGAAACCTGCGGGATGTGCCATTCCGAAATTGCCGAGCAGTACAAGACCAGCGTGCACGGCCAGGCGGTGGCACGCGGCGATTTGAGTTCGCCCCTGTGTACCGACTGCCACGGCGAGCACTCCATTCAGTCGCCCAAGGTGAGCACCTCGCCGGTGCATCCCGCCCATATTCGCGAGACCTGCGCCAGCTGCCACGGAGACGTGCGCCTGGCCCGCAAGTTTGGAATGCCGGCCGACCGGATCGTCAGTTTCGACGCGTCCTTTCACGGTCTCGCCGCCCGGGCGGGATCGCAGAGCGTCGCCAACTGCGCCAGTTGCCACGGAACCCACAGCATCCTGGCCTCCTCGGATCCCAAGTCGACCATCCATCCGAAGAACCTGCCGGAGACCTGCGGAAGTTGCCATCCGGGCGCCGGGCAGCGCTTCGCGCTGGGCCCCATCCACCTGGTGGAGGGGCGCGTGGAACCCCAGTCGATTGTCTGGATCCGCGAGATTTACCTGGTCCTGATTCCGCTCACCATCGGGCTGATGATCCTGCACAACGGCGGCGACTGGCTGCGCAAGGTCTACGCCCTCCGCCTGCGCGCTTCCGCGAGGCCCACGCGGCCGGCGGTCGCGCCCCCGCCCCGGCGTGAGTTGCGCATGTACCCGCTCGAGCGCCTGCAGCACGGCCTGCTGCTGGTTTCCTTCACTCTGCTGGTATGGACCGGCTTCGCGCTGAAATACCCCGACCAGTGGTGGGCCTCTCCGCTGGTCGTGTGGGAGCATCGCTGGCCCGTGCGGGGCTGGCTGCACCGCGGCGCCGCGGTGGTGATGATGGTGGCGGCGGGATTGCACCTGCTGACCCTCCTGTTCAGCGCTGCGTTGCGGCAGCACTGGATGGAACTGCTGCCCCGCCGTCGCGACATCACCGAGGGCGTCCAGGGGCTGCTGTACAATTTAGGCCTGCGCAGGACGCGGCCCTACCGTTCAGCGCACAGCTATATCGAGAAGGCGGAGTACTGGGCGGTGGCCTGGGGAACGGTGATCATGGCCATCACCGGGATCATGCTCTGGGCCAACAACCTGATGCTGGCCTGGCTGCCCAAGGAGTTCCTGGACGCCGCCACGGCCATCCACTTCTACGAAGCGGTGCTGGCCACGCTGGCCATCGTCGTCTGGCACTTCTACTCCATCATGCTCGACCCGGATGTTTATCCGATCGACACCGCGTGGCTGACCGGCTACAGCGTCCGGCCGGGCCAGTCGCACAGTTCGGAAGCGCAGCACAACCCAACGGACCGTGAACAGCATGAACGGTGAGACCCGCAGTTCCTGGCGGGGGTGGCTGTCGCCCCTGGTGCATCTCTCGAATAACTGGATCAGTTTCATCGGCGTCGCCCTGGTAACCGGCGCCTCGGTTTTCTGGTTCTTCCTGCTGCCCACCCTGATGCGCGGCGAAGTGGAGAACCCCTACAGCGGGATCCTGCTTTTCCTGGTGCTGCCAGGAGTATTCATCACCGGGCTGCTGCTGATTCCCCTGGGAATTTACGTGCTCCGGAGACGCGAGCGCGGCCGCGCGGCGCCGCTTCCGCCGCTGGATTGGCGTAACGCGGACCTGCGCCGCCTGGTCTGGTTCGTGATCGGCGCCACGCTGGTGAACGGCGTGATCGCCAGCCAGTTGACCTACAGCGCCGTGGGATACATGGACTCGGTGACCTTCTGCGGCCTGACCTGCCACCAGGTGATGTCGCCGGAGTACACCGCTTACCAGAATTCGCCGCACGCCCGGGTGGAGTGCGTGAAGTGCCACATCGGGCCGGGAGCCTCCTGGTTCGTGCGCAGCAAGCTCTCCGGTGTCGGCCAGGTATTCGCGGTGGCTCTCAATACCTACCCGCGCCCGATTCCCGCTCCCGTCGAGAACCTGCGCCCGGCGCGCGAGACCTGCGAAGCGTGCCACTGGCCCCAGAAATACGGCGGAGACCGCCTGCGCGTGGTCTCCCACTTCGCCGAAGACGAGAAGAACACCCGCACCAAGTCGGTCCTCATGATGCACATCGGCGGCGGCAACGGAGGACCGGGCATTCACGGCTTCCACGTGGCCCAGGGCATTGTCGTGGAGTATGCCCCGGCGGACGAGAAGCGCCAGGTGATCCCCTGGGTGCGATACCGCGACGCGTCCGGCAAGGTGACCGAGTATTTCGCCGAAGGAGCCAGGCCGGAGGACGTTCGCAAGCTGCCCGTGCGGGTGATGGACTGCGTGGATTGCCATAACCGCCCCACCCACGTGTTCGAAGTGCCGGAGCGGGCGGTCGATGAGGCCATTGCGGCAGGCGAGATTTCGGCCGGCCTGCCTTTCGTGAAGAAGACGGCGGTCGAGTTGCTGAAGAAGTCCTACGGCAGCCGCGAGGAAGCGGCCAAGACCATTCCTGCCGCGTTCCAGAGTTTCTATAAGGAGCGCTACCCGCAGGCCGCAGACGGCAACGGCGCCGCGGTCGGGCGCTCGGCCCAAAGCGTCCTGGCGATCTATAGTCGCAATATCTTCCCCCAGATGAACGTCACCTGGGGCACCTATCCCAATAACATCGGGCACACGGATTTTCCCGGCTGCTTCCGCTGCCACGACGACCAGCACGCCTCCCGGGACGGCCGGAAGATCTCGCAGGACTGCAACTCCTGCCACAACCTGCTCGCCATGGAAGAGGAGTCGCCGAAGGTCCTGGGCGAGCTGGGATTGCAGTAGACCGCGGCGGCCGCTGGATTACTCGCCGGTGGCGCGCTCGAAGAAGCGGATGAACTCCTCCGCGAGATCGCGCCCCACCCACGCCTTGCTGAAGCCGCTGAGGCGCCAGGTGCCGCCCTTGGTCCCGGCCCAGAGTTCGGTCCCGGACTGCGCGTCTCTCACCCAGGCGGCCGCCTGGTTGCCTTTGACGTGCCAGGAATCCAGCCCGCCGGTCTGCACAAGCTGCAGCACCAGGTCGGCATCGTCCGGAGAGGTCACCAGCTGCAGGCGTCCCCAGTCCAGCAGCCGCCGCACGACGGCGGCCCGCAGCACCGCGCTGCCGGCCGAAAGGGAGACGCACAGCGTCCGGGCCCGTGCCAGCACTTGCGCCGCGGCGCCGGACTCGCCGGCCGCCGTTGCCGCCATGGCTTTCAGCGGGCGCAGTCCGCCTCGCCATCCGGCCGCCAGCGAGGCCAGGTACTTGGAGGGAATCGCGAGGTTGAGATTCTGCCCGCCCCGCTTATAGCCGCAGACCAGCCCCACCACCTGCCCGTAGCCGTTCAATAGAGGTCCCCCGCTGCTGCCCGGGGAGATCGGCGCCGTGAACTGAATGATGTCCGTGCCCGCGAATTCCAGGCCGACCTCGGCTCCCCGGCGGACGGCGCTGACCAGGCCTTCGGAAAGCGAACCTTCCAGCCCCCGGGGCGCGCCCAGGGCGTACACCCGCGATCCCACGGGCAGCAGATCGGATTCGCCCAGCGGCAGCGGTTTCAACCCGTCCGCCTCGATCTTGAGCAGGGCCAGGTCCCGGCGCCGGTCCACGGCGGCCACGGCCACGCGATCGAAATGCCGGCCATCCGGAAGGCGAACTTGAGCGCCGGCGGCGTTCTGGATGACATGATAGTTGGTGGCCACCATGCCGTCCCGGGCGATGATGACTCCGCTGGCCGAACTGAACGCGCCCCCGGTCTCCGTCACGTCCACCCGCACCACCGCGCTCCGCGCCTGCTCATATAACTGGGGCGCGCCGGCCGGCTGTGGAGGGCCGAGCTGCAGCCACAGGAATAGCGTGGAGAGGAACATTTTCAGGTATATTTTCTAACAAATTGTGGAAAGCCGCAAAATGAGGAGCGCCGGAGAAAGAGAATTATCGGTGGAATTAAAAGATTCCGGCCGGAGGCTGGATCTTTTTCTTCAGAACAAATTTCCGGGTTTCAGCCGCTCGCAGCTGCAGGCCTGGATCAAACAGCGGCGCGTGCGGGTGAATGGCGCGCCGGCAAAGGCTTCCTGCACCCTGCGTCCCGGGGACCGGATCGCCGTGGATCCGGCCGAACGCCCGGCGCCGGCCCCGGCGCCGGAGGCGGTCCCGCTTACGATCCTCTACGAAGACCCGGACATGGCGGCTGTCGACAAGCCGGCCGGGATGGTGGTGCATGTCGGGGCGGGCGTCCGCCAGGGCACCCTGGTCAACGCCCTTCTGAGCCGTTTCGGATCGCTTTCGAGCCTGGGAGGGGAGACGCGGCCCGGCATCGTCCACCGCCTGGACCGGTATACCAGCGGGGCGATTCTGGTCGCCCGCACCGATCAGGCGCACGAACGCCTGGCGGCGCAGTTCGCCTCGCGCACGGTCACGAAGATCTATCTCGCCCTGGTGCACGGCACCGTCCGGGAAGAGAGCGGGCGTGTCCAGCGCCCCATCGTTCGCGATCCCGTCCGCCGCGTCCGCATGACGGCGCGTCTGGGCCGCGGCCGCGCCGCGTCCACGGCTTACCGTGTGCTGGCCCGGTACCGTGGGTTCACGCTGCTCGAAGTCCGCATCGGGACCGGCCGGACCCACCAGATTCGCGTGCACCTCTCCAGCATCGGCCACCCCGTCGTGGGGGACCGGTTGTACGGCGCGCCGGCCCGGGTCGAAGGCCGGCCGCCCTTGGATCGCTACTTCCTGCACGCGCACCGCATCCGCTTCCTGCAGCCCACCACCGCGGAGCCGGTTGAAGTCGTTTCCCCCCTGCCCCCCGAACTCGCCGCCTGGCTGGAGGGCCTGGAGCCGGCACGGGTATAATTTAGACATGAGACTGCTGCTCCCTCTGCTGGCCGTCGCGACGCTCTGCGCGCTCGGGGCGCAGCAAGCCCCTGCTCCGGCGGCCCGCAACACCAGCCGCAATACGGACGACGATCCGCAAACCCGCATCATCCTGGACGTCACCCGCGTCAATATTCTGTTCACCGTCACCGATAGAAAAGGCCGCTTTATTACCGACCTGACGCGCGACGACTTTCAGGTCGTCGAAGGCAAGAAGGATCAGAAAATTCAGGAGTTCACCGCCGAAACCGATCTGCCCCTCCGGCTGGCGATCCTTATCGACACCAGCAATAGCATCCGCGACCGGTTCAAGTTCGAGCAGGAAGCCGCCATCGAGTTCATCGAGAGCGTGATCCGGCCTCACCAGGACAAGGCCATGCTGGTGAGCTTCGATACGGCGGCGGAACTGGTTTCCGACTTGACCGACGACACCGAGAAACTGGCCCAGGGTATCCGCGCGCTGCGGCCCGGCGGCGGCACTTCGCTCTACGACGCGATCTACTATGCGTCTCGCGACAAACTGTTGCAGGACCAGCCCCGGCACAAGTTCCGCCGGGCCGTCATCCTGGTCAGCGACGGGGACGACAACCAGAGCCGGGTGAGCCGCGATCAGGCCTTGGAGATGGCGCAGAAGGCCGACGCCGTCATCTATGCCATCTCGACCAACATCACCCGCATCGAAACCGACGGCGACAAAGTGCTTAAGTACCTGACTTCGGAGACCGGCGGCCAGGCATTCTTCCCCTTTAAAGTGGAGGACCTGGCCCAGTCGTTCCAGAACATCGCCAACGAATTGCGTTCCCAGTACAACATCTTCTACCGCCCCGAGCCGCTGAAAGCCGACGGCCTCTTCCACCCGGTGGAACTGAAGGTGAAGAACCGCCGCGGCCTGGTCGTCCGGGCCCGCAAAGGCTACTACGCCCCCGCTCTCTAGGGCTAGGCTTAGAAATTCACCTTGAACCCCAGCTGCACCTGTCTCGGAATGTTCACCTGTCCGATCGGTACCCATCCGAAATTCGGATCGGTGGGGTCGATGATCGGGCCCGGGCGGACGGGCGTGTTGAACGCATTGAACATCTCGAACCGGAACTGCGCATGGATCCGCTCGTTGAGGTAGAACTTCTTGTTCACCGACATGTCCCACTGCGGCTCGGTCGGGACGCGCACCTCGCCCGTCCGGAACGGCGTGCCGCGCAGCGTGAACGGGCCGCGCAGCTGCCAGGCCGGCGTGTTGCACGGCACGCTGAAGGAGCCGTGCGCCGGGTCCGGCATGAAGGCCGCCGTTCCTGCCACGTTGGCCACACAGGTGTTGAACCAGAAGTTCTTCGTCCGGCCCTCCAGCGACGGACTGCGCAGTGCGTCCACGCTGCCCGGCAGATCCAGGGGCAGCCCGGATTGGAGGGTCGCAATCCAGTTGTACTGCCAGCCGCCGGCCAGCAGGTTCCACCCGCGCCCCATCTTGTTCCCGAGCTTCTTCCCCCGTCCCACGGGAAGTTCCCACGATCCGCTCAGCACCAGCCGGTGCGGCCGGTCCTGTGCCGCCAGGTTCTTCACCGGGTGCGCGTCCTGCGGGTTCGCGAAGGCCAGTTGCTCCAGGTTCTTCGACCAGCTGTAGGCCGCTACCATCACCAGTCCTTCCGTGTAGCGCTTCTCCACGCTGATCTGCAGCGCGTCGTACCAGGTGCGCCCCACCGGTTCCCCCGCCAGCAAGACGTCGCCGAACTGCGGGAAAGGCTTCAGCAGTTGCGAGCGGGCCAGCGCCGCCCCGTTCAACCCGGTTCCGGGCAGCAGGCCCGCGAACGGATTGGCTACCGGCTGGTTGAAGTAATTCGGGTCCTGGCGCGCCCGCGCCAGTTGCTCCACCGTGTTCACGTTCAGGTTGCGCGCTCCGCCCGCCTGGTTGGTGTTGGTGTTGACGTTATGGGTGCGGCTGCCCGCGTAGGAGGCGTCCACCCGCACGCTCCAGGGGAACTGGTGTTGAATCCCCGCCGAAAACTGCCGCACGTGGGGAACCTCGCGACCCACGTCGGTGAAGATCACGTTGCGTCCCGCGAAGGTCATCAGTCCCTGGCTCGAGCCCGCCGGCTGGAACAGGCCGCCCGGAAAAGGATTGTCCAGCCGGTTGGCCGGGATGAACTGGTCCGCTCCCCCGCCCAGCGTAGCCACGAAAGGCGTGTCGGCGGCGAAGCCGGCCACGCCCCCGAAGGCCGCCTCCGGGAGGTAGAACACGCCGAACCCGCCGCGCAGAACCGTTCTGTCCGTGAGCTGATAGGCGGCGCCGATGCGCGGCTGCCAGTGGTTGAAGTCGTTGTCGAAGGCTCCGCGCGAACGGTTCTCGCCCGCGAACAGCAGCCCCCCCGTCAGGCTGGCGCAGGCCGGGCAGTCTGCCGGATCGGCGCTCCGTGCGGCCCCCGCCAGCGGGCTCGGGGAGGCGAACGCCCAGCCGCGGTTCATCCGGTTGTAGCGCTCGGTGGGCGCCGTCTCCACGTCCCAGCGCAGCCCCAGGTTCAAGGTCAGGCGCGCAGTCGCCTTGAAATCGTCCTGCAGGTAGAGACCGTAGTAGCCCCAGCGATATGCCAGCCTGGGAGTGAACTGGATCTGCCCGCCGTCCGGCGCTCCCAGAAGCAGCGAGGCCAGCGCCGCTCCGGAGTTCGGCTCGGCCACGTCGGGCACCCGCTGGGTGAAATCGCGTGTGAAGCGGAACTGGCCGCCGCCCCATACGAAGGAGCCGCTCGCCGTGTTCAAGCGCACGTCGCGGATATCTCCTCCGAACTTCCAGGCGTGCCGGCCCCGGATCAGTGAAATGCCGGGCTGGAAGCTGAGCACGTTGCTCACGTTGTACCGCCGGTTGCGGCTGCCCCACTCCGGGTACTGTTGCACTTCAATCCGCGGCGGGATGGGGTCGAAACGCGAATTGGCGAAGCTCCCGGGAAAGCCCAGTTGCGTGATGTCGAAGCCCCATACCCGCCGCCGCCGCGCCTCCTCGATATAGCGTGTGAAGGCGCCCCGCAGGTTGAGGATCGCCGCGGGACTGAGCACCGTCACCGAATCCACCACGGCGTTGTCGTTCAGCCGGACGAGCGGGTCCTGCGCGTCCAGTCCCGGCCCGGTGAAGTTCTGATAGCCGTTATCCACCTGGTCGCGCCGGTTGCGCGCGTAGCGGAAGAACATCCGCTGGCTCACGCTGAAGTTCTCATCCACCCGCGCGATCCAGTTGCGGAACTTGTCGTCGCTCAGGTTCGCCCCGGTGTTGTAGTTGTTGAAGCGCTGCCCCGGACTGCCCGTGTTCGGCTGCGGATAGCTGTTGGCGATCGCCGCGCCCGCCGGGTTCAAGCGGTTCTGCGGGATCCGGTTGTTGGGAAACGGATCGCGCAGGTAGCGCGGGTTGCTCGCGCTCGCCGCCAGGCTCGCATCGAACGCCGGGTTCACCCGCGTGGAGAACGGGTCGTGGATGGCTACGCCGCTCCCCGAGAAGTCGCCGCCGCGCTCGGCCGGCGAAGGCACCGACACCAGGTTGGGCGAGGGCGTCGACTCCAGGTAGTTCTCGAAGCCGAACATGAAGAAGGTCTTGTCGGTTCCGTTGTACAGCCTGGGGATTCGCACCGGGCCGCTGATCACGCCTCCGTATTGATCCAGCTTGTGCCCGCCCAGGTTCTCCCCGGTCACCGGGTCCACCGCGTAGCGCGGCCGCCCGCCCGCATTCTGCGCGAACGAATTGGCGTCCAGTTGATAGCGCCGCAGAAACTCGTACGCCGAGCCGTGCCACTCGTTGGTCCCCGACTTGGTGGTCACGTTGATGATGCCGCCGCCCGTGCGCCCGTATTGCGCGTCGTAGAAATTCGTGACGATCTTGAACTCCTGGGTCGCGTCCACCGCCGGGATGTAGGCCACGTTCTGGCTGGCACGCGTGCGGTCGCCCGCCGTGTCGGTGACGGCGTTGTCCGGCGCCCCATCGATCAGGAACTCGTTGGTCTGCCGCAGGCCTCCGTTGATGGAGAAGTTGGCGTTGTCGCCGTTGTCGAACGGCCGGGTGAACACCGGGTTGCCCGCGAACACCACGCCCGGCGTGAGGTTGGAGAGCATGAAGGGGTTGCGCCCGTTCAATGGCAGTTCGGTCACCCGCAGGTTCTCGATCACGCCGCCGCGGGTGGCCGTCTCCTGGTCGAGCATGGGAGCCTCCGCCGTCACCGTCACCGACTCCTGCAGGCTCCCCACAGCCAGTTCAAAGCTGACCGTCTTGCGGTCGTTGACGAACAGCTCGATGTTCTCCCGCCGCACGGTCTTGAATCCGTTGGCCTCGACGCGCACGGTATACACGCCCGGCTTCAGAAAGGAAATCGTGTAATCGCCGCTCGCGGCGGAGGTGGCGAGCGCCGTCTCGTTGGTTTCCGTGTTCACGGCGCTGACTTTCGCGTTTGCGATCCCCGCGCCACTGGGATCTGTGAGCCGCCCGCTCAGGGTGGCCCGGAATTCCTGGGACCAGGCTGTTCCCGCAATAAAGAGCAAAGTGACAGCGAGGCCCGGATGACTGCGTGGCAACATACCACCTCCTTTAGCCCCTCGTCCGCATACATCCACGATATCCGGTTCCCGCTGGTAATGAAGCTTACATTCCACCACGGGCGCCCGGCAAGGTGACGATCTTCACGCTTCGGTCGAGTGGAATTGAGCCGCGGCGGCCCAGTCCCTTTTCTCCGTGAAACCACTGCGCGATTCGGGGAGGCGGGAGCATGCGCGAGTCAACCGAATGCTGGTCGGAAAGAGGGGGGTCCAACTCCGTCGGGAACGCGAAGCGTCTGTCGTTAGCTCTAAGTCCAAGTGCTGGATCCTTGGCTTGAGCTCCGTCCAAGCGGCTTTCCCCGCCTTCCACCGGGATTAACCCCGGCCGGAGACTCCCCGCGGCGGCGCCGCGGTGCCGGGCGGCGCCTGGCGCCGGAGGCCGCTCAGCGCTCCGTTCCAGCCGTCGAATGCCGGGCTGTTGATCAAGGCCTCGAAAAGGCGGTTGGCCCGGTCGCCCTCGTACGCCCCAGGATCGGCAGGATGCCGGTAGGCCCGCCGCGCAAGCTGCGTGACCACGAAGATCAGGTAGCAGTCGGCGAAGGTTTCTCCCGGGCCCTGCGTGCGGCCGGTGTGAGCCGTGCCGCTCAACAGCCGGTACAGATCCGGATGGCGGCTCCGCAACCCCGCCATCGCGCCATACAGGTAATCCACACAGTGCCCGAACTCGTGCAGCGCCGTCACATTGACGTTCCGGTTCAGAGGATCGTCGAATGAAACGGCGCTCAGGCGAATCCAGGGCGCCGGATCCGATCCGCCGCCCCGCGCCGGCGAGCACTGCCGGCCGGATGCCCGGATCACTCCTCGTGCGCCCGCGAACTTGCGCAGGTGCTCCACGGGCGCCACGCTCAGGGTCTGCTTGAGGACGTCGACGTGCCGGTCGGTGGGACGAAAGTCGCCGGCGCCGGCGGCGACGTAAAGGGGGATGAAGACCCCCTGCGGCGCCAGGACGACCATGTTCAGGGGCCGCGTGCAACTCATGGATCGCTAGCCCCCGATCAGGGTCTTACGTGTCGCGGCCAGCGCCACATTGCCCAGAAAGACGCCGCAAGCCCCGGTGTCCGGCGCCGGGGTCCACCGGGCCGCCGGGAGAAAATGGGTCTGGACAGTCAGCGACCCCGTGACGATGGGAGCGGGGGGAGACGGCGGATGGACGATGCCGCCGCTGATCGCTCCCGTGCAGATCACGCTGCAGTTCACGTGGGCCGCCGGCAGGAATTCGATGACCACCGGGGTGGCCGCGCAGGCGGCGCAGGGCGCCGGCGCCGCCGGGCCGATCACGCCGCACGGCGCCGCCAGGTCATGGGTGATCGGGTCCGTAAGTCTCGCCGCGGGATACATTGCCGCTCTCCTTCTCCTCGCGCCCCCGGCACCCTACTTCGTGTAGGGAACGGGAATCGCTTCTTCGAGCACTTTCTCTTCCACCTCGATCCTGCCGTCCGGCTGCACCCTGGCGCGAATGGCCACCAGGTTCCGGCTGCGCACGGCAAACAGGGTGACGGCCCAGGGATCCTGGGCGGAGGTTGCCGGCGGCCGGATGACGCCGCTGTACTTCTGCCGCAATTCCTCGAATCTCTTCTGCTCCTCCGGTTTCGGCTTGTTCATCGGCCTTATATCGTCGAAGGAGTGCGGGATCTGGAAGCCGCTCAGGAGATCGCACGTGGTCTCCAGAAAGGTGGTCGCGTAGGCGACGCGGTTCAGTTCCGTCTCCAGGCGCACTCCCGCGCGGGAGGCCAGTTCCACGAATCCCGGAGGGTTCCCGCCCAGCAGCACCGCGAAGCCGGGTTCGGCCGCGCCGATCGCAAAAACCAGGGGACGCAGCGGAGGCCGGCTGGAAACGTGGAAGATGCCGCCGCGGACGAAAAACGGGGTCGCGAGCTGCCGGACCACCGTTTCCGGCCGGCGGATCAGGCCTGCCGCCTGCTGGCTCACTGCTTCGATCCTCTGCGCCAACTCTGCTTTGTCAAGCATTGCCTCTTCCTTCCCTTGGAGGCCGGCCGCGGCACGGCGGGCCGCCGGCGCCTCGCTGCTGCAGGCCGCTGCGCCCAATGCGATGATACAAGCCGCCGCCGGCGCCAGTCTCATGACCTACGGCGTTCCTCCGCCGCCCGCCGCTCCCGGATGCTGGCTGTCCCAGTAATTGCCCCAGTAGTCGGTATAGGGCTGGTGCGTGTTGCCGGTGGTGATGTTGCCATTCTGGTATTCCTGGTAGATAGCGTCTTCGGCGTCCTGGTGGGCATGTTCCCTCACCTGCTCCTCGGACCACTCCGGGTGGTCCTGGCGGGCCTGGGTTTCCGAAGCGTTGTAGGCGTTGTTGTAGGCGGTTTCGGTGACGGTGGCGTGGTTGTCCGTATGCCCCTGGTCCCTTAGCTCCTGCTCCGCCTGGTAGGCCTGGCTCTCACACCGCGCGTCCTCCCGAAGCTGGGTATCGACGTAGTCCTGGCGGCTCTGATTCTGCACATCGGCTCCGCTGTGCTCGTTTTCGGCCTCGGCATGTCCCATTTCGTGCACGAAGGTTGTCGCCGGACTGGCGGAGTTCGAATCGAGATAGACCGTATTGGGCGGCGTGCTGTCGTGCCCGGCGTACTGAGCTGCCTGGCCGGGCGCGAAGTTCGGCTGCACGTTGTAGCGGTCGTACACCTCCAGCGCGTGCCGCCCGGCCTCGGAATCCCGCAGCCGGTTGCGGATGGCTTGCATCTGGGCCGACTCGCCGGGACGCGGGGGCGCCACGTAATGCTGCGCCGCGACCCGCCGGCGGTTGCGCGGGCCGCGCCCGCCGCCCCGCCCCACCCGGGAGAGATATCCCGGCTCGCCCGTGTCGGCGCCGGAGGCATCGTAGGGGTCTTCGATGACGGGGCTCACCACTCCCGTGGCGAAGCCGCCGGAGTTGATCTTCACCAGGGTGCCTGCGATCGTGATGCCCGAGGGATCGATCATGATGCAGTTGCCGCCCACCTTGAGGCTGATCTTGGTTAAGGCCTCGATGCGGATCTCCCGGGCGTTCCATTCCGCTTTGCCGGTGACGATGTCGGCTTCGTCGCCTTTGTACTCGCCCACCACGTTGCCGCCTACCGAGACGTGCAGCTTGCCGTCGAGTTTCTCGAACCGGTCGGCGTCGAAGTGAACGTCGTTGGCGTCCTTGCCGTGCACGAAGATGCCGGCCCCGCTGAGAATGTGCCGCTCGCCGCCGTTGGTCTGGAAACAGGAGGCTTTCGCCCGAATGTCCATGCGCTTCTCGGAATGCAGGAAGACCTGTTCCGAGCCCGTCTTGTCCTCGAACCGGATTTCGTTGAACCCCCGGCGGCCTTTGGAGGAGTTGCTCTTGATGTAGGCCAGGGTCTGGAAGCCCGGCAGGTCGTAATGCGGCATGTTTTCGGCATGGTAGAGAGAGCCGGTGATGAGAGGGCGGTCGGGGTCCCCTTCCAGGAAATCCACCACAACCTCGTGGCCGATGCGCGGGATGTACATGGCGCCCCACTGCTTTCCGGCCCACAACTGGGCCACGCGCATCCAGCAGGAACTTCTCTCGTTGTGGGAGCCCAGGCGGTCCCAGTGGAACTGGACCTTGATGCGGCCGTACTTGTCGGTGTAGATCTCCTCGCCTGCCGGGCCCGTGACGACGGCGGTCTGGCAGCCTTCCACAACCGGTTTGGGCGTTACCCGCAAGGGCCGGTAATGAACCCGGGAAGGGATGCAGGTAAACGAGTTCGCATAGGTAGCGCCCTCGCCCTGCGTGCCGGCGATGAAGGCTCCGCTGTGCGCGCTGTGCGTCACTGAAGTCACCAGGTATTCCCGGTTCTGGTCCTGGCGATCGTGTTCGATGAGGTCGAACTTGTATCCCACAGCCAGGACCCGGCAGTTGCCGGCCCCGTTGACCACCTCGTGAGGCGTCTCCTCCTCTTCGATGCGGGTGCGCACCAGAGTATCGCCGCGGCTCCGGTTCAGGTAGTCGCCCGGGTGGTCGTACACCTCGTAGCTCTTGTTGCCGCCCTGGTCGATGGTGCTTTCAACCTGGGTCAGGAGGTCGGTCGACGGCGTTTCAAAATTGTAATCCTTCAGCGCGTACTTCCCGGTCCGGTATTCATGCTGGTAGCACCAATCGAAGATAACGTCCTCATCGCGCTCCATACCGGGACCGACGACGTGCTCGAAACGGAGCTGGGACTGGCCCGGCAGGGTCCGGTGAACGGAAGGGTTGTCGCCGATCACCATCACGTGCCTGCCGTCCTCATGGCGGAAGAAGAAGAAGATGCCCTCTTCCTCCATCAGCCGCATCACGAAGTTGGCGTCGGTCTCCCGATACTGGACGCAATAGGTGCGCGGCTCATAGGAACCCTGCAACTGCAGCTCGTAGTCCGGGAAGCCGTACTCGTCGAACAGCTCGGAGAGAATGTCGGGAACGCTCTTCTCCTGAAAGATCTTGCAGTCCGCGGTGCGCGTCAGGAACCACAGCCAGGGCGCCATGACGGCTTCGTACCTCGCCAGATGCCCTTCCACCGGCAGTTGCGCAAAGCGGACGATGTGCCCGTTCAGGCAGCGTTCCGAGCCGTCCTCGATCCGGACCCTGACGGTCACATTCCGTCCCATGATGTCGTCGAAATTCAGGTTGAAATTGGTGCTGAGCAGGTCGAGGTGGAAGTGAAAGATCCGGTTCATCCCTTCCGTGCCCGTGAAGGACCGGAGCAGCAGGACGTCCGCTCCCAGCGGAGTGTCGATGCCGATCAGGCGGCCTTGCTGTGTGATTTCTGGCATGGCATGTCCTCGTCAAACGCGGTCAGCCGGACGACTGCAGAACGGCGGCGAACCGTTCCGCGAACAGCGGCAGCCGGATGTCCACTCCGGCAGCCTCTCCTCCCCGGGGATTGCGAAGGTGAATCACCTGTTCCTCCAGGCCCATCACGGCATAAGAGTGACTCGCCTCGATGCCGTTCCGGCCATTGGTATCGGCGCGGCTGGCCGCGATGGTGGGCCGGTTGCCGGAACGGTTGAGCAGTTCGCGTAAGCCCGCCGCGGTGAGCCTGTGCGCACTGTCGTCCGCCTCGTAGAGAGTGCCCGCTTCCAGATGGGCCATGACGCAGCGGCCGGCCAGGTCCATGAAGACCTGGCGCGTGTCCGGCGGGGTGTAATCGGACTCGCGGTCGGCCGCCCCGGTGCCGATCCGGTTGAGGTTGTCGTACGCGTTACGGCCTCTCCAGACCGCGTAGGCCTTCTCGATGTAACACATCCATCCCGTGTTGGTGGTGGAATGACAGTACGCGATCCTGCCGCCCGTCATCCAGAGCAGGCTGCTGACTTCCGTCCGGCTGCCTCCCGGAAACTGCACGGCGATCAGCCGGCCGGCGCTGTGAGGATACTGGCCGGCCGGGTCGCCCAGCGCGCGCGACTGGATGGCGGCCTGAACCGCCGTCACCATGCCTTGCAGAGCCGCGGCCCGGGTGTGCGCCAGGGCCACCAGCGCGGCTGCCAGCGGACAGGCATTCACATTTCCCTGGATGACCTCTTCCGGCAGCGGAGCGCCGGACGCGCCGAACAGAACGAGCTGGAAATCCCGCAGGGAGGCGATGTCGCTGCTGAGCGGGTCCGGCTCCGTCATTTGCCGTCCGGCCGCGGGCACGGCGTCGGAAGCCGTGTCCTGGGGGACCCGTTCCTGTTCGGCCAGAAGCACCCGGCCGGGGCCCCCGAGCGGGCCCTGGCGCCGCGCGCCCCGTTGCCGCGGACTGCCCCCGGGCGGGTAACTCTCCCCGCGAAGCGGCCCCGGAATCCGTCCCCTGGTAGTCGGTGGCACCACGGGCCTCCCTAGGAATACACAAACGATCCGTCCGGACCCACCGCGACGCGGATGGGCGCGACCGCTTCGCCCTCGGCCAGCTTGCCCAGGATCTGCCGGGACACGTCCGGCAGCAGCGTATTCGTCAGGATGTTGTCGACGTTCCGGGCGCCGCTCTCCACCTCCGTGCAGCGGCGCGCCACTTCCTCCACCAGCACATCCTCGTAGATCAGGTCGGCCTTGTGATTCTCGCGCAGGCGCCGCTGGATCTTGCCCAGCTTGAGCCGGATGATCTTCTTGAGCGCCTCGTCCCGGATGGGGTAATAGGGCACAACCAGGAGGCGGCCGAGAAAAGCGGGCTTGAAGATCTTATCCAGCGCCGGCTTTAGGGCGGCGGCCAGGGCGGCGGGTTCGGGTGCGGTTTCCGGATCGGCCGTGAGCTTCATCACGTCGTCGGTGCAGGCGTTGCTGGTAAGCAGAATGATGGTGTTCTTGAAATCGATCTCCCGGCCTTCGCCGTCCTCCATCATGCCCTTGTCGAACACCTGGTAGAACAGCTCGAGCACGTCGGGGTGGGCCTTCTCGACCTCGTCCAGCAGAACCACCGCATAGGGACGGCGGCGCACGGCCTCGGTCAGGACCCCGCCCTCGCCATAGCCCACGTAGCCGGGAGGCGAGCCCTTCAGCGTGGAAACGGTGTGGGCCTCCTGAAACTCGGACATGTTGATGGTGATCAGGTTGCGCTCGCCGCCGTAGAGGAGGTCGGAGAGAGCCAGCGCCGTCTCGGTCTTGCCCACGCCGCTGGGGCCGACCAGAAGGAATACGCCGACCGGTTTGCCGGGATCGTCCAGGCTCGCGCGCGACGTTCGAATGCGCTGGCTGATGGCTTCCAGCGCGTGATCCTGGCCGATCACCCGCGCTCCCAGGTGCTTCTCCAGGCACATGACGGTCGAGATCTCGTCCTTCACCATCTTGCCGACCGGGATGCCCGTCCAGCCGGAGATGACTTCACCCACGATCTGGCGGTCCACCGTGACGCGCATCAGCGGCCGGTCGCCCTGCAGCGCATCCAACTCGGCCATCAGGGTCTTCAACTCGCCGCGCAGCGCGTCGCCGTCCCCGGACGCCGCCGCCTGCGGCCCGGTTCCGCCGCCGGACGGGACTGCCGCGTCCTCCAGGCGGGCCCGCATCTCCCGTATGCGCGCGACCAGGGCACGCTCTGCCTCCCAGCGCGCCTGCAGGTCCGCCAGTTCCTGTTCGACCGCGGCCTTCTGGCGGGCGATCTCCTGGAGCCGTTCCGCGTGCTGCCCGCCGGCGGCCGCCTCGCGCTCCAGTACCCGCTGCTGGACATTGAGATCGTCCAGGCGGCGGGTGGCGTCCTCGACCGGTCCGGGCGTGGCCGACTGGCTGAGAGAAAGCCGGGCGCAGGAGGTGTCCAGCACGCTCACGGCCTTGTCGGGAAGCTGGCGGCCGGCCAGGTAGCGATGGGAGAGCGATACCGCGGCCTCCAGCGCCTCGTCCAGCACCCGGACCTTGTGATGCTTCTCCAGGGAACTGGCGATGCCCCGCAGCATGACCAGGCACTGCGCCTCGCCCGGCTCCTCCACCTTGACAACCTGAAAGCGCCGGCTCAAGGCCGGGTCCTTCTCGAAGTACTTCTTGTACTCGCTCCAGGTGGTGGCGGCGATGGTGCGCAGCTCGCCCCGCGCCAGTGCGGGCTTCAGCAGGTTGGCGGCGTCGCCCTGGCCGGCCTGGCCGCCGGCCCCGATCATGGTGTGGGCTTCGTCGATAAACAGGATGATCGGGGTCGGAGAGGCCTTGACTTCCTGCAGCAGGCCCTTCAGGCGGTTCTCGAATTCTCCCTTGACGCCCGCGCCGGCCTGGAGAAGCGCCAGGTCCAGGGTGCGAACGGTGACGTTGCGCAAGGGGGGCGGCACGTCCCCGGCGGCCACGCGGGCGGCGAAGCCTTCCACCACGGCGGTCTTCCCCACTCCGGCCTCGCCGGTGAGGATGGGGTTGTTCTGGCGCCGCCGCAACAGAATGTCGATCATCTGGCGAATCTCGGCATCGCGGCCCAGCACCGGATCGATCTTGCCGGCCCGCGCGTCGGCGGTGAGGTCCCCGGTGAACTGGTCGAGGTTCGGTGTCTTGCCGTCCCCGCGCGGAGCCCTGTCGGAGGGGAGAGCCGAAGCCGCTTCCCCGGCGGCAGCCTCCTCCCGGGAGGTGGCGACGATCTTCTCGAAGTCCTTGCGCAGCGCCGCGGCGTCGATCTTGGAGAATTCGCGGCTGACTTCCCGGATCATCCGCGCCAGGTCGTCGTTGGCGGCCAGAGCCAGGATGGTATAGCCGGTGCGCACCTGGGCGGAGTTGTAGTCGATAGAGCCGATGGTCCAGGCTTCCACCAGCATCCTGACCAGGGTCGGGCTGAAGGCCGGCGTCCTTGCATTGCCGGACTTGAGCTTGTCCAGGCTGCGCGTCAGCTCCTTGGCAAGGCGTGAAGCGTCGACTTCGAAGTACCGCAGAATCGGAGTGAAGTCGCTGTCGCCGGTGTCTGCCAGCTTGGACAGGTAGTGCTCGATTTCAATATCGTAATGCGTCCGCGACAGGCAAAGACCGGCGGCCGCCTCCAGGGCACTCCGGGTGTTGTGATTGAGCTTACCGATGAGCGATTTCAAATTGATGCTCACTCTGGCCTCCTCCGAACCGGAGCAACCGGCTCCGCGTTCTGTTCAGAAAACCGCCTATCCTCGCGGCCTCCGTTCATAACAGGAGTACCGTGTCGCCGGGATCGCGATCCATCCCGGCGGTGTTTACCCAGGTGAGCCAGCCGAGCCGCGGCGCGTCGGCGCCTTCCGCCCCCAGCCGGCACACCGGCGTTTCCTCCCGCTTCAGAACAAGCCTGGCCTCGAACTCCAGTTCCGGGCCTCCAAAAAAACGCGCAAACGCCCGCAGGGGCGCGTAGGCCGGCCCTCCCGGCAGAAAATCGAGATACTGCTCCCTGCTGAGCGGGCCCAGAACGATTCTGGCCCGCGATTGCTGGTACCAGACTTCGTCCCCGACCACCGCTCCCCAGCCCAACTGCGCCGAGAGCGTTTCGGATTCATCCAGGCAGCACTGTTCCGCGCGTCCCAAAGCGTACCAGACACCGACAAACTGTTCGATCCGCGCCGGCGCCTGGAAGTAATCCTCCAGTACCTGCCGCAGGGCGGCTGCGGACAGCGGGCGCTGGGCCAGCAGTCCCGAGTAGAAGATGAAGGTCTCGTCGGCTACGGCCTGGCGGTTCTGAAGACCCGGGGTCCCCAGCCCCAGCAGATCCAGAAAATAGTGGGTGAGCCCGCCGCGGCGTCCGCTCTCGTAGTCCACCGGCAGCCGGTACTTCTCCCAGGCCCGGTAGAACAGCGAGATGATCCTGTGGTTGAACAGGTCGTAGAAGTCCCGCATGGTCGCGTCGCGCTCTCGCAACCGGTCCAGGACCAGGCTGGTGTAGACGGTGGGCAGGGCCCCCGATGGGCCCGTGAGGCCCATGAAATTCACCCGCATCAGCGGCGGGCCGTCCTCGCGCACCGTGAGAGACTGGATCTCGCCGGCCGGAAACGCGAGCGACTGATGCGCGCCGAAACGCACGCACTCGGCCGCCGGACTGGCGAACAGCCCCGGCGTCTTGCCCCGGCCGGCAAGTTTCAACAGGCGCACTGCCTGGAAGAACTCGAAGCGGCAAGGACTGGCCACAAGAGCGGTGACTGCCTCGCCGGCCTTCACAGGAGGGTCTGCTCGCCTGCTCTCGGCGGCCATTCGCGCAGCACCTCCTTTCTCTGCCTTGTGCGGACCACCAGCTGGCTGAAGGCGTTGATCGCCGCGTACAGGCCGAGGAACCGTTCCAGCACGCTCGAGAACAGGTACACGCCGCCGCCTACGAACTGTTCCTCATCGAGTTCGATTTCGACCCGGCGCCCCCGCGCAAACACAATTCCCTGGCCGGACCGCACCGGCGCGAAATGCTCCCGCGACTGGAGCGCGGTAATTCCGGCCACCTGTTTCTCCAGGTACGGAGAGCCGGTGAAGTCGTAGAGTTTCAGAATCTCCTGAAGCGCTTCCCTGCCCTCGTCGACCAGCGACAGGTAATTCAGCGAAAGATGGGAAATCAGGCGCCAGAAGACTTTCCTGCCGAGCGGCGGATGCAGGGCGGCGGTCGGTTTCCTCAGGGCGGTGATGCGCTTCACGGCCGCCTGGCCTTCCAGTTCGAAGTCGCCCGGCGGCTGGCCGAACGGCAGCCGCGAGGGCAGGTCGCGATTGGAGCAGGTGCAGCGCACGGTCAGAGTATCGCCGCCCGGAGCGGCCGGATCTCCGGTCAGGTCCACCAGCGAGAGATATACTTCCGAACCCTCGTCGGCCGCCTGAGCGGACAGGCGGCGGCGCGCGTGCCAGAAGGTCTGGCCGCCATTGCGGAAAGCGCCGTGGCGATAGGAGAAAAAGGGTTCGTAGCGCACCACGTCCCGCGAGCCGGCGCGCGTGGATATCACCTCGTCGACGGAATAGACTTCCATCAGGCGGCGCCGGCGCACGTCCGGAATCACCCTGTGCTCGTACCGCGTCCCGTCCAGGAGAATCGGTTCGGCGGTCTGCGGAAACAGGTTGACCACCGGCGAGCAGTTGAGTTTCAGCGTCTGGGGCTTGACGCCGACTTCCAGCATCTGCTGCCGGTCGTGGCGCTCAAACGGCGAGATGAGAACGATCACTTCGGCTCTCGACCCGAAGCCTGCGATCGCCAGACGCTCCAGCCCCGCCAGATCGAAGAAGAAGTATTTCTCCGGAAAGCTGAAGTACTCCTGGAGAATGCGGTAGCCGGCGAAGGACCGGCGCGGATACGGCAGCACGTCCTCGTCCTCGCTGAAGCCGGCCGGGCGCAGCGAGCCGGACGGCAGCACCAGGGGCTCCTGGCGGGCGCGGGTTTCCGGATTGCGAACCAGGATGCGGGCGCAGTTGTTGCCCAGCAACTCGTAGAGCGTGTGGACGAGATTGCTTTCTCCGTTCAAATAGAAGCGCAGGCTCGAAAGGTCCAGACGTTCGAAGCTGACATCCGGCAGGCATTCCAGTTCCAGGCGCAGGGCCGCCGCCGCTTCCGGAGCGCGCACTGGAGGATCCAGCCGTTCGGGCGCGGCCCACTCGGCCGCAGCCACTTGCACGGGCCACACGGTGGTGTCGTAGCAGGTGCGAAAACGGCAGGGCGTGCCTTCGAACGGCCGGGTCAGCAGCGGCGAATGCTTCGGAATCCTGAAGCCGGAGGTGAGTTTTCCCTGTTCCGGATCGAGGTGGAACTCCACCACGGACATGGACGGAACCGGCCGCAGGTAGTGCGGATAGACGACGCTGAGCAGCGCGTCGGTGATCTCCGGAAACTCGTCGTCGATCTTGAGGTGAACGCGGGCCGCCAGCAGGGCAAAGGCTTCGACCAGGCGCTCGACATGCGGGTCTTCCACCCGGTCCGGCTCGAGTTGCAGGCGTGCGGCGATCTTGGGATAGCGGGCGGCGAACTCGGCCCCCATCTGGCGGAGAAAGGTGAGTTCGCGCTCGTAATAGACCAGCAGGTCGTCGCGCATTCTACTCTCCCTTCACCTCGTACTGCCCGCTCGGCAGCTCCAGCACGGTGTCAAAGGCAACCGGTTCCGGGCTGGGGGCCACCCGCAGCAGCCCCTGTATGTGAAAGCGGATGCCGCGGGACACCCCCGGCAGCGCGTCCATGCGCACACGGGCGCCGCTGATGCGGGGCTCAAAGGTCGAGATGGCCACTTCCAGGAACCGCCGCAGCCGGTTCTGGTCCTTGATGGAACTGAGTCCCAGGGCGGTGATATCGGGGAGGCCGTAAGCATAAACGGAGCGCTCGAGCTCCTTGTACACGCCTTCCTCCAGCGAGGGGTTCCGCCGGGTATTCAGCAGCCATTCCAGGTCCCGCTTGAGTGAAGCTTTCAGCGCTCGCAGCGACTGGGCCCGGGTGAGCCTGGCCTCGGCCTGGTTCCTGGGCTCCAGGTCAATCAGCCTGTCAACCACGGACAGCGTTACAACGGGTTCGAGATCGAGTCGCGCCACGCCTTTACCCGCAGGACATCGCCTGGACCGGGTCCAGGCGGCAAATCCGTCCGTAGATGAGTTGCCTCTCTTCGTCCGGACGGCGGAGCACCGTCATGCAGCGGTGCAACAGCACCAGGGGTTGGGCGGTCGCCTCCGGGGTCTCCCACTCCTCGAGCCGCCGGTTCTCGATTTCGGCCGCCAGATCCTGCAGAATCGGAAATGCGATCAACTCCTTTCCGGAAGCCAGGCAGACCCGGGCTAACTGAAGCCGGCGCTGGAACCGCTCCCGCCCGCTGCCCGCGGAGGCGATCTCGCGCGAGAGGATCGCGATAGCCTCGTCATGGCGCCCGGCTCGCAGAGCCGCCTCCGCCAGTTCGCTCGCGTCGGGCGGCGCCAGCTCGCCGGCTTCCTGCTCCTCGCCGGCGTCAATCGGAGCCAGGGAGAGAAGCGCCTCCGCCGGCGCCGCGGCAGGCGTGATCAGACCGGCGAGCCACTCCTGCGTTTCCCTGTTGGCAGCGGGCGTATCGTCCGTAAGGGTCTGGTCCGGGAGACCGGGATAGTCGGCCAGCAGGACGCGCAACTCGGAGCGGATGGCCTGCGCCACCGGATCGTACCAGCTTCCCAGCTCGCTGCACGCCCGGACCGCGTAGCGCTGCAGGTCCAGCCAGCCGCGGCCGCACGGCATTCCCATGGCGGTCTCCGCGACTTCGAGCACCTCCTC
Source organism: Bryobacterales bacterium (assembly GCA_020852755.1). Lineage (GTDB taxonomy): Bacteria > Acidobacteriota > Terriglobia > Bryobacterales > Bryobacteraceae > JADZAF01. The sequence continues at coordinate 28,874 of JADZAF010000138.1, forward strand.
CCACAGTCCTTCTGATGCCGCGCGCTTGAGCCGCTGGCGGATCTCGGTGGGCGGCGTTTCCAGCAGTGCCGGATTCACCTGGTCGCCCCCGGCCCGCAACTCGCCCCACCGGAGCGCCCGCAGCATCAGGTACGGCACCGGGCTGTACGGCTCCTCCCGCCGCAGGAAAGCTGCGGCCCGGATGACAAGGTCGACGGCATCGTCGCGGCAGGCCGGTTCGCCGGCCGTCACCCGGGCGGGCGCGCGCCTTGCGGCGGGCTCAGCCGGGCCGGGTTCCTCCTCGGGGATGTCGGACGGGATTTCGGCGGGCTCCACCTCCGCTTCCGCCGGAACCTCGTCAGGCTCCTGTCCCCGCTTGGCAGCCAGGAGGACGTGGGCGGTTTGCTGGAGTTCTTCAAGCGCGGCGCGCAACCCGCTGAAACTGGGTGGTTCCTCCGTGAACTTCCGGTCGGTGAAGGCTTCGAGTTGCCGCAGTTCTTCGGCGGAAGCGTCAAGTTCCTGTTTCAGATCGGTGTAGAACGCCTTGGGAGTGCGCTGGAAGTCCTCGTCGAACTGCTCGGCCGGGATCTTGCCCTCTTCGATCGCGGCGCTGCGAGCCTGCAGCTTCTCGGTGTCGCCGCCGCAGCTCTCCTCGCTGCCGACCGCACGGGATTCCTTGTACTGATACCAGTTGAGCCCGCCCCGGGTAAGCGGCGCGCTCCGCAGCGCATCGCCGAGGTGAGAGCCGATCCACTCCAGTATGCCGGCCCGCATGAAGGGGTCGCCGTCCTCAAGTTCCGGGTAGAGCGAGTCCCAGTATCGTTCGAGCAGCTCCCGTGTGAACGCAAGTCCCTGGCGGAGACCGGCGACCCCCTCCTTGAACACCAGCGCTTCCACCAGCCAGGCGGTGAGCTGCAGGTCCTTGCCGCGGGTAGCGATCGCGTCGCCGGCCAGCCGGATCACCGTGGCATAGTCGGCCCGCTTGACCTCGCGCGACCAGATGCCCTGGGCCAGATTGTCATCCTGGCGCCGGGCCTCCTTGATCTTGTCGTAAACGGGATCGAACCTCAGGGGAACGCCGCAGGGGTTCCCCTCGCCAAGCGGATTGAGAAGGTCGTCACGCAACGGCATCGGGATCCCGAAGCGGGCCGGCGTGGATCTCGAGCTCTCGGACCTCCAGATAGGGAAACTCTTCGCCGTCCACCAGGAGCATCTTCTGCCCGAAAGGCACCGTCTGCCCCGCTTCGTCCTCCTCCCAGACCGTCATCCGGCCGAGGCGGACGTTGGAATCCTGGTGGCGCCAGCTGAGCGGCGCCAGGGCCGGCGTGAGGACTTCTCCGAGTTCGACGCCGCGGAAGCCGGGTCCGGTCACTAGCCGGACCGGGGCCCAGAGCAGATCGCGCAGGCGCCTGGGCGGCTCCATGCGGAGCCGGGCTACGTGCTCGAAGGGGATCCACAGCACATCGCCCGCCGCATATACCTCGAGTCGCGCTCCCACGCGGGGATCGCCATCCTCCAGCGATTCGAAGCGAGCGCCGTTGAGAGTGCCGGCCACCGGCGCCGGTGAGCCGGCGCCGGATTTCGGGTACTCTCCCTTTTCAAACCGGGCTTGCCGCTGCCGCTCGGCGTGCAGGGCCGCGTGGTAGATCAGGCCGCCGGTGGCCGCATCCGCGCTGCCGGCGGCGAGCAGATCGAGCTGTTTCTGGGCACGGTCGTACTGGCCGGCGAAGCACAGCAACTCGAAGAGAAACGTGCGCCCCCGGACATCGCCCGGCTGCGCCCGTAGCGCCGCGCTTTGTGCTTGAATCGCCTCGTCCAGCCTGCCGGCCCCGTAGAGTTCGGCCGCAGTCATGGATTCAGGCCCGGGCTATCCGCCCACGTTCTTCTTCTGGTCCCAGTGCGACTTGATGGCCCCGCCCAGGGTTCCATCCGGCTTCTGCTCGTGATACTCGATCTCGTACTTGGAGAAATTGAAGGCAATGGTTTCGGTGGGGATCTCCTCGGCGCCCGAGCCTCCCGTCTGGTAACTGGAGACGAGCACGTCGGTGAGCTTCAGCTTATAGTACTCCTGCTGCTCCTTTCCGGCCTTGCGCGCGGTCAAAAGGGCATTCTTGATGTGCTCGCCGCTGCAGCAGGCCAGCATGAGCTTCGGCGAGGCTTTATCCGTCCTTTTGACGAAATTCAGATCCTGAATGGAAACCCGGCCCGCGCCGGCCCCGCCGCCGTAGCCGGAGGTCCCACTCTGACTTAACCCCCACGACCAGGACAGAAGCTCAATCTCGTTCTTGTGTTTGGCGTCCTGGCTTTCCCCATCGATGCCGTCAATCTTCAGGAAAAAATCAACTGCCATGGTCGGTTATCCTCCTTCACTCGACAACCTTGGTCTTGTGGCCGGCCGCCAGGGGCTGCCGGCGGTTACCCCCGAGTCGACTGGGGCAGTTCCGCCACGAGCCGCAGCGAGACAGTCAACTCATCCAGTTGGAAGTGCGGCCGCAGAAACGCAACCGCCTTGTAAGCGCCCGGCTTGCCGGGAATTTCGGATACTTCCACGCGCGCTTCACGCAGGGGATACTGCGACTTGGTCTCCTGGCTGGCGTTGTCGTCTTCAGTGACATACTGGGTGATCCACTGGTTCAGGAAGCGCTGGCAATCGGAACGCGACATGAAGCTGCCGATCTTGTCGCGCATCATGGACTTCAGATAGTGAGCGAAGCGGGACATCGCCAGGATGTAAGGCAGCTGGGTGGCGATGCGGGCGTTCGCGGTGGCCTGCTCCTTGTCGTACACCTTGGGTTTCTGACAGGATTGCACGCTGAAGAAGGCGGCGTAGTCGGTCCCCTTGCAGTGCACCAGCGGGATCAGGCCGTTGTCCGCCAGTTCCTTCTCCCTGCGGTCGGTCACGGCCACCTCGGTGGGGCACTTCATGGCCACGTCGCCTTCGTCGGTGTAGAAGTTGTGTACCGGCAGGCCTTCGACCAGGCCTCCGCCTTCGACACCCCGGATGGCGGCGCACCAGCCATAATCGTGAAACGCCGCGGTCAGGCGGGCGGCCAGCGCGTAGGCCGCGTTGCCCCACAGGTACTTGGAGTGGTCGGCGCCATCCACCCCTTCCTCGTAGTTGAAGGCCTCCACCGGGACGTTCTCCTTGCCGTACGGAAGCCGCATGAGGATGTGCGGCATGGTGAGGCCCACGTAGCGCGAGTCCTCGCTCTGCCGGAAGGACTTCCATTTCGCATACGTGGTGGAGTCGAAGATCTTGCCGATGTCCCGCGGCGCTCCCAGGTCGGTGAAACTATCCAGGTTCAGGAACTGCGGAGAAGCCGCCGACAGGAAGGGAGCATGAGCCGCCGCGGCCACCTGCGAGACCTTCTCGAGCAGTTCCACATCCTCCGGTCCGGGGCTGAACTCGTAGTCCCCGACCAGCGCCGCGAACGGCGCCCCGCCGAACATGCCGAACTCTTCCTCGTAAACCTTCTTGAACAGCATGCTCTGGTCGAACTCCGGCGCGCGCTGCAAGTCCCGCAGCAGTTCCTTCTTGGAGACGTTGAGGACCTTGATCTTCAGCATCTCGCTGGTGCTGCTCTGGTCCAGCAGGTACTTCAGACCCCGCCACGACGCCTCCAGCTTCTGGAAGTCGGGATGATGCAGGATTTCGTTCAACTGGATGGAGATCAGGTGGTCGATCTGAGCGATACGGGCGTTGATCATGGCCTCCGCGTCCCGGGAGACCGTCATCGATCCTTCCAGAACCTGGGCCACGAACTCTTTCACCAGGTCCCGGCCCCGCTCGCGCGCCGCGGCGTCCCGGGCGAGACGCCCTTCTTCCACGATCCGGTCAAGCAGACTGACAGGCGCCTGCTCCTCGACCTGCTTGACCTCGGCTGCCTGCGATTGTTTCCGCGCTTCCGGCATGATTACTCTCCCTTTTCAGGCTGGCCTAACTCGGTTCGCAGCTTTGCCAGACTCTCGGTATTGTTGACGGCATCGAGCAGCAGTTCTTCCAGTTTCTCGTTGCCTTGCAGTCCGCCGCGCAGGTCGCTCAGCTTGGTTCGCAATTCCAGCATCTCCCGCAGCGGTTTGACCTGGCGCGCCACCTGCTCCGGCTGAAAATCATCGAGTTTCTTGAAATCCAGGTCGACCTTCAACTTACCGGCAGCGGGGTCCTCGCTGAGCTTGTTCTCTACCGAGAAGGAAAGGTGAGGACTCATCGCTTCCAGCACACTGTCAAAGTTGTCCGGGGTCACCTCGACAAACTTGCGGTCTTTCAACCTGGGAAGCGGCTCCCGCGGGCTCCCGGCGAAATCCCCCAGCACGCCCATCACGAACGGCAGTTCCTTCACTTCGATCGCGTCGCCGATTTCGACGTCGTAAGTAATGTGAACACGTGGCGGGCGGACTTTTTCCAGCTTCTTGTGAACGCTCTGTCTTGCCATGACGCCTCCTCTGCGGAGTGTTGTTACCCTCTGGGATGCAAGCAGCGGATCACGCACTTTTCCGCGAGGCAACAGTGTATCAGAAAACACCTTGGATAACCAGAGGTTTAGGCGTCCAAATTCCTCTGCCCGGGGATGCGTCCGGCTTCCCGGACCTGTTCGATCACCCGGCCTTGTGTTACTTTTGGTGAGTGGCAAAACGCCTGCAACCGGTTGTCTGGTCGAAGGGAACCTTCCTGACGCCCCAGCACCTGCAGATCCAGGACCGGTTTGCGGAAAGCTGCCTGCAGTTTCGTCTCGACGCCCTGAACTTCTGCCCCTGGGGATTCTCCGCTCTCCTGCTGGACCAGGAGGCCCTGGCGGCCGGCAGCCTGTCGATCACCCGGGCCACGGGCATCTTTCCGGACGGGCTGCTCTTCGATATCCCCGATTCCGACCCGGCCCCTCCGCCCAAGCCGCTGGAACACTATTTCGACCAGGCCGGACACGTGGCCTTCTTTTCGCTGGCAATTCCCCCGTACCGGGAGGGCGGGCTGAACATCTCCGCCGAACCCGGCGGCGCCGATACCCGCTACCTGGCCGAGGTCGCTACGGTGCGCGACGAGCTTTCCGCCCGCACCGAAAAGCCGCTGCAGGTGGCCCGCAAGAACTTCCGGATCCTGGAAGCCGGCGAGGTCCGCCGCGGCACCCCTGCCCTGAGCCTGGCGGCCGTCAGGAAGACCGAGTCCGGCGCCTTCCAGGCCGACTCTCTCTTCATCCCCCCCCTGCTGGACATCGGCGCCAGCGACGCGATTCTGTCCATCGTCCGGCGGCTGGTGGAGATCCTCACCGCCAAGAGCGGCCAGATCGCCGGCTTCCGCCGCCAGAAGAACCAGAGCCTGGCCGACTTCACCGCCTCCGACGTGGCCAATTTCTGGCTGCTGTACACCGTCAACGGGTACCTGCCGGTGCTGCGCCACCTCTTCGAGACCCGGCGCGGCCACCCGGAACGGCTCTACGCCGGGATGTTGAGCATCGCCGGAGCGCTGACCACGTTTTCGAGCGAGATCCGTCCCCGCGACCTGCCTGCCTACGACCACAACAGCCTGGGCGAGTGTTTCCGCGACCTGGACCAGAAGCTGCGGACCCTGCTGGAAACGGTGGTGCCCTCTAACTTCGTGGCGCTGCCCCTCCGGGCGGTCCAACCGTTCATCTGGGCCGCCGCCCTGGACGAGGACCGCTATCTGGCGAACACGCGCCTGTACCTTGCGGTTCGTGCGGGGGTCGGCGAGGCGGAGGTCATCCGCAAGACGCCGGCTCTGGTCAAAGTGTGCTCGGCGAACCACATTGAGCACCTCGTCCGGCACGCGCTGCCGGGCGTGGAATTGACCCACGTGCCCAACCCGCCCCGCTCGATCCCCATCAAGCTGGATTACCAGTACTTCAGCCTGAGCCAGTCGGGGGTGGCCTGGGAGGCGATCGGGCGGGCGCGCAACCTGGCGGCCTACGTGCCTGCCGAACTGCCCGACCCCAGGCTCGAACTGATCATCCTGCTTCCCCAGGCAGCTTGAAGCCCTGCAATTCGAGGAACCCGCTATCCACCAGAGAACGCAGCAGTTCGGTGAACTCCTCGGGAGACACCTCCCCCCGCACCAGGTTCTCCGCGCGGCAGAACTCGTAGATCTCGAACCCTGTTCTGGGCTGTCCGCAGGCGGCCAGGAAACTCGCCGCCCAGGGCTGAATCTCGCATTCCGTTTCGAACGGATACTCCGTCTTCAACTCCATTCCCGCCACCGCCAGGGCCCCGTCCTCGAAACGCTGGGCGATGTTCAAAGAGAAGCTTTCCGTGGCGGTGTAACGGCCTTCCAGGAGCCGCTGCTCGAAGCCGGAGGCCGCGCCGGCGTTGCGCCAGGCAAGCAGCCATTCGATTTCCGCGGAGCCGGTGCGGCGGCCGGCCGTCTTCCGGACCACGAACGGCTCGCGCCGGCCGGCGTGGCGCTGGATGACGATCAGGGCATGCACAAAACGGTCGGCGCCTGCCTTTTCGAAACCCGCCAGCAGCGCACGGCCTTCCTCCGACGCGCGCTGGCCGCGCAGCACGAGGTCGGCCGCCACGTTCTTCAGCGTAAACTGCTCAAACTCCACCAGCAGGATGTCGAATTCGCCCGCCCGCCCGCCAAGCCACTCGCGGACACGGGCGTCCAGCTTGCGGTCCTTCATGTCCAGGGCGGTGGTTAGGCAATACAGCCTTCCGCCCGGCTCCAGGAATTCGGGGAGGCCGGCCACGATCCTCCGGGTGATCTCTTCTCCCATCTCGCCCGCATCGCGGAATACCCACTGGGTCTTCAGCGCCGGAACGTAGGGCGGGTGGGCGATGATGCGGTCGAAAACAAGGCCCGCGACGGGCGCGTAGAGGTCTCCTTCCACCGCACAGACCGCCTCCACGCCGTTCAGTTGAGCATTGAAAGCGGCGAAATGCGTGGCGCGGGCGGTGATATCGGCGGCCCAGGCCCGCCGCGCTACACCCGAGCCGGCGGCGGCCACAGCCCCCACCCCGGTTCCCGAGCCCAGATCCAATAGTCTTTCGCACGGGCTGTTGGGCAGCAACCGGAGGAACCGGCCGGTTTCCGGCGTGACGGCGGCAAAAACCATGTCGCCCGGAGCCACGAAAGGCTTGCGGTCGGGGCGGCTGACGCGGTCCGACACAAAATAGAATTCCCCCACCGGCGCCAGCAGCACCGGAGCGAAGCACTGGCCCGGCGGCGCACCCTCCTCCACCACCAGGCCGAGAGCGCGCAGAGACGAAACCGCCTCCGCCGGCAGGACCCTCTCCAGCACGCTGACAGGCGCGGAGTCGCCCAGCAGAAAAAGCCTGGCCAGCAATCCGAGCGGGCTGTCCGAAGCGCCTGCGTCGACCCCTCCCTTGCCGTCGAGTATGTCCGAGAGCCGCGTCAGGCCGAGCAGACTGGCAGCCGGCTGTTCGCGAAATCCGGCGCGCTCCAGACACTGTCTGACTTGCCGAAACTGCTCCGCTGAGCCGGTACGAAGTGGCGGCACGGTATGCTCCTGTTCGGATTCAGGCAACTGCCCAGTCTACTTGGCCTTGAGGGCGAAGTACAGGATGAGGGCGGCGGCCATCAGACCCAGCAGCGCGAAAAACACGATCAGCCACACTGGCACGCCGCTCCTGAGCGGCCTGGAAGCCTGCCCGGTGTGGACCGCGGCCGGTCCGGCAGCGGGCGCGGCAGGGGCAGGAGATGCCTGGATGACACGTGTGAATTCGCTGGGACCCTCTTCAACGCGAGGCTCCGCGGCTGTTTCAGGGGTTCCGCCCGCCGAGAACACGCGCGTCGCGCCGCTTCCCGGCGACGGAGGCCGGGCCTCGGCCGGAGCCTTGAACAGTCGCGTATATTCGCCGGGAGGGGGGGCGGCATCCCGGCTGGGCGGCGGCGCGGCGTCTCTCGACAGGTCCTTGCCCGCCAGGCTGCCGGTTCCCAGCGGCGACTCGAAGAAGCGCGTGAAATCGCCCGGCTCCGAGCCTGCGGCCGGGGGCCGCAGAGGGGCAGGCGCCGGGGATGGCTGCGCCGCGGACTCCGCCGCCCGGCGGTCCGGTTCCCCTCCGGCCTGAAAGAGGCGGGTGAACTCGCCCGGCGCCGCACCGGTGGGCGGCCGGCGAGGCGCGCCCGGTGGTTCACCCTGAGCGGGCACCTGGGCCGGCCCGGGTGCGAACATTCGGGTGAACGCGCCGCTCTCCCTGGCGGCCGGGGGTGCCGGGGGGGCGCTAGCGGGCTCGGGCCGTGCAACCGGCATCGGCGGAATGGCGCCTTCCGTCGGGAGGGACGAGCCGGTCGTGCGAAACATCCCCGTAAAGCCCTCACCGGCGGGTTCCTTCGCCTCCTTTCCCGCCCCGGGTAACTCGCTCACCCCGGGCGCGAACATCCGCGTGAATTCACCCGCATCCGGGCTTGCCGCCTCCCGCCCGGCCGGAGTAGCCGGAGCTTCCGGGACGCCTCTCTGCGCAGCCGCTGGTGAGCCGAGAGTGCCGGACCGCCCCGTGAATCCTTCCTCTTCCCCCGCGGACGGTTCCTTCGCCTGCTTTTCCGTCCCGGGCAACCCGCTTGCTCCGGATGCGAACATTCGTGTGAACTCGCCAGTCTCCGCAACCGGTGCAGCGGGCTCGCACGGAGCTGCCGGGACTGCAGGTATCCCGCCCTGCGTGGGAAGACGCGAACCCGGCGCTTCGAACATCCGCGTGAAATCCGTTGCAGCGGGCGCCGCACGCTCGGCGGGCAGCGCGGGCGTCCGCGCCTCCTCCCCCGGCGGCGCGCCGGGCGCGGACCGGCCCGGCTCGACAACAGAACCGGAAGGTTCGCCGGATGGGGGCGAAGCAGCTTCAGCCCGCGGAGCGGATGCCGGTCCTGGCCCCGGCAACTCACCTCCGGCCGGGTGCGGGAGTTCCGGGACAGGCGGCCCGGGTCCCGCCGAAGCGGGCGGAGGCGCCGGGATTCCGGTCTGGGTGGGCAGGGACGCGCCGGGCGCGCTGAACATCCCCGAGATCCCGTCCGGCTCGCCTTTACCGGCAGGCGGATCCGCCGGTTGCGCCTCCTGAGCCCGCTGCAGGTTCGGGGGAATTCTCCACATCCCGACCCTGGCAAGAGGGTCCGGCTGGGACTCGGGGTCCTTTTCCTTGTCCGCGCCCATGGCTGGCCTCGCTCCCATAGTGCCACCGCGAACTCCGCAATACAATCGCCGGATTGACGCGAAGCGGGCTCCCGCCAGTACTAGCCGGCCGTGCGAAAACGGGGATTTTGGTACCTCCGGGACGTGACAAGAGCTAAGCTATTACAGGCGTGAGGCGAGTATCGGGCCTTGAGAGGCGGACGTCCCTCAGCTGGACACTTGTCCTCGCGGGGAGAAGAACCATGAAGCGGACAACCGTACTGGCAAGCATTGCACTGGTTATGGCTGCCCTGGCCGGCGGGCAGCAGAAGAAGCGGGTTGCGGTCCTGGACTTTGATTATGCGACTGTGCACAGCGGTGTCGCGGCCATCGTCGGCACCAATGTGGACGTCGGCAAAGGCATTTCCGACATGCTGGTGGACCGCCTGGTCAGGAGCGGGGTCTACTCCGTCATTGAACGGCAGGCCTTGGATAGGGTCCTCGCGGAACAGAACTTCTCCAACAGTAACCGGGCCGATCCGGCCACCGCGGCCAGGATCGCCCGCATCCTGGGCGTGGACGCCATCATCATCGGCAGCATCACCCAGTTCGGCCGGGACGACCAGAGCACCAGCGTGGGCGGGCAGGCCATCGGGGGGATCACCAGGCGCTTCGGCCTCGGGGGCGTCCAGCGGCGGGAATCGAAAGCCGTGGTGGCGGTGAACGCACGCCTGATCGACACGAGCACCGCCGAGATCCGGGCCGTGGCCAGCGGAAAGGGCGAGTCGCAGCGGTCGGGCACCTCCCTTTTGGGCGCCGGCGGCAGTTCCGGCGGGGCCGGCGGCGGCGCGGTGGACATGCGCAGCAGCAACTTCGCCTCGACCATCCTGGGCGAGGCCACCACCCAGGCGGTGACTCAACTGGCCGGCCAGATCGACCAGAATGCAGCCAGGCTTCCCACCGTGGCGGTCACCGTGCAGGGCCTGGTAGCCGATGTTGCCGGCGGGACCCTGATTCTCAACGTGGGCACCAAGGCGGGCGTCAAGGTGGGCGATCGCCTGCAGGTTACCCGGAAGATCCGCGAGATCAAGGATCCCGCCACCGGAAAGCTCCTCCGGACTGTCGAAGACAAGCTTGGTGAAGTTGCCGTCACGGAGGTTGACGAAACGTCCTCGGTCGGGACTTACACCGGAGCTTCGCCGGCCAAAGTCGGGGACGTGGTGAAGAGTCCCCGTTGAGCTGCGAAGTGAAGTCGAAAGGGAGCCAGTGATGAGCCCGAACATCGGAGACCGGATCGGCGATTTCGAAATCACGGGCATCCTCGGCGCCGGGGGGATGGGGCGGGTCTACAAGGTTCGAAACGTGATCTCCGACCGCGTCGAGGCGATCAAGATCGTCCTGCCCGAGCTCAACAGCGTTCCCGAGCTGGCGGACCGGTTTGTCCGCGAGATCAAGGTCCTGGCAGCGCTCGACCACCCCAACATCGCGGCGCTGCGGACCGCCCAGCGGATCGACGATCAACTGGTCATGGTGATGGAGCTGGTGGAAGGGGAGAGCATCGAGGCGAAGCTGACCCGGGGACCTATCCCGGTCCCCGTGGCCCTGGATTACATCTCCCAGGTGCTGGCGGCCCTCAGCTACGCTCATGCCCGGGGGGTGATCCACCGGGACATCAAGCCGGCCAACATGCTCGTGACCGAATCCGGAACGGTCAAGCTCATGGATTTCGGCATCGCCAAAGCGGCCAGCGACCGCAAGCTGACCATGACCGGCATGACCATGGGCTCCCTTTACTACATGTCTCCGGAGCAGATCCAGGGCGCGGAGCTGGACGCGCGCTCCGATCTTTACTCGCTGGGTGTGTCGCTGTACGAGATCGTGACGGGGGCGCGTCCCTTCAAGGGCGACAGCGACTTCTCCATCATGTCCGCCCATTTGAAAGAGCAGCCGGTGCCGCCCATCCAGATCGATCCGCGGCTGCCCGCGGCCTTGAGCGAAGTGATTCTTCTCTCCATAGCCAAGGATCCGGCCAGGCGGTTCCAGTCCGCGACCGCTTTCGCCTCCGCCATCGGAAGCGTACGGAAGCGCGGGCCATCCGCCGTCGAGCCCGCAAAGCCGGAGCCGGCGGCCTCCCCATCTGCGGCAGCCCCGTCGGCGCCGGCGGCCGGACAGTTGCCCACCCCGGCCCGGTCGAGCCGGCGGGGGCTGTACATGGCGCTGGGGGCGGCGGTGGCGGTCTCGGCCATCGTGCTGGCGGTCATCGGAATCCCCAGGTGGAGAAGCACACGCGCAGAGGAGCCGGGCGAAACGGTCCGGCAGGAGACAACCGTGGCGCCCCCGCCCGAAACAACCGTGCCGCCGCCTCAAATGGTCGAACAGGCGCCGGCACAGTCCGGGACCGGCACTTCGGCCGTCTCGCAGCCGGCGGCCCCGGAGCCGTCGCGCGCGCCACAGGCCAGGAAACGGGAAACGCCACCCTACGCCCAGACGGCCGTCCAGGCCCCGCCCCGGCAGCCGGCAAAGGCGGCTTCCGAACCGCCGTCCGAGCCGGCGCCGTCCCCTGCCGCCTCGCAGAGCCTGCCGCCGGCGCAGCCCGCCGCCCCGGCCGCCCAGCCTCCCCAGTCCGACCCCGCCGTGGAGGCGGCTTTGACGGAAATCCGCAAGAGCTGGCCGATGCTGGCCTCGCGGGCCGGCGCTGTCTCTTCGGGCTTGCGGGACCTTGTCCGCCAGCAGCAAGCCTCGGGCCTGGGCCTCCGCGGCGACATCACGGCATCCTGGAAACGGATGCGGTACTTCATGAACCAGCTGGATTCCTCGCTTGCCTCCAAAGATGCCGAAGCCGCCAAACAGAATATGGAGGGGGCCGAGCGGGAGCTGCAGATCCTGGAGAAATTCCTGGGACTGTGAGGCGGCCGGCGTTGCCGCTTTCGTCCCACCGCGGGCCTCCAGAACGCGTTTCGGAGGAACCTGCCCTATAATACAGACGATGCTCGGCCGGAGCCGATCCACCGAGGTTTCCCGCGCCCGCATCCGAGACCGGCTATGAAACAGCTCTCCAGGGTCGTCTGGTCGGAGGGGATGCACCTGGCCCCGCATCATTTCCAGGTCCAGTCCCGCTACTTTGAGGACACAGCGCACTTCTCGACGGCGGCCCTGTGGTTCGCGGCCTACGGCCTGATCGCCTGCGAGTTGGACTGCGAAGCGCTGAAAAACGGGACGGTCTCTCTCCTTCACGCCCGGGGGATCTTCCCCGACGGTCTCGCGTTTCATATCCCCGAGTGCGACCCGGGACCCGCCCCGCGGAACATCACGGAGCTGTTCTCCCCTGTAAGCGATCGGATGTCCATCTACCTCACGATCCCCGCGCATCAGCCGGATGCCGCCATCTGCGCGCTGACCCCCGATAGCCAGTCCGCGCAGACGCGCTACGTGGGCGAGGTCACGACGGTCCACGACGAGAATACGGGGCGCGATGAAAAGCCCGTCTCCCTGGGGCGCAAGAACCTGCGCCTGGCGCTCGAATCCGAACTCGACGACAGCCTGGTCCGCCTGCCCGTGGCCCGCGTGATGCGCGACGGCACGGGCCATTTCGTCTACGACCCGGAGTTCATTCCGCCCTGCATCCGCATCTCGGCCAGCGATCGCCTGGAAGGGTTGTTGCGCCGTCTCATCGACATCCTGCAGGCCAAGAGCGCGGCGCTTGCGCCGGGCCGTGCCCGCAGCTCCGGCGGAACCGCGGTCGGTTTCTCCCAGCAGGAGGTGACCGGCTTCTGGTTTTTGCACTGCGTCAACTCGGCGCTGGCCGGCCTGCGCAACCTGTGCCTCACCAAGAAGGGCCACCCGGAGGAAGTCTACGTCGAACTCTCCCGCCTGGCCGGAGCGCTGTGCACCTTCTCCCTGGACGCCCATCCGGTGGACCTGCCGCTGTACAACCACGACCGGCTGGAGCAATGCTTCGGCGATCTCGATCAGCGCATCCGGCTGCTGCTGGACACCATCATCCCGGCCAACTGTCTCACCATCCCGCTGGAGCCTGCCGCGAACTACTTCTACGTCGGCGGCATCGGCGACGAGCGGGTACTCGGGCGGTCGCGCTGGATCTTCTCGATTCGCTCCCGCCTCGGCGAAGCGGACCTCATCCGCCAGACCCCCGATCTCGTCAAGGTCTGCTCGGAGGAATTCATCTACAAGCTCGTCCAGCGGGCCCTGCCGGGCCTGACGCTCACTCATCTGCCTGCTCCCCCGTCGGCGGTCTCTCCCCGGGTCGAGCACCAGTATTTCGGGATCAGCAAGTCGGGTCCCTGCTGGGACCATCTCGTCAAGACGCGGCGCGTCGGCGTGTACGTTCCCGGCGAATTCCCGGAACCGGAGGTCGGCCTCCACGTGATCATCGAGCCTTGAGCCATGGAACTTAACAATCGGCCTCAGCCCGGCCCAGGCGGCGGGCGCGAGAACCTCGCGTTCCTTTTTCAGGAACCGTTCACGGCCATCACCCGCCTGCGCTCCAACCGGCAGGCCGTCGGGGACGCGGACGCCTTCCGCGCTCACATGTGCCAGCTGCTCAACAACGCGGAGGAAACCGCCCGGGCGCGGGGCTACACCGCCGAGGACGTGCGCCTGGCCAAGTTCGCCGTGGTGGCTTTCCTGGATGAATCGGTGTTGCGGCTGCAGAACCCGGTTTTCCGCGACTGGCCGCGCAAGCCCCTCCAGGAGGAACTGTTCGGCGGCCACGTCGCCGGCGAGGTCTTCTTTCAGAGCCTGCAAAGGGTTCTGGGACGCGACGAGTCCGCGGAGACAGCCGATGTGCTCGAAGTGTTCTACCTCAGTCTGCTGTTGGGATACCGCGGCAGGTACGGCGTGGGAGGCCAGGCGGAACTGCGCAGCCTGATGCAGCGCGTGGACGAGAAGATCCAGCGCATCCGGAAGCCTTCCACCAGCCTTTCGCCCTCCTGGGCGCCGCGGGAAGCGATGGGCACGGCCAGCCGGGATCCCTGGCTGAAGCGCCTGGTTTTCATTGCCGCGGGCTGCCTGCTGGCAGCCATACTGATGTTCGGCGGCTATCGCATCGCGCTGGGAACCGGAGTGTCCGCGTTGGAGTCCGCCGTCGCGGAATCCCGGCGCTAGAGGAGGTCCGATGACCGTCTACGTCATTCTCAGCCTCGCGCTCGCCCTCTACTGCCTTCTGGTCTATCTCCTCGGTTCCGTCCTCGGGCTGGAGGGAAGCTCGGCCTGGATCCTGCGCGGCCTGCTGATGCTGATCGGGCTGCTGGCGGCCGTCGCCTACCTCTGGCACTACCTCCGGGTTCTGAAGCCGGCTCGCGAGTCCGCTGGAGGGACCGAGCCGGGCGGCGATGCGGGCGGCGAAGCCGGTGCGCTGCTGAGGGAAGCCGAAGCCAAGCTGGCCGCGGCAGCCCAGGGAGGCCGGAACCGGGTGGCGAATCTGCCGGTGCTGCTCATCCTGGGCCGGCAGGGCGCCGCCAAGACCTCGACGGTGGTCCAGTGCGGAGCCGGCCCCGAACTGCTTGCCGGCCAGCTCTATCGCGACAACAACATCGCGCCGACCCCCGCCGCCAACCTGTGGTTTGCGCAGCGCTCCGTTTTTGTCGAGTCCGGCGGCAGGCTGCTGGCACAGGAGGCCGACTGGCTGCGGCTGCTGAAGAAGCTGCGGCCGGGTACGCTGGGCTCGGTCTTCGGCGCGGGCCAGGATGCCCCGCGGGCGGCGCTGGTGTGCGTTTCCTGCGAGGAGTTCCTTCAGCCGGGCGCGGAAGACTCCCTCGCGGCGGCGGCCCGGGACCTGCGGGCGAAGCTGGAACAAGCCTCCCAGGCCATGGGCGTCCGCCTTCCGGTGTACGTGCTGTTCACAAAGACCGACCGGCTCGCGTTTTTCGCCGAGTATGTGCGGCACCTGGATGCGAACGAAGCGGGCCAGGTTCTAGGCTCCACGCTTCCCGCTCCGGGCGAGGGAAACGGGGTCTACGCCGAGCGCCAGACCGCCCTGCTGACCCAGCGCTTCAACGACTTGATTTATTCCCTCAGCGACTGGCGCCCGCGCCTGCTCTTGCGCGCCCAGGAGGACGCCGGCCTTTCCGAGATCTACGAGTTCCCGCGCGAGCTGCGCAAGCTGCGGTCCAGCCTGGTGCAGTTCCTGGTGGATCTTTGCCGCCCCAGCCAGCTTCAGGCCGGACCGTTTCTGCGCGGCTTCTATTTCAGCGGCGTGCGCGCCGTCGTGACCCGCGAGATGCCGCAGGCGCCGCGCGTGGCCGAGCACGGCGCCGGTGAGGTCAGCCAGGCGACCAGCGTCTTCCGTGCAGGGCAGGCCGCCGCCGCCGGCGCATCGCCTCCCGCGCCGGTCGTGCGCCGCAAGCCGCAGTGGATCTTCCTCGCCCACCTGTTCCAGGACATCCTGCTGCGAGACGGCCTGGCCGGCGGCGGCGGCGTCAGCGTGCAAACCAACCGGCTCCGGCGCGCGCTGCTGGCC
The DNA here is from genome assembly GCA_020852755.1 of Bryobacterales bacterium. Lineage (GTDB taxonomy): Bacteria > Acidobacteriota > Terriglobia > Bryobacterales > Bryobacteraceae > JADZAF01. The sequence continues at coordinate 44,402 of JADZAF010000138.1, forward strand.
GCCGCGGCGGTCCTGTGCCTCGTCTGGATGATCGGAATGGCGGTCTCCTATTCCGGCAACCGCGGCCTGGAATCGCGTACCCTGGAAGCCGTGCGCGGGATCGGCGCCACGGAGGCGGCCGGCGGCGAACTGGCATCGCTTGACGCTCTGAACCGCCTGGAAACGCTGCGCCAGTCGCTCGAGACGCTGACGCGCTACAAATTGGAGGGCGCGCCCTACCGGCTCCGCTGGGGGTTGTACACCGGCGGCCGCCTCTACCCGGTGGTGCGCCGCGCCTATTACAGCCGCTTTCACCGGCTGCTGTTCGCCTCCACCCAGGGCAGTCTGATCGGCACTCTGCAGCGGCTGCCCGACAAGCCCTCGCCTGCGGACCCGTACGGGCCGGTCTACGACACGCTGAAAGCGCACCTGATCACCACGTCGCATCCGGACAAAAGCTCAAGGGAGTTCCTCACGCCCGTGTTGATGAGCCATTGGATCGGCAGCCGCCAGGTGGATGAGCCCCGCGCCGGGCTGGCCCGCAAACAGTTCGACTTCTACGCCGCGGATCTGCTGGTTTCCAACCCGTTCTCCTCGCAGGAGGACCGCACGGGGGTGGGGCGCGGCCGCGCGTACCTGGCGCAGTTTGCCGGGGCCGAACGCGTTTACCAGGCCATGATCGCGGAGGCGTCCCGCCGCAATGATCCCATCAACTTCAACCGCATGTTCCCCGGCTCCAGCGCCGTGGTGGTGAACAACCGCGAAGTGCCCGGAGCCTTTTCGAAGGACGGTTGGACCTTCATGCAGACCGCCATGCAGAACCCCGAGCGCTTCTTTGGCGGCGAAGAGTGGGTTTTGGGGCGGCAATCCTCCGCCGGCATCGACAAAGCCGCCCTGGCCGGGCAACTGGCCGCGCGCTACCGGAAGGACTTCATCGACCAGTGGAGAGCCTACCTGGCCGACACGGCGGTGGTCCGCTATCGCAACCTGCCCGATGCGGCGGCCAAGTTGAAGACCTTGTCCGGCAACCAGTCGCCGCTGCTGGCCGCGCTGTGGCTGGCCTCGCGCAACACTGCGGTCGGCAGCGAGGAAATCAGGAAGATCTTCCAGCCCGTGCAGTACGTGACGCCGCCGGAGATCCAGGACCGCTACATCGCCGGGTCCAACACCGGCTACATGCAGGCGCTGCTTGGCTTGCAGGCCTCGGTCGAGCAGGCGGCCGGAGCGCCTGCGGCGGGACGCGACGCCTTCATCGGCCCGTTGAACGCGCAGGCCTCGCAGGCGAAGCTGGTCACCCGCCAGGTAGCCCAGAACTTCACCATCAATCCGGGTACGAAAGTCGAAACTCAGGTTCAGGATTTGATGGAGAAGCCGATCCTGTACGCCGAGGCCTTGGCCGGGGCCTTGGGGCCGGCCGAACTCAACTCCAAGGGCCAGGCGCTGTGCGCCCAGTTTCGCAGCGTGGCCCGAAAGTACCCCTTCCGTTCCGACGCCTCCGAAGAAGCGACCCTGGCCGAGGTCGGCGGCCTGTTCGCTCCAGGCACCGGAGCCATCTGGACTTTCTACGAAGAGAACCTGCGGGAGCACTTGACCCGGCAGGGCGCGCGCTTTGTGCCCAACCCGGCCGGCAAGATCCAGCTCGATCCGGCATTCGTCAACTTCCTCAACCGGGCCGCGGCCTTCACGGACGCGCTCTATCCGGGCGGCTCCCGCGAGGCTCGATTGACCTATCAGCTTACGGGCCATCCGGCCGAAGGGATCCGCAGCGTCAGGCTTTCGGTGGACAACGTGAGCCTGAACGTCACCAGCGGGCCGCAGACGGCAACCTTCCAGTGGCCCGGGTCCGGGAATCAGCAGGTGAGCCTGGCGGGACAGTTCGGCGGCGACCCGGCCCTGACCTTTACTTCCTACCAGGGACTCTGGGCCGTCTTCCGGTTCTTCGGCGAGGCCGACCGCTGGCAGGCGGCCGGCAACCTGGACCGGCTCGAGTGGGTTCCGCGCCAGGGGCGTGCGGCCCGCCCGCTCACTCTGCCGGACGGCCGGCCGCTTACCGTGCGGTACGACCTTCAGGCCCCGGCGCCGGTGTTCCGGAAAGACTTTCTCGCCGGGCTGGCCTGCGCGCCGCGGGTGGCCCGGTAGGCGGCGCCGTTCATGGACGATCTAAAGCGCATCGGCAAATACGAGCTGCGCGATCCCCTGGGCGGCGGCATGTCCCGGGTCTTCAAGGCCTGGGACCCGGTAATGGCCCGCACGGTGGTCGTTAAGATCCTGCCCGCGGAAGCCGGCGCCGATGCGAAAGCCCGCTTCCTGGCGGAAGCCCGGACGGCCGGCAGTCTGAACCACGACAACGTGATCCGGGTCTATGACTACGGGGAAGAGGGCGGCCTGCCTTATATGGTGATGGAGTACCTGGAGGGGCAGGATCTCGGCCAGGCCATCCGATCCGGCGGCGCCGGCGATCTGCACAGGCGCGTCGAGATCGCCCGCGACGCCGCCCGCGCCATCGAGCACATCCACGAGCACGCCATCGTTCACCGCGACATCAAGCCCGAGAACCTCCACCTCGACCGCGGCGGTCGCGTGCGTTTGATGGACTTCGGCATCGCCAAACGCTCCGAACTGGCGCTGACCCGGACCGGCTTCACGCTGGGGACGCCCTACTATATGTCGCCGGAGCAGATCCGCGCCGAGGACCTCTCGCCCCAGGCCGACATCTACTCCTTCGGCATCCTGCTGTTCGAGCTGTTCACCGGACGGAAACCGTTCACGGGCGAGAAGATCGAACAGGTCTTCTATAGGATCATTCACGAGCCGATCGAAATCGCACCCTTGCGGGAGCATGGCGTTCCGCAACCGGTCTGCGACCTGATTGCCCGGTCGGCCGCCAAGGATCCCTCCCAGCGCCCCGGCAGCATGGCCGAAGTTCGAAAGGTTCTGGAGGATTGCCTCGCGGGAAGCCGGCCGCCGGAACCGGCCGGATTGCACTTGGCGCCTCCCCCACCGGAGCCCTCGGAGAAACACCGGGCCCGGACCGGACGGAAGTGGCTGATCCCGGCGGCCGGCGCAGGCCTGCTCGCAATCCTGGTTGCTCTCTACTTCGCCGCCTCCAAACCCCAACCCCAGCCCCCGCCCCTCGAACCGAAAAGGGAAACGCCATCCCTGCCGGCAACCCTCGCAACTCCAACCGGAGAGATGGTGCTGGTGCCGGCGGGCGATTTCCTGTTCGGCCCCGATCGCCGCACCGAGCAGCTGCCGGCCTTCTACATCGACCGCACCGAGGTTACTAACGCCGCCTTTGCCGCGTTCTGCAAAGCGGAGGGCCGCCCGCTCCCTCACGACTTTCCAGAAAGCCGGCCCGATCTTCCCGTTGTGAACGTGACCTTCGCTGACGCGGAAGCCTTCGCCCGCTGGGCCGGTAAGCGGCTGCCCAACGCCCGGGAGTGGGAAAAAGCGGCCCGCGGAACCGACGGCCGCCCCTATCCCTGGGGAACCGAAAACGATCCGAAGCGCGCCAATGTCGAGGGAGGCGCGACCCCGGGGGATCTCCTGCCTGCCGGCGCCCTCCCGGCCGGCGCCAGCCCGTGCGGCGCCCTGCAGATGGCGGGGAATGCGTGGGAACTGGTGGCCGAACCCATCACGCCCAGCGATGCCGCGGTCAGGAACTTCGCCGCTTCGCTGTCCAAGCCACGCCGGGACGAGGCCTGGTACACGATTCGCGGCGGCGCCTTCGATACCGCCCTGGTGGAAAACGCAACCTTCGAGTGGAGCGCCCTTCCGGCCCGTTTCTCCGCCCCGAATATCGGCTTCCGCTGCGTGCAGGACCCGCCGTAGACATCGGCAAGGATACTTGCCATCTGCCGGACGGGAGCTTTCAGCCATCAGCGGCCAGCGGTCAGCTCATCGCGATCGGGCAAAACCGGGCGAACGCGGCATCGCCGTTCCGGCCGCATCCTTCAGCAAGGTGGGCCGGGATCGAGGCAGTCAACTGGCAGACCTCGTCGAGGCATGGATAGGCCTACACTGACCGCTGTCAGCAATCAGCCCCGACCCTCAAGACCAACCGCAAGCGGATCACCGGCTGTCCGCTGAATGCCGAAAGCTGACAGCTTGCCCCCAACGCACCTCGTATTCACGAACGAAATTCTGAAGGGCCAATTCCCGGAATTTGCTGGCTGGAATCTGAACTGACGACCGGGCTTACTTGCGCCCCAGGGCCGCCTCGATGCTGGCGATGTTCTTGCGGGCGTAGCCGGCCTGCTCCATCTCGGCGTTGATGTCCAGCATCGCGCGGAAGTGCTTGCCGGCCGCGGCCAGCATTTCGAGGCTGCCGGTCGACTGGGCCTGCCGGGCATAGGCAAGCCCCAGGGCATAGTGAACGTACGGATCTTCCGGGTCGTACGCCAGCGCGCTCTGGCAGTAGGCGATGGCCTGGTCGAAGTTGGAGAGTTTCCGCTGGGCGTCGCAGATGCCGAAGTACGCCAGGCTGCGCAGGTCCTTCCAGATGTCCTGCTGGGCCGCGCGCTTCTTCTTGCCATGCCCGATCAGGAAGCCGAGCACGTAGTAGTTGAGTTTCCCCGCCAGCTTGCTGTTGAAGTCGCTTAACCTGAGATACTCGCCGTATTCCCGGATGGCATCCCGGTACGCTTCACTCAGGCGCAGGCTTTCCGCCAGCCAGAAGTGCGCTTCGGGATTGCCCGGGTTGAGCCGGATGGCGCCGCGGGCCGAGGCGACGGACTCCGGATACATGCCCTTCATGCGGTACGCCTGGGCCTGAAGGTACAGCGCCATCTCGTTCCTGGGATCGCGCTGCATGACCACGTTCAACTGGCGTATGGCTTCATCGACGTCGCCGATATCGAGCAGCATGCCGGCGAAGCTCGCCCGCGCTTCCAGGTAATCCGGGTCGATGGCGATGGCCTTCTCGAACGCCGCCCGTGCCTTGGCATCCTGGAACAATGCATTGTACGCGCGGCCGGCGTACAGCGCCGCCTGGCTGTAATTGGGATCCACCTGAAGGGCCCGTTCGAACTGCCTGGCCGCCCGCTCGTAGTTGGCGGCGAAGCCCTTCAGGTAGGATTCCAGGCCTTCATCAAAAGCGTCCACGGCCGCCCGCGGCCGCCGCCGCAGGATGAGGATCCGGATGCTGACCGTCTTCTTCTGTCCCGGATAGACCATTTCCTCCCGCGGGCCGTCCGGTTCGTAGCCCTGCTTGACCCCCAGAATCGTGTGCGCTCCGGGGACCAGGCCGGGCAGCGGCAGCGGCTTGTCCCGGTTCACCACGCCCACTGACTTGCCGTCCACGAACACCTCGACCCCGTCCATGTTGGTTTCGATGACCAGGTCGCCGTACTTGGGCGCAGCCGGGGCGTCGGCCTGCACGTTGGCCGGAACATAGGCCAGCAGCATGTCGGGGTCAAAGCTGCTGCGGTCCGAGGTGGGGTTCTGCCGCCCGCCGGTCGCTTCCCTCACGTTGGTCCGGACGTATTCGGCCAGCTCATCGGCGGTCACGATGCCGTCCCGGTTCTCATCCGCCGCGCCGCCCATTCCGCGGACCACGTAGTAGGTGAAGATGCCGTGCCCGCCGCCCCAGTCCTCGCTTTCGAAGGAGCGCTCCCGGTCGCGGCTGGCGGTGAGCGAGAACAGCGACGAACTCAGGTCCAGCAGCGATTTGTTGATCGCCTGAACCTCGGCGTCCGGGGCGATCGCTCCGCTGTGGCAGGAGTCGGTCAGCAGCACCTTCCACTTGGCCTTGATCCGGCTCCCGAAAGTACGGCCGAGATCGGCCATCGGGTAGGCCGTGGCGCTGACGTTCTTCACGTCGAAGTCGTATGGCGCCAGGTAGGGAACACCCTTCACCACGAAACCGTGCCCGGCAAAGTACACCAGCACGCGGTCGTCGGCCGTGGCCACCGAGGGCAGCCACTCTTCCAGATGCTTCTTGACGTTAGCCAGGGTGGCCTCCGGCCCGATCAGCCGGCGCACGTTCTCGGCGCGGAAGTTGCCGCCCTCCGGGCTGATGAGAATCGAGTACACCGCCTGGGCGTCACGCACGGCGTACCGCAACTGCTGGCTGCCGGCCAGGTTTCGGTACTCTCCGATGCCGATCACCAGCGCGTAGCTCCGCGGAATCGCTACCTTTCGGGAAGCCGCGGGGAGAGGGATGTCCTTCTCCACGCGCAGGTCGCGCTCCCCCGGCGGCCGTTGCTGCGCAACCGCGGCGCAACCCGCCAGAGCGCAGGCCGCCGTCAGGACAAGGATCGCTCTTGGTCGCATGAACTCACCGGTGCGCCAGGCGGAACTCATAGATCACCGGTCCCTCCTGAGCGGCGGGCGAGGAGATGCGCGCTTCTTTACCCTGTCGCATGATCAGCAGTTCCCTCTCGCGCAGCCGCGGCACCGCGGCCAGGTTCTCCGGCAGCACGTCGCCGGCGCCCACGGCGCGCGGTCCCGCGGCCGAATCCACGCATTCCCCGCGCGCCCGGAATATGGAGTCGTCGCACCGGGGCAAAAGCTTCTTGGCTGGAGCCGGCTTTTTCGGAGGCGGGCCCAGCCGCGGCGGCGCCGGCCGTGTATCCTCCCCCAGCCGGAGGGGGGTCGCCAGCCAGTAAACGATGTCGTATCCGGGCGGGCCGGAGATCCGGAACAGCGTCCGTGTGGCCGGAATCCGGTAGGGCTTCCCGTGCTCGATCCGGTTGTCCGCGCCGGTCTCCTCGCGGGGAAACAGCAGCTCGTAAGTCCCGCTGGTTCCCTGGTTCATCACGTACAGATATCCGTCGAAGTCCGCCCGGAAACCGAACCGCACCCGGTCGCCCGAGTCGAGAACCAGACCGGGGTCCACGGTCTTCCACTCACCGCCCTGCAAACGCTCCAGGGTGATCTCCATGCGGTGGCTCTGCCCGGCGGCGGGCCGGGCGTGCGGGAGCGCTGCCCAGGCGATCAGGAAGGCGAAACCGGCCGCGCGTCCCATGTCAGCGGTGGATGAGGCTGAGGTCGACGACCACCCGCGAATCGGCCGCGCCCTGGGGGGCTACCGCGTAGACCGCGGTCTCCTTGGCGTATCCGGGAGCCTTGGTAGTCTCGTCGACTTTCTCGATGATCAGGTCCCGGGCATAGGCATTGCGCAATTCACTCACCACCTGATCGCCGATCTCAATGCGGTTCTCCGCCAGCAGGACCTTCGGCTCCGCGCCCGCTTTCGGAGCCGGAGGCTCGCCCGGACGGCCGCGGCCGACTTCGTAGATCAGCTTCTCCAGATCGGTGACCGGCTGGCGGGCGAATACCACAAACAGCTTCTCCTCCCCAGGCTGCTCATCGAAGGTGAAGACGTATCCTGGAGGGATATCGTAGGAAACGGCCGCATCCACGCGGTTGTCGCCGGCCTCGATCTCCGACGAGGGAAAGAGCGGTTTCCAGACGCCGCTGGATCCGCGATGGACCACGTAGAGGTAGCCCTGGTCGTTCACCTCCACCCGCAGGCGAATCCGATCGCCGGAATGGAA
>JADZAF010000139.1 GCA_020852755.1 Bryobacterales bacterium
CCTTCCGAAGAAGTGCTGCGGCGCGGCGAATTGTTCGAGCCGCTGCCGCCCGAGGTGCAGCGCCTGCGCGACCGCGTCTGGACCGAGATCAAGTCGGCCTGACCCTGTATCATGGACGGTAATGCTGGTGAACCGATGGATCGCGCCGCTGGCCCTGGCCGCCTGCGCGGTTGCGTGGCTGCAGATCGCCCCGCTCTCCGGACAGAACGAGGAGGCGCTCTGGCGTCACCGCAACCTGGGCAAAGCCTTCTATGAAAACCCCACCACCGGCCCGCAGGCGGTCGAGGAATTCAGGAAGGCGCTGGACCTGGCGCCCCATTCGTTCCGTGAACGGCTGAATTACGGCCTGGCGCTATTGAAGGCGGGCAGCATTCAGGAGGGGGTGGCCGAGCTTCAGACGGCGCAGAAACAGGATCCGAAGATCCCTCACACCTGGTTCAACCTGGGTGTGGCCAACAAGAAACTGGGCAATTATTCCGAGGCTATACGCCAATTCCAGGGGATGATCCAGCGCGTACCCGACGAGCCGGTCTCGCGGTTCAATCTCGGCCTGCTCTTCAACCTGAGCGGTAAGGAAGACCTGGCGTTGAAGGAATTCGAGGCGGCGCACCGGATCGACCCGAATCTCGTGGCCCCGATCTTCCAGATCTACAACGTGCACCGGCTGGCCGGTCGCGAGCGAGAGGCGGCTGAGGCCCTGGCGCGGTTCCAGAAAGCGAAGGAACTGCAGAAGCAGTGGGACGAATCCGAGGACATGGAGTGGAGCTTCTACTCCGAGATCTACGATCCGGTGGAGACCCGATCTCCGGCGGCGGAAGCGCCTCCCCTGCGGGCGGCTTTCTCGGACCGGAAGCTGGAGGGAACGTGGGACACGGCCAGCGCGCGGATGGCCGTCTTCACCCTGGATGGCGATGCCCGGCCGGACCTGCTGGCTTGGTCGCGCGCGGGAGCCCGGACCTACCGCGGCGGAGCGGAGGCGGTGGATGCGGGCCTCGGGCAACTGAAGGACATCGTCTTCATCGCACCCGGCGATTTCAACAACGACGGGCTGGACGACCTATGCGTCCTCACCGCGTCGGCCGGGTTTTTGTACGTGAACCGCGCGGGGAAGTACGAACAAGCGGCGGCGCCGGGCCTTCCCGCGGCAGCGAAGGCCGTGTGGCTGGATTACGACCACGACACGGACCTGGACCTGTTCCTGCTGGGAGCGGCCTCACGCCTTTTCCGCAACCAGGGCGAAAAGGGATTCCACGACCGCACCGCCGATTTTCCTTTCGCCCCCGGACGGGCGCTGGACGGCATCCCCTTCCGCCTGATCGCGGACGGAAAGGGTTTCGACCTGCTGGTGAGCTACGCCGGCCGCACGGGCGTCCTCTACCGCGACCAGATGCGCGGCCGTTACCGGGCCGTTCCGTTGGAAGCGCTGCCGGCGGGAGCCAGGGGTCTGGCGGTCTCGGACATCAACAGCGACGGCTGGATGGACGCGGCCTTCGCCACGGCGAAGCAGGCCGGCGCGCTGCTGAACCGCGAGTCGAAATGGGAAGTCCGGCCGGTGGCGGCGGCCGGAGCGGCCGAGCTGGTGCTCGCCGACCTGGAGAACCGCGGCGCCTCCGACCTGATCGCAGGCAACACGCTATTCCGCAACTTCACCCGGGTGGGGACCGTGGCCGGACTGAATCAGGCGCTGGCCGCCGCCGATTTCGACCTGGACGGACGGATCGATCTGGCGGGCGCGGGCGCGGACGGTTCCATCCGCCTACTGCGCAACACCACCGCGAGTGAGAACCGCTGGATACGGGTCAGTCTCCAGGGAGTCAAGACGCTGCGCCAGGCGCCCGGCGCGGAGATCGAGATCAAAGCCGGACCGTTGTACCAGAAGCAGCCTTACACGGGCCTGCCGCTCCTGTTCGGGCTGCGCAACTCCACGCAGGCCGACGCCGTGCGGGTGACCTGGCCGAACGGCCTGATCCAGAACGAGACCGCGCAGGCCGCCGGAACCACCCTGACCATGAAGGAGGCGCCGCGGCTCTCCGGATCCTGCCCCATGATCTACACCTGGGACGGCACGCGCTTCCGCTTCCTGACCGACGTGCTGGGCGTGGCCCCGCTGGGCGCCAGCTCGGGCGACGGCAGCTACTTCCCGGTGGATCACGACGAGTACGTGCAGATCCCCGGCGAAGTGCTGCGGCCTCTGGACGGGCAGTACGAGATCCGCATCACCGAGGAACTGCGCGAGGTGTCCTACCTCGACCAGGTGCGCCTGATCGCGCTGGACCATCCGGCGGGCATGGCCATCGTCACCAACGACAAGTTCAAGGCGCCGCCCTTCCCCGGGTTCCGGTTGTTCGGCGTGCGCGAGCGGGTCTACCCGGAGCGAGCCACGGATGACGGCGGCCGCGACGTGCGCGAGCGGCTGCTGCGACGCGACCGCGCCTACGTGGACGGCTTCCCCCGCGACTATTCCGGCGTGGCGGAGATGCATCACCTGACGCTGGACTTCCCCTCCTTAAAGGGCGACCGCGCCGTGCTGGTGATGAACGGCTGGGTCGACTGGGCCGACGGCAGCGCCTTTCTGCGCGCCTCCCAGGAACGCGAACTGGTGCTGCCGTACCTGCAGGTGAAGGACGCCGCGGGCCGGTGGCGGACCGTGATCGAGGACCTGGGTCTCCCCGCCGGCAAGCCCAAGACCATCGCCGTCGACCTGACAGGCAAGTTCCTGTCGGCCTCCCGTGAGGTCCGGATCGCGACCAGCCTGTGCCTCTACTGGGACGAGATCTTCCTGAGCGAGGATACGGCCGCGCCGCCCGCGCGCCTGACCGCCATGGATCCCGCAAACGCCGGGTTGCGCTTCCGCGGCTTTTCCCGCCCGCTGGCGGATGCGGAACGAAAACAGCCGGAGGCGTTCGACTACGCGCAGGTCTCGCCCGTCTCCCTGTGGAACCCGGCTCCCGGTCTCTACACGCGCTACGGCAGCGTGCGGGAGCTGACCCGCGCCGTCGACGACCGGTACGTCATCATGGGTTCCGGCGACGAGCTTCGGCTGCGCTTCGACCCGGCCTCCCTGCCGCCTTTGCCGCCCGGATGGAAACGCGATTTCCTGCTGCTGGTGGACGGCTGGTCCAAGGACGGCGACGCCAACACCGCGTTTTCGCAAACCGTGGAGCCGCTGCCCTTCCACGGCATGAGCGGCTACCCGTACCCGGATCGGGAACGCTATCCGCAGAGCGCCGCGCACCGCGCCTATCGCGAGCAATACAACACCCGGCCGGCCTTGCGGCTGATCCGGCCGCTGCACGCTCAACCGGAATCCCCATGGGCCTACGCCCGCCACAGGCGATGAAGCCGCCGGCTCGACAACTGCGCGAGGGGCGCCCAACCGCTCCCGCGGGCCGCGGCTCGGAAACGGCGGGCCGCGGGCCCCAGGGATAAACGTGCTCCGGCCGCGGCTCGGTGTTGCGCAAAACCGTGTTAAGCTTCCATTGCAGGCGGGGCGCTGACGTTCCCCGCCTGACGTCCAATGTTACGCAGAGATTTCCTAAGAGCCGCCGCCGCACCGGCGCTGCTGGCCGCCCCTCCCAAGCCGCCCAACGTCATTCTCATCCTGACCGACGACCAGGGCTACGGAGACCTGGGCTGCCACGGCAATGACCGGCTGAAGACGCCGCACCTGGACCGCCTGGCCCGCGAAAGCGTGGAACTGACCCAATTCCACTCCAGCCCGGTATGCGCCCCCACCCGCGCCTCCCTGATGACCGGCCGGTACAACTACCGTACGGGCGCCATAGACACTTATCTCGGCCGGGCCATGATGTACCCCGAAGAGACGACCCTGGCCGAGAGGTTCTCCGCCGCCGGCTATCGCACGGGTATTTTCGGCAAATGGCACCTGGGCGACAACTACCCGCTGCGCAGCATCGACCAGGGCTTCCAGGAGTCGCTGGTGCACAACGGAGGGGGCATCGGCCAGCCCTCCGATCCGCCCGGCAACCACTACTTCGACCCCGTGCTCCAGCACAACGGAAAGCCGAAGAAATGTTCGGGATACTGCACCGACATCTTCACCGCCGCGGCGATGCAGTTTGTGGAGACCAACCGTGGGAGACCGTTCTTCGCCTACCTGGCCACGAACGCCCCGCACACGCCCGCCGAGATCGACGACCGCTACGCGGCCCCCTACCGCTCGCTCGGCCTGGACGACATCACGGCCCGCATTTACGGCATGATCGCCAACCTGGATGAGAACGTGGGGCGGCTGATGGCCAAGCTGAATGCGCTGGACCTGGAGCGCGAGACTCTGGTGATCTTCATGACCGATAACGGCCCGCAGCAGAAGCGCTACAACGCCGGGATGCGCGGGCTGAAGGGCTCGGTCTACGAGGGCGGAATCCGCGTGCCGTGCCTGTTTCGCTGGAAGGGCGTGCTGCGGCCGCGGGTGATGAACCGGCTGGCGGCACACATCGATGTGCTGCCCACCCTGCTGGAAGTGTGCGGTGTCTCCAGGGAGCCCGAGGCCCGGCTGGACGGCAGGAGTCTCTGGCCGCTGATCAAGGGGGAGGACGCCGCCTGGCCCGACCGGACGCTTTACTTTCAATGGCACCGCGGCGATGTGCCGGAACTCTACCGCGGTTGCGCGGCTCGCTCGCAGCGCTACAAGCTGGTCAACGGCAGGGAGCTGTACGACCTGATGAAGGATCCCGCCGAGCAAAACGACATCTCCTCCCGGGAACCGGAGCTGGCCGCGCGCATGAAGAAAGGGTACGAGGACTGGTTCCACGACGTATCCGCCACGCGCGGCTATGACCCGCCCCGGATGCAGCTTGGCACGCCGCACGAGAATCCGGTCATCCTGACGCGCCAGGACTGGCGCGGGCCGCGCGCCGGCTGGGACCCCGATTCGCTCGGCTATTGGGAAACCGAAGTCGTCGGCCCGGGCCCTTACCGGGTGCGTCTGCGGTTCCCGCCGGCTCAAACCGCCGGCGAAGCGCAGTTCCAGAGCGGAGATCTGGTGCTCAAGCAGGCAGTGCCGGCCGGGACCGATTCGGTCACCTTCAGCGATGTGAAGCTGCCGCCCGGCAAGGCCCGCCTGGAGCCTGCGCTCCGGTTCGGCGAGAAGACCGTGGGAGTGCATTACGTTGACGTCGAAACCCAATAGAAGGAAAGACCTGTGATGACTCGCCGCCAGTTAGGAAAGATCGCCATGGGCGGACCCGCCCTGCTCCGTGCCCAGGCTCCGGAAAACAAGTACACGGGAGCGCTGGACAACTTCGAAGACAAGGTGGATCCGCAGGCCTTCGATCCCGTTCTCTTCACCCGCCGCCTGTATGAACAGGCCCCCCTGCGCATGACCTTCAACGCGGAGAACCGCCGGCAGGCCGAGGCCTGGCAGAAGCGCCTGCGCGCGAAGCTGGTCGAGCTGCTGGGCGGGTTCCCCGCCGCCCGCGGACCCCTCAAGCCGCAGACCCTGGAGGTGCGCGAGTTCCCCAAGTACCGGCGGGAGAAGGTGGTGTTCGAGAGCCGCCCCGGCGTGATGGTGCTGGCCTATCTGCTGACCCCGGCGGGCAAGCCGGGGCCGCACGCGGCCATGGTCTGCGTGCCCGGCCACGGGCGCGGCGTGGACGACATCGTGGGCATCGATTCGGAAGGCAAGGACCGCACCAATAAGGCCGGATACCAGCACGATTTCGCCCTGCAGGCGGTGGAGCACGGCCTGGCCGCCGTGGCGATGGAGCCCATGGCTTTCGGCTGCCGCCGCGATCCCATCACCCGGAAGAAGGGATTGGGTAACTCGGCCTGCCAGCCGGCCGCCGGAGCGGCCTTGCTGCTGGGCCAGACCATGATCGGCTGGCGCGCCTGGGACGTCATGCGCACCATAGACTGGATCGAAACCCGCAAGGAACTCGACTCGAAGCGGGTGGGCTGCATGGGCATTTCCGGCGGCGGCACCTGCACGCTCTTTACGTCCGCCATTGAGACCCGGATTCGGGCCGCCATGGTCAGCGGCTATCTGAACACCTTCCGCGACAGCATTCTGAGCCTGGCGCATTGCATCGACAACTACGTGCCCGGAATCCTGAACTGGTGCGAGATGTACGACGTAGGCGGGCTGATCGCGCCGCGGCCGCTGTTCGTCGAATCCGGTACGCGCGACGACATCTTTCCGATTGAGGCCAGCCGGTCCAGCTTCGAGCGCGTCAGAAAGGTATACGAGGCCTTCGGCGCGCCGGAGAACGCGCAGCAGGAGATCTTTGAGGCGGCGCACAGTTTTCACGGCGTGCAGGGCTTACCGTTCCTGGCCCGCCACCTGGGCTGAGTAGGAAATAGACTGGCCGTTACAGGACAGCCAGACCTTTTGGGACCACAACAGCGCGGTTGGTGTTGCGCCTCTTTGTAGACGGCCGTTGACAAGCGGGCGGGCTGCGTTATGATTTGAGTTGCCCCCCCGGGAGACAGAGTTCTGACGAACCGTGAAATCCACTGAATCGCGAATCATCCTGGAAACCGACCTGCCGGGCGTCGTGCGCCACGCACGCGGCAAGGTCCGTGATGTGTACGAAGTTGACGGGCGCCTGCTGATCGCGGCCACCGACCGCATTTCGGCCTTCGATTACGTGCTGGCCACCGGGATTCCCGACAAGGGCAAGGTTCTGACCCAATTGTCCGTTTTCTGGTTCGACTTCCTGCGGGAACTCACGCCTACGCACTTCCTTACCGCCGAGGTGGACGAGTATCCGTCCCAACTGCACGCCTTCCGCGATCAACTGGAGGGCAGGTCGATGCTGGTCAAGCGGGCCCGCATGGTGGAGATCGAGTGCGTGGCGCGGGGCTACCTGGCGGGCTCGGGCTGGAAGGAGTACCAGGAGCGGGGAACGGTATGCGACATTCCCCTGCCGCCGGGGCTGAAGGAAAGCGACAAGCTGCCGGAACCCGTTTTCACGCCGGCCATCAAGGCGCAGAGCGGGCACGACGAGAACATCTCCTTCGAGCGGGCCGCGTCCCTGGTGGGTGAAGAACTGGCCGCAAGGCTGAAGAAGCTGACCCTGGACATCTACTCCCGCGCGGCGGCGTATGCCGAAACGCGCGGCGTCATCATCGCCGACACGAAGTTCGAATTCGGCTTCGCGGACGGCGACCTGCTGCTGGGCGACGAAGTGCTGACGCCCGACTCCTCCCGCTTCTGGCCATCGGAAACCTACCGGCCGGGAGGACCGCAATATTCCTACGACAAGCAGTACGTGCGCGACTACCTGGAGTCGATCCGCTGGAACAAGCAGCCTCCGGCGCCTCCGCTTCCGCCGGAAGTGGCGCGCAAGACCAGTGAGAAGTACCGGGAAGCGTACCGGGCTCTGACGGGCAAGGAACTGTGAACTGGCTGGACATCGTTCTGCTGGTGGTGACGGTGTGGTCCGTCGCCGCCGCGTTCGCGCGGGGCTTTTCGCGCGTGCTGATCGGGCTTATCGCTGTGGTGGCGGGCTTTGCCGGGGGCCTCTGGTTTTACGGGCCCGCCGGAGCCTTTCTCCAGCCCTATGTGAACACGCCCGCCATCGCCCATCTGTGCGGCTTTCTGATCGTGTTCTTCGGGGTCATCGTGCTCGGCGCGCTGTTCGGCCACCTGCTGGGCAAGGTGATCAAGTGGGCCGGCCTTTCATGGTTCGACCGCCTGCTGGGAGCCGGCTTCGGACTGGTCCGGGCGGCGGTCATCGCCGTCGCCCTGGTGCTGGTTCTCACGACCTTCACTCCGGGGAAAGACCCTCCCCGGGCGGTGGTGGAATCGCGCCTGGCGCCCTACGTCATCGATACCGCCGGCGTGCTGTCGGGTCTGGCTCCGCGCGACCTGGAGCAGGAGTTCCGGAAGCGCTACGAGCAGGTGAAGAAGGCGTGGAGCGGCGCGATCCTGGGGGGAACCGGCAGCCGTCCGGGTTCCGAGATCTGAGGCGAAGCGAGATGAAGGAAGCATTCGACCGGGTGGTTGAGCATTTCCTGGGGAATGGCTTTGCGATGGAAGAAGCCGTGGAACTGCTGGAAAAGGGGCTGATCGTGCGCGCGCTGGAGCGCAGCCGGGGAAACCGCTGCGGGGCCAGCCGCCTGCTCGGCATCCACCGGAACACCCTGCAGCGCAAGATCGTGGAATACAAACTGGATGCTCCCTCCATCAAGCGCAAGCCTCTCCGCCGCGCGCAAGCCGCTTCGAAGAAGGCGCGCGCCGGCTAGCCCGGTTTCGGTGACAGGCTACATAACCACCGCGGTGTCGCCTGTCACCGAAATTCCACGGGTCGGAAGGCTGCCCGAGACCCCGATGCTATGATGGGGACAAGGGCGAATGGATCTCGTCATCTTTGACCTCGACGGCACCCTCATCGATTCCAAGCTCGATCTCGCGCAGGCGGTGAACGCCGCCCGGGGGCACATGAACCTGCCCCCGCTCGAGAACGACCGGGTCTACTCGTACGTGGGAGACGGCGCTCCGGTGCTGATCCGGCGTGTGCTGGGACCGGAGGCTCCGGAAGAGCAGGTGCGCGAGGCCCTGGAGTTTTTCCTGGCGTACTACCGCGAGCACCTGCTGGACCACACCACCCTGTACCCGGGTGTGCGGGAAGGCATCGAGCAGTTGCACGGCGAAGGAGTGAAGATGGCGGTGCTGACCAACAAGCCGGTGCGCATCAGCCAGTCGATAATCGCCGGCCTCGGCCTGGCCCCGTACTTCTTTGAGGTCTACGGCGGCAACAGCTTCGAACAGAAGAAGCCCGACCCCGCCGGCGTGCGGGCCCTGCTGTCGGAAGCGAACGTTCCCAGCCACCTGGCCCTGATGGTGGGCGACAGCGCGGTCGACATCCGCACGGCCCGCAATGCCGGCATCCCCTGCTGCGGCGTCACCTACGGCTTCCAGCCCGAATCGCTCGAAACCGAGCCGCCCGACTTCCTGGTGGACCGCTTCGAAGACGTCACCCGCCTGGTGATCGGGCAGCGTTCGCGGGCGGCGAGGTAACCAAATCCCTGTGGGCTTGCGACCCGCCGGTTAAGTTCCCTTTCTCGCTGTTCCCCGGATAGCCACGAAGTGCCTGCTGTGCCACCGCTCCCTCCGGTCGCGGCTCGGCATGCGGGGTTTCAACCTCGTTCAACGCGCCGTGGAAGCGCACCAGCGCACAGGTTCTCTGGCAAATGACCGGCGCCTGCCCGGCGCCGGTCAACCCGCTCAGTTCAGCATCTTGCCCTGGCGCAAGTAGGCCGGGACTTCCAAATCTTCGGGATCGAAGCTGGCGGCCACCGGCTCGGGCTCCGGCTCCGGCTCGTACTCGATGGCGGGCTCCGCCGGGGGAGCGGCAGGCGGCTCGGCCGCGGCGGCCGGCGCTTCCGCGGCCGCCCGCGCCTTCACGGGCTGGCGCGCGATGGGCGCGTGATCCATGGGGAAGCCGGTGGCGATCACGGTGATCTTGACCGAATCCTCCATGCGCTCGTCCAGGATCACGCCGAAGCTGATCTGCACCTGGTCGTTGTCGGCCGCTTCGCGGATGATCGAGCAGGCCTGGTTGACCTCGTGCAGGCCCAGGCGGCTGGACCCGCTGATGTTGATGAGCATGCCGCGCGAACCGCGAATGCGGCTGTCCTCCAGCAGCGGGCAGTTGATGGCCTGCCGGGCGGCTTCCACCGCCGCGTTCTCGCCCCGCGCCACGGCCGTGCCCATGTAGGCATAGCCCATGCCCAGCATGGTGGCCCGGATGTCGGCGAAATCGCGATTGATCATCCCCGGCGTCCCGATGATGTCGCTGATGCCCTGCACCGCCTGGCGCAGGATGTCGTCGGCATTGCGGAAGGCCTCGAAAATGCTGGTGCCGCGCGGCGCAAGGGCCAGCAGCCGGTCGTTGGGAATGGCGATCACGGTATCCACCGTGGAAGCCAGTTCGGCCAGGCCCTGATCGGCCTGGGCCATGCGCCGCGGGCCTTCGAATCCGAACGGCTTGGTCACCACCGCCACGGTCAAAGCGCCCAATTCCTTGGCCAGCGAGGCGATCACCGGAGCCGCCCCGGTCCCCGTGCCCCCGCCCAGCCCGGCGGTAACGAAGACCATGTCGGCGCCTTCCAGCGCTTCGATAATCCGGTCGGTATCCTCCAGGGCGGCCTGGCGCCCCACGTTGGGATCCGAGCCGGCGCCGAGGCCGTTGGTCACCCGGGCCCCGATCTGGAGCTTATTGACCACCTGGGAGGCGTGCAAGGCCTGAGCGTCGGTGTTCAGGACATAGAACTCGACTCCCCCAATGCCTTCACTGATCATGCGGGCGACGGCGTTCGAGCCCCCGCCCCCGACTCCCACCACCTTGATCCGCACCCCGATGCGGCCGTCTTCCTGGATTTCGTATTTCAGATCGTCGATATTTTGGTCGAGCAGGCCCATGTCCCTTCCTCCTTGATGGTTCCCCCGATACTCAGCGGAATATCCTTCCGAGCAGCCCCGTGGCGCGGCGTTCCAGTTCGTGGCGCAGTTTCAGGCGCGCCGAATACATGGCCAGTCCGGCGGCCGTGGTCCAGGCCGGGTCGGACAGGTCCTCCGGCCATTCCTCGATCCCGACCGCCAGCCCTTTCCGGGCCTGGCAGTTCAACACGCGCTCGGCCATGTCGCACATACCGTTCAAACGCGCCTCTCCGCCCGTCAGGAGCACGCCGCCCATCAGCGCCTGGTCCATGCCGACCCGCGCCAGTTCGCGGCGGATCAAGCGGAACAGCTCCTCCGCCCGGGCTTCCAGGATCTGGTTCAGCGTGCGGCGCGGCGCCTCCCGCGGCTCGCGGTCTCCGGGCGAAGGCACCTCGATGTAGATGTTGTCTCCGGTGAGGCCCAGGACGGCGCAGCCGTACTCGGCCTTGAGCAACTGGGCGTCCTCGAAAGTGGTATGCAGGCCGCGCGCCACGTCGCGGGTAAAGAAGTCGCCGCCCACCGGAAGGCTCCAGGCCAGCAGGAGGGCTTCGCCGTAGTAAGCCGCCAGCTGCGTGGTGTGAGCCCCGAAATCGATCAAAGCCAGGCCTTCACGGCGCTCTTCCGGAAGTGCGGCGGCGTAGCAGGCCGCGATGGGCTCGAAGACGGTTTCCTCCACGCCCAGATGAGCCAGGTTGACGGCGCCGATGAGAGTGTGGTGCTCCTGGCTGGAGGCCGTGAGCAGGTGGACGTTGGCTTCCAGGCGGGAGGCGATCATGCGGCGCGGATCGCGGTGGCCGGGATGGTCGTCCACGACGAAATCCTGCGGGAACAACTGCAGGACCATGCGGTCCTCCTGCAACAGCACCAGGCCGGCCCGTTCCACCGCCCGGTTCACGTCGCGCTGCTCCAGTTCCCGCGGCCGGCCGATCTCGATGGCGCCGCGATTGCTCGCCCCCCGGACAGTGGGCCCTCCGATGCCGACCACGGCCGATTCCACCGAGGTCTGCGCCACGCGCTCGGCCTCGCGCACCGCTCCCAGCAGGGATGCGGCCACGGCGTTCTGGTCTGCAATCCGGCCCTTGACCCATCCCTCCGAGGGCACTTCTCCGAAACCCAGCAGGCGCAGGCAGGAATCCTCCACTACACCGATCACGCAGCGCGAGCCGGCGGCGCCGGCGTCAAGTCCCACCGCAAACACAGGTTTGGCAGCCATAGACAACTATTCCTTTGCCGTGATCCGGTCATCCAGCCGCAGATCGAACACCGCCGCCTGCGGCGAGCGCTTCCGGATCTCCGCGTAATGGTTCAGGAAATTCCGGCAGCGCCAGGCCAGGTTCCTGTCCCCGAGGTGCAACTCCACGGCCGTGCCTTCCACCGGCAGCGTGATCTTCAGATTGTCGGGCGATGCCAGGTCCACCTCGGATACGGGCTGGGCCATCGGCCCCAGTTCCTGCTTGAGGCGCAGAAAGAGCTTCACCCGGGCGCCGCGCTCCCTCTCACCCTGCTGCTCGGAAAGGCCGGTCAGGATCGGAAAACTGAACTTCGAGCGGGGCGGCTTCTCCAGGATGACGCCGTCCGCGTCGATGAGGGCGATCCGCGAGCCGAAGCCCGGCTGGGGCAGGCTGGCGAAGGCTACCGGGGTTCGCTCCCGAATGCGCACGGCCAGCCGGTTGGGCCAGATGCGCGAGACGGAGGCGTCGGCCACCCAGTCCACAGCCAACAGGCGCCGCCGCCGTTCACCCAGCGGCACGGCGAACACGCTGCGGCCGAAATCGGAGCGAAACACCTGCACGATCCGGTCCCGGGAGGCGTACCGGATGCCTTCAACGCTGAACGCCGAGGTATTCTCTCCGGGGGGCGGCGGCCCGGCCAGAACGAAATGCGGATCTGTCACCGAGAAGCGCCGCACCTCGCGTGCGGCCAAAGCCACCGAAGCGCCCACCCCCAGCCACAAGGCGGCGCGCAGCCAGAAACGCCAGTGGAACCGGGTCTTGCGCGCTTCACGCGCCACGGCTCGGGCCCTCCTTCAGCCGTGACAGGATGCGTTCCCCCGCCTGATAGATGTTGCCCGCGCCGAGGGTCAGGACCAGGTCGCCGTCCGCCGCTTCGGCCAGAACGGCCTCCACGGCGTTGTCCAGCGAGGCGACGTAATCCACTCCCCGGTGCCCGAACGAGCGGATCCGCTCCGCCAGGGCCTGGGGGGTCACGCCTTCGATGGGCTTCTCGGAAGCGGCGTAGATGTCCAGGAGGAAGAGGCGGTCGGCCTGGTGAAACGAGCCGGCGAAGTCGTCCATGAGGTGAAAGGTGCGGGTGTAGCGGTGCGGCTGGAAGAGGACCAGGATGCGCCGGTAGCCGCACAGGCGGGCCGCGGCCAGGGTGGCGCGGATCTCGGTGGGGTGGTGTCCGTAGTCGTCCACGACCGCCACTCCCCGCTCCACGCCCCGCAACTGGAAACGGCGGTCCACGCCGGTGAAAGCCGCCAGCCCCTCCCGGATCGCTTCCGGAGCCACTTCCATTTCCAGCGCCACCGCCGCTGCTGCGGCCGCGTTCATCACGTTGTGCTCGCCGGCCACGCTGAGACGGAAGCGGCCCAGGTCGCCGCGCGAAGAGCGCAGACGGAACTCGCTGCCCTGCGCGGCGCAGGCCATGTCCGTCACCTGGAGGCCGGCCTGGGCGCTGGCGCCGTAGGTGATGGTCCGCCGGCGCACATCGGGCAGGATCGACTGCACGTTGGGATCGTCCAGGCAGACGATGGCCGCGCCGTAGAAGGGCACCTTGTTGACGAAATCGATGAAGGAAGTGCGGATGTCGTCCAGCGACGAATAACAATCCAGGTGCTCGCGGTCGATGTTGGTCACCACCGCCAGGATGGGCGCCAGTTTCAGAAACGAGCGGTCGCTTTCGTCCGCTTCCACCACCAGGAAATCGCTGTGGCCCACCCGGGCGTTGGACCCCATGGTGCCCACGCGGCCGCCGACCACCACCGTGGGGTCCAGGCCCGCGGAATTCAGAACCGTGGCGATCATCGAAGTGGTGGTCGTCTTGCCGTGGCTGCCGGCCACCGCCACTCCGTATTTCAGGCGCATCAGCTCGGCCAGCAGTTCGCCGCGCGGGATGACGGGGATCTGCAGGCGGCGGGCCTCCTGTACTTCCGGGTTCAACTCGTCCACCGCGGAGCTGACCACCACGACCTTGGCGCCGGCGATGTTGGCGGCTTCGTGCCCCTCGAAGATACGGGCGCCCAACCGCCCCAGCCGCTCGGTGATGGGCGTCATCCTCAGATCCGAGCCGGTGATGGTATAGCCCAGATTGAGCAGCACCTCGGCGATTCCACTCATACCGATTCCGCCGATGCCCGTGAAATGCAGATGCTGCCGTTTAAAGAACATTTCCTTTTCGTATTGTTTCGGCTTCCGCCACCGCTGTCAACGGGAAAACCGCGTTTTTGAAACTTCTTCCAAAATCTCCGCCGCGCGCCGGGCGGCTCCGGGCCGCGCCAGCTTCCGGGCCGCCTGCGCCATGCGCTCCAGGGCTCCCGGCTCTTCCGCAAGCGCGGTTACGATCTCGAACAGTCTTTCGCCGGTCAGGTCGCGGTTCAGCACCAGCCGGGCGGCGCCCGCCCGCTCGAAGGCCTCGGCGTTGCGCAGTTGATGCTGGTCCGCCGCGAAGGGAAAGGGAACCAGGATTCCGGGCTTGCCGGCCGCCGCCAGTTCGGCCACCGCTCCGGCGCCCGAGCGGGACACAATCAGATCGGCCTGAGCGAACGCCGACGGCATATCGTCGAGAAACGGCACCACTTCGCCTTCCAGCCCGCCGGATGAAAACTCGGCCTCGAGACGAGCGGCATCGTCCCTGCCGGCCTGCAGCAGGAAACGGATGGGAAACCCTGCCTTGCGGAACAGCGGCCAGCTCTGCCGTGACGCTTCATTCAGGGAGCGCGCGCCGCGGCTTCCTCCGGTCACCAGCAAATGCAGCTTCTCTCCACGCCTCTTGCCGGGCAGCGAGAAGAATTCCTCGCGCACGGGCAGCCCGGTCAACTCCGTCCGGCCTTCCGGGAAGTAGCGCGCGCTTTCGGGAAAACTGATGAGGGCCCGGCTGACGAACCGGGCGATGCGGCGGTTGGTGAATCCGGGCAGGGCGTTGGGCTCCATGACCACCAGCGGCGCGCGGCGCAGCAGGGCGGCCAGAACCGGAGGCCCGGCGGCATAGCCTCCCAGGCTGAAGACAGCCGCCGGCAGCGGCATCCGCATGGCCTGCGCGGTGGCCAGCGGCAGTTGCCACAAGGTCCGGAGGATCTGCCGCCAGCCCACTCGCTTCAAACCGCCGATCTCAACGTAGTGAATCGGAAAGCCCGCCGCCGGCACCAGCCGCGCCTCGATTCCGTGGCGCGTCCCTACAAAAACCACCCGCCGCCCGCGGCGCTGCAGCTCCCGCGCTACGGCCAGCAGCGGCATGACATGTCCTCCCGTGCCGCCGCCGGCCATGAGAAAAGCGGGAGCGTCCTGCTCAGCCCGCATTCTCGCTCACATTCATGAGCATGCCCGCCAGGGTGAGAGTGCTGAACAGGGAACTGCCGCCCGAACTGATCATGGGCAGCGGGATGCCCTTGGTGGGCATCAGATCGAGGACCACGCTCATGTTCATGAAGGCCTGGAAGACGATGCTGGTGGTGATCCCCAGGGCCAGGTAGCGCCCGAATTCGTCCGGAATCCGCACGGAGGCCCGCAGACCGCGCCACAGGATGACGACGAAGGCGGCCAGAACTCCTACCGAACCGATCAGCCCGAGTTCCTCGCTGACCACCGCGTAGATGAAATCGGTGTGAGCTTCGGGGAGGTAGAGCAGTTTCTGCCTGCCCTGCATCAGGCCCAGGCCGCCCGGCCCGCCGGCGCCCACCGCGATTTTGGACTGCACCGCCTGGTAGCGCGTGTCCCGCGCCGTCAGCGACCGTTTCAGGTAGTCCTTGACGCGCCCCTTCCGGTCGAACCACTCGACCTTCTTGAACTCCGGGTCCACGTAGCTGATGACGCGGGCCAGGCGGTAGGGCTTGGATGCCACCGCGATGCCCGCGCCCAGCACCGCCATCAGAACCGCGATGGCGAAATAGCGCCAGTCCAAGCCGGCCACGAGGAACACCACCGTGGCCGTGGCCAGCAGCACCATCGCGGTTCCCAGGTCGGCCACTCCCACCAGAACCGTGAGGCCCAGAACGATCAGCAGGGCGGGAAACAGGGTGTGCCGGTCGTTGATGGCCCGGGCGCGCATGGCCACGAAAAAGGCCAGAAAGAGGACCAGGGCCGGCTTGGCCAGCTCGGAGGGCTGCAGGCTCAGGGGTCCCACGCGGAACCACCGGTGCGGAAAGACCAGCAGCAGCAGGATCAGGACGACCCCTACCGCGCCGAAGGCCGCGGCCGGACTTTGCAGGTCGCGGTAGTGCGTCCTCTTCAGCAGCATCATGGCCAGCACCGCCGGCACGATCCACAGGAACTGCCGCATCAGGAAGTAGTACGGGTTGTGGTACCGGAGGTTGGCGGTCACCGAGGAGGCGCTGTAGATCATGACCAGGCCCAACACCACCAGTACGAGAACAGCGCCGAACAGGAAATGATCGGTTTTCAAACGCTGCGGCATCAGGATTTCTCCTCCAATCCGTGTACCAGAGTCTTGAAAACATCGCCGCGATGTTCATAGCTGCGGAACTGATCGAAGCTGGCGCAGGCCGGGGCGAGCAGGACCGTATCGCCCGGCGCGGCTGCCCGGTAGCCATAGGCGACCGCGGCTTCCAGCGTGCCCGAATCCACCAGGGGGGCGGCATTACCCAGGTGATCCCGGATCTTCGCGGCCGCCGCCCCAATCAGCAGCACGGCGCGCGCTTTGCGGCACAGGGGCGCGCGCAGCACGCGGTAGTCGCTGCCTTTGTCCTTGCCCCCCAGGATGACCCAGAGCCCGCCGTCGAACGCCTCCAGCGCCTTTAGAGTCGCGTCCACGTTGGTGGCCTTGGAGTCGTTGTAGAAACTCACTCCGCTCACCGTCCGAACGTACTCCAGGCGGTGCTCGACGGCCCGGAAGGTCCGGACCGCCGCGGCGATGGCCGGCAGGCTCAATCCGGCCAGGCGCGCGGCCAGCGCCGCGGCCAATGTGTTCTCGATGTTGTGGCGCCCGCGGACGGGGATTTCCGACGCCGCCATCAGCGGCTCGCCGCCGACAAGCAGGCGCTCCTCCTCCAGCCAGGCTCCCGCCTCCACCCGGCGGGAAAGGCTGAACCACCGCACCCGTGCGGGACCGGACGCGGCCCAGCCGGCGCAGACCGCGTCGTCCGCGTTCAGCACGGCGGAATCCCCGGATTGCTGCGTCTCGAACAGACGGCGCTTGGCCGCCGCGTAGTTCTCGAAGGTGTGGTGCCGGTCCAGGTGGTCGGGTGTGATGTTCAAACAGAGGGCGATGTGGGCGCGAAAGGTCCGTATGGTCTCCAACTGAAAGCTGGACAACTCCAGTACGTTCCACTGATCGTCGCGGGAAGACTCAACCATCCCGGTCACCGGCGCGCCGATGTTCCCGCCCACCTGAACGGGAACGGCGCACTCCCGCAGGATGTGGCCGGTCAGCGCCGTGGTCGTGGTCTTGCCGTTCGACCCCGTTACCCCAATGATCCGGCCTTTCAGGAAAGGCGCGGCCAGTTCCACTTCTCCGATGACCGCAACACCGCGCCGCCGGGCGGCTTCCAGCGGCGGCAGATCGGCCGGAACTCCGGGCGAGAGCACGATGAGATCGGCGGACTCGAATACTTCAGGCGACTGGACCCGGAATTCGATCCCCAGGCGGGCTACGTTCCGCTCCGCCTCGGGAGAGGTGTCCGTTGCCCGCACCACGGCGCCTTGTTTCAGGAGCAACTCCGCGGAGGCCACGCCCGACTTGCCCAGTCCAACCACCAGCGCGCGGATTCCGGATAGCTTCACGGCCTCACCTCAGCTTCAGCGTGGTCAGCGCGAACAGCGCCAGGACCAGTCCCGCGATCCAGAAACGCACGATGATTTTGGATTCCTGCCAGCCCAACGCCTCGAAGTGATGGTGCAGGGGCGCCATCTTGAAGATGCGCTTGCGCCGCAGCTTGTAGCTGCCCACCTGCAGAATGACCGAGAGCGCCTCCAGCACGAAAATGCCGCCGATGAAGATGAGCAGGATCTCCTGCTTGATCAGGACCGCCACGATGGACATGCTGGCGCCCAGCGACAGCGAACCGACGTCGCCCATGAAAATCTCGGCCGGATGCGCGTTGTACCACAGGAAGCCGAGGCTGGCTCCGGTCATGGCGCCGCAAAAGATGGTCAGCTCGGAGGTGCGCGGATTGCGGGCCAGTTCCAGGTACTTGGCCAGCTCGACGTGCCCGCCCGCGTAGGTCAGCACGGTCAGGGCGCCGGACGCCACCACCATCAGGCCGATCGCCAGGCCGTCCAGGCCGTCGGTCAGGTTGACCGCGTTCGAAGAGCCCACGATGATGAATACCAGCACCAGGAAGAAGGGCAGAAACGCGAAGGCATAGGTCACCGGGCTGTCCAGGTACGCGTCGATCAGCAGGTTAGGCTGGAATCCCTTGAAGAACGGCACGTTCATGCTGGTCGAAAACATTCCCTGGGCGTGCATCACCAGCAGGATCACCCCGATCACGAAGGCCACCAGCACCTGCAGTCCGAACTTCCTCCGGCCGGAGAGTCCCAGGTTGCGGCGCTTCAGCACCTTGGCGTAGTCGTCGATGAATCCGATGCAGCCGTAGGCCACCAGGCCCAGCAGCGCCAACCAGATATAAGGATTGCTGAGGTCGGCCCACAGCAGGGTGGGAATCACGATGGACACCACGATCAGCACACCGCCCATGGTGGGCGTGCCGGCTTTCTTCTGGTGCGATTTGGGGCCCTCCTCCCGGATGTGCTGGCCGATCTGAAACGCTCTCAGCTTGGACACGAACCAGGGACCCAGCACGATGCACAGAAAAAGGGCGGTGAGACTGGCGAAGGCCGTGCGGAACGTGACGTAACCGAACAGGCGCAACGGTCCCAGCGTGCGATGGAGTTGTTCGAACAGAAGATAGTAGAACATGGCTGCTACCCCAACAGCCTTTCCAGCGCCTTTTCCACGGCGACTCCGCGCGATCCCTTCAGCAGCACGGCATCGCCTTCCCGCCACGCCGCGCGAATGAAATCTCCGGCTTCCTCGGGAGTTTCGAAGAAGAAGGCATCCGCCAGGCCCGCTTCCCGGGCAGCCTCGACGGCGAAGCGGGCGGCGCCGCGAACACCGGCCAGCAGGTCGATCCGCCGCTCCGCCGCGTAGCGGCCTACCTCACGGTGCAGGCGCTCGGCCGACCCGCCCAGCTCCAGCATTTCTCCCAGCACGGCCAGGCGACGCCGCGCCGGGGTGCTTTCCAGCAGGTCGAGCATCGAACGGACGGCTTCCGGATTGGCGTTGTAGCAGTCGTTGATGATGGTGACCCCGTTCCTGCGGATAATCTCGCCGCGCATCCGGGAGGGCTGCAGCGTGCGGATGGCGGGGCCGAGGCGGCCGGGCGGGATGCCCAGCGCCCGCGCCACGGCGAGACCGGCCAGGACATTGAGCACGCCGTGACGTCCGGGCAGCGGGAGTTCCGCCGGGGGAACGGGAATGTCGCCCGGCCGCAGGTCGGCGGTCTCCGAGAACCCGAAGGTCAGGGTGCGCCCGGGATGCACCTCGCGGAAGCGGCGCACCCGCGGGTCGTCCTGGTTCAATACCGCGGGTCCCTCCGGAGGGAGCGATTCGATCAGCTCCCGCTTGGCCAGGGCGACCTCGTCGATGGAGGCGAAAAACTCGACGTGGGCGAAGCCGACGTTGGTCACCACTCCGATGTCCGGCCGGGCGATCTCCGACAGCCGGCGCAACTCGCCCGCGTGGTTCATTCCCATTTCGATCACCGCCACGCGGCAACCGGCGGGGAGGCGCAGAATCGACAGCGGCACGCCCACGTGGTTGTTGAGGTTGCCTTCGGTCTTGCCGGTGGCGAGTTCCGAGGCAAGCAGGTGGGCGATCACATCCTTGGTGGTGGTTTTCCCGGCGCTGCCCGTCACTCCGACGACGGTTCCGCCCCAATCCCGCCGCCGGCGCGCCGCCAGCGCCTGGAGAGCCTCCAAGACGTCCGGCACGACCACCACTCTCCCGGCCAGCGGCAGCGGCCGCTCCGCCACCACCGCCACCGCGCCCTTCTCGAGCGCCTGGGCGGCGTGGTCGTGGCCGTCGTGGTTCGGCCCCCGCAGAGCGAAGAAGACCTCACCCGGCTTCAGGGTGCGCGTATCCACGCTGGGGGGAGCCCGGAGCAGGCTCTCCAGCTCGGGCGCCAGGGAAAGCATCAGGCCGCATCCTTTCGGTATCCGAAGCTTCGCAGCACCTCTCGCGCCACTTCGCGGTCGTCGAAGTGAATGGTGCGGTCCTGGAGCACCTGGTAGCTCTCGTGGCCCTTGCCCGCCAGGATCACCACGTCGCCCGCCCGCGCCTCGTTCAGCGCACGGTGAATGGCGGCGGCGCGATCCGGTTCAACGATGTGAGGGGTGTCCGAACGGCGCAAGCCGACCAGAGCGTCATTGATAATGGCCAAAGGATCTTCGCTGCGCGGGTTGTCGCTGGTCAGCACCACGAAATCGCTGAGTTCTCCCGCCGCCTGTCCCATCAGGGGCCGTTTGGCCCGGTCCCGGTCGCCGCCGCAACCGAACAGCGTGATGACCCGCCGGGGCGAGAGCCCGCGCGCTACCGCAATTACGTTCTTCAACGCATCGTCGGTATGCGCGTAGTCCACCACCACCGCGAATGGCTGCCCTTCGTCCACCCGCTCGAAACGCCCGGGCACCGCGGCGAGCGACGCCACGCCCTGAACGATCGCCTCCTGGGACATTCCATAGCTGAGGCCCGCACAACAGGCGGCCAGGATGTTGTAGACGTTGATGCGCCCCATCAGCGGGGACTCGATCTCCAGGCGATTCCTGCCCCAGCGCACCTCGAAGCGCAGCCCGTGCAACGTCGAGTGGATGCGGGAAGCGCGCACCGAGGCATCGCGTCCCAAGCCGTACCCGAGCACTTCGGTGGCCTCGGGGGCAGTAATCCGGCCGGCGTGGGGGTCGTCGCGGTTGATGACGGCGTATGCCGGGGGAGGCGCCCCGCAGCCTTCGAACAAGCGGAGCTTGGCCGCGAAATACTCCTCCATGGTTCCGTGGAAGTCCAGGTGGTCGCGGGTGAGATTGGTAAAGATGGCCGTGTGAAACCGCAGGCCGAACACCCGGCCAAGAGCCAGGGCGTGGGAAGAGACCTCCAGGGTGGCGTGAGTTCCGCCGCATCGGCGGAGTTCGTCCAGCAGCCGCACCAGGTCGAGCGATTCCGGGGTGGTATTGACGGCGGGCAGTACCCGGCCGGCCAAATGGTACTCGATGGTGCCGATCAGGCCCGTGATCCGGCTCGCGGCGCGCAGGATCGAATCCACCAGGTAAGAGGTTGTGGTCTTTCCGTTGGTGCCGGTGATGCCGGTCAACGACACCTGCTCGTCGGGGTTCCCGTAGAAGCGCCGCGCGGCCAGGGCCAGGGCCTGGCGGCCGTGGGCCACCTCGATCCAGGGCGCCTGCAGGTCCTCCGGGCGGGGCAGTTCGCTGACGACGGCCAGGGCCCCGCGGCTCAAGGCATCGGCTGCGAAGCGCCGGCCATCCACCCGGGAACCGGGAAATGCGAAAAAGAGGAAATTCGGCCCGATACGGCGGGAGTCGTACTCCAGGCCTTCCACCACGGAGCCCGCAATGCCTTCCGGCAGCGGCGCCCGCGGCTCTGTGCCCGCGAGTAACTCATGTACGGTCATCTGGCGAACTGCACCCGGATCACCTCTCCGGCCGCGAGAAGGCTACCCGCGGCAGGCTCCTGGCGGCGGGCTACCCCGCGTCCGTCCAGGCGCACTGTCAATCCCTTCTCGGAAGCCTCTTCCACCACTTCCCGCAGAGTCTTGCCCGCGAAATCCGGCGCCCGCGGCCCCCAGACGGCTCCCGCGGCGGGTTGAACCGCGGCGACCGGCACCGGTTCCGTCTCGCCTTCCGCGGGCTCGGACAACTCGGCCACCGCCAGGTCTTCCACTTCCGCCGGTTCAGCCGGTTCCGGAACGGTTTCGGGTACGTCCTTGGGAACTTCCAGGATTCGCAGGGTTTCCTCCGCCACCACTCGGAAGACGGGAGCCGCCACGGCGCCTCCGAACCCGGAGGTTCCGCGCGTGCCGTTCAGCGTCGCTACTACTACAATAGCCGGATTCGTGACCGGCGCAAAGCCCATGTAGGAAGCGTTGTAAGTGTGGGTGTAGCGCCTGGTTTTGAAATCGAAAATCTGCGCCGAGCCGGTCTTTCCGCCGCCGCTATAGCCTTCCAGGCGGGCCCTCCGCCCGGTGCCGTGCTGCACCACCCCTTCCATCATCAGCCGCATGGCAAAGGCGGTTTCCGGCTTCAGAACGCGGCGGGGCGGCTCCGCGGGTACGCGTTCCACGGAGCCTCCCGGCCGCTGCCTGAGCAAAACCAGACGGGGCCTTACCAGCAAGCCTCCGTTGGCGATCACCGCGCAGGCCTGCGCCAGCTGGAGAGTGGTCACACTGAGTTCGTGCCCCATGGCGATGGACCCGATGGAGGTCTTGCCCCAGCGCTTCACATCCCGCACCCAACCGCCGTGCTCGGCCGGCAGCGGAATGCCCGTGGACTTGCCGAAACCGAAGCGCCGGATGTATTCCAGCATGGCGTGCGGGCCGACCTTCAGCGCGACCTGCACGGCCCCGATGTTGCTCGACTTGGCCAGCACGTCGGACACCGGCATCATGCCGAACCCGCGCTTGGCCTCATGGATCACGCGCCCGAAAAAGTTGAACGCCCCGTTGCCGCAGTTGATGGGGGTGTCGGGGGTAACCTTGCCCGTCTCCAGGCCAGCCGAAATGGTGATGACTTTGAAAACCGAACCAGGCTCGAACGGCGCCGAGATGGCGAGATTCAGACGGGGCTTCAGGCTTTCTCCGGGAGCCGGCGGCTTATTGGGGTCGTAGCTCGGGAAGCTGGCCAGCGCCAGGATGTCGCCCGTGTGCGGGTTCATCACCACCAGGCTGCCGGTGTCGGCATTGGCGTCCAGAACCGCCTGCCGCAGTTCCCGCTCGGCGACGAACTGGATACGCTCGTCGATGGTGAGCGTGAGGTTGGCGCCCGCCACCATTTCGGCCGACAATTCCGATTCGATGCCCCGGTTGCGTACGTCGGTCAGCAGGCGCAAGGCGCCCGACTGGCCGCGCAGTTCCTCATCCAGACCCAGTTCGATGCCCGAGTTGCCGCGTTCCTCGTGATCCACGGAGCCGAGCACATGGGCCGCGGTGGCGCCCTTGGGATAGTGCCGCTGGCTTTCGGTCTGAAACTCGATCCAATCCAGGCTCAGGCTGCGCAGGCGCTCGTACTTCTCCGGCTCGATCTTGCGGGCCACCCACAGGAAGCCGCGCCTGTTGCGCAGGGCCGAGCGCATGCGCTCGTAAAGCTGCGCGCGGTCCAGCTTGAGGATCGGCGCCAGGATGTCGGCCGCCACGGAGAGGTCCGGTACCCGCAGGGGATTGACGAAGACCGAGCGCATGGGGACGCTCATGGCCAGCGGCTGCCCGGTCTGGTCGTATATGGTGCCGCGGGGAGCGGGGATCTCAATCAGCTTGCGCTGCTGCTGTTCCGCCAGCTTGCGGAATTCGCGGTGCTTGAAGAGCTGCAGGTGAACCAGGCGCCCGAGGATGACTCCGCCCCAGGCGAGCACGCCGCCCGCCAGCCATGCCAGCCGCGCCAGTGCCTGGCCTCGCGTGAGGGGATCCACTGTGCCGGCTCCCTATTTCTTGCCCTCCACGTTCAATGCCAGAGCATCCTCGGCCGAGGTTTCCAGGAAGATGACCTGGCCCGGCATGGGCTTCACCAGCGCCTGGCTGCCGGCCAGTTCTTCCAGCCGCTCGCGGCTCACCAAAGCGGCTTCCTGGAGCTCCAGGTTGCGGCGCTCGTCCACCAGGCGCTGGCGCTCCTGCTTGAGCGCTTCCACCTGGTAGCCGGTCAGGATGCCTCCCAGCGCGGGCAGCAGCGTGCTGATCAGCAGCACGGCCACTGCGATGCCGGCCCCTATGGCCGACCAGCACTCTCCGCGCGCCTGGGGATTCTCTTCCCGCACCAGCCGGGAGTTGTCGATCCGTTTCGCGTAGAAGTACACGTCTTCATTCGGTAAAGGCCGAAGCGGCCGGGCCCGCTGGGGAACCGCCTGGAGCGCCTCAGCGCGGGACGAGGTGCGCGAACTCTCCCGGGAGGGAACCTGGGGTCTTCGGAACCAGCTTGGTTGCGTCGCCATGTAATCCTCAATGCTCCTCTAACGTCGCTCGTGGGCTCGAAAGCCCGGTACTCCGTTCAGGCCCGAGGCCTGCTGCTCTCTCATTTCCAGGGCCCGCAGCTTGGCGCTGCGCGCCGCTGGATTCGCTCGGATTTCCGGCTCGCCCGGCGTTACCGGACGCCGGGTAAGCACTAACGCCCCAGCCTGCCGGCCCAGCTCCCGGAACCGTTCCTTCACTTTCCGGTCCTCCAGGCTCATGAAGGAGATCACTACTGCCCGCCCGCCACCCGCCACCAGAGCGGGCAAGGAGGCCAGCAGCCGGTCCAGCTCGCCGAGTTCGTCGTTCACCGCAATTCTTAGGGCCATGAAGGTCCGGGTGGCGGGATGCAGGCGTCCCGTTCGAGGAACGGCCCGCTCCACTACGCTGGCTAGGTGTAGTGTGCTCCGAACGGGCCGCGCTCGAACGATTGCTCTGGCTATTCTCCGCGCACTCCTTTCTTCGCCGAATTGGTAGATCAGATCGGCGAGTGCCTTCTCGGCGCTGTAATTGACCAAATCGGCCGCCGTTGCGCCCCGGCTCTGGTCCATGCGCATGTCCAGCGGCCCTTCCGTCAACAAAGAAAATCCGCGCGCCGCCTCCGTCAACTGGTAGCGGCTGACTCCCAGATCGGCCACCAGGCCGTCCACCCTCTCGACACCCGCCTCCGCCAGAATCCGCGGAAGCGCCGAAAACTCGCCCCGGTGAAATCGGATGCGCCCGGCAAAGCCGGCCGTATTGGCCCGCGCCATCTCCAGCGACTCCGGATCGCGATCGCTGGCGATCACCAGCCCGGTCGTCAAGCGCCGCGCGATCTCCCGGGTATGCCCGCCCAATCCCGCGGTCGCATCCAGGTACACACCGCCCGGGCGCACGTTGAGGTATTCCAACGTTTCGCTCAGCAATACGGGCAGGTGCATAAAGAATCACAGGTACCCCGCCGCCTCCAGCAGTTCGAGATCCTCGGCCGGCGACTGCGAAGCCTCCTCCTTCCGCTTCTCGTAGATCGCCTGGTTGTAGATCTCGATCCGGCCCTTGTTCTCGCAGATGCGCACGCTTTGGTTCTCCAGTCCAAGCTCCCTGCGCATCTCCGGAGGGAGTAGAATACGACCTTGGCCGTCCATCTCCGAATCCGCTCCGAGATCGTTGGCGTTGAACGCCAGGTTCCTTGCGGCCCGAGCGTTCGCCGAGGAGCCCACGCCGCCGCGGGTGATGTTCTGCTTCACGACTCTCCACAGGGCAATCGGGTAGATGACGCCGATCTGGCGGTCCAGGCTGGTCACGAAAAGCTTCTTTTCCGGCAGGCCGGCAAAGAACTGCTGGAAGGCCACCGGCGGCTTCAGGCGGCCTTTCTCGTCCACCCGGGCGGGATACATCCCGTTGGGCGGCTCAACCGGCAATTTGACCTGCTCTTCCGGAGTGACCACTTTTGGACCACTTTTACACCCCTGATTGTGGCATGAAGGCGCCAGGATTGTAAAGGGGAAACTTGAGGAAAACTCGATTGTTTTCGTTCAGTTAGGACTATCCCTACGAACGGGTGGTTCATATCCTTCGTGAGTATCACCCACGCTGTAGGTGGTTCCTGGCTACCGCCCCAATATATTGTACCCCTCTAGCAAGCGGCACTACTCCTACAAATGCCGTTTTGGAGAGAGCAGGCCGCGAGCGGAACTGTGAAGAGACCGTTGCCTGTCCCCCGCAGTGGTCCTAACCAACTGCCCGATACCGACTTACTGATCAGTCCCGTTTGCGCCCGGTTCTGCCGGCTCCTCCCAAAGGTGCGTGTTCAGTTCCCGCACCGCCCGGTCCGTCATCATCAGGTTGATGGCGGCAATCGCCGCCAGCGGCGAGAGGCCTGCGATGATCACCGGCGCGATGAAGTTCTTCGAACTACCCAGCAACAGGCCAGTGACGATGGGGGCGCAGATGCCGGCCAGTTGCGCCACGGTGTTCTGGTATCCGATCACCCGCCCGATCAGCCGTCCCGGGCAGATCACCTGCGTGAGGGCCCAGTAGTTGCCGGCCGCGATGCCCAGCCCGGTGAGCGAGACCAGCAGCACGGCCAGCACGTAGGACGACGAGCCGCCGGCCAGCACCAGCATGACCGAACTGGCGCACAGGCAGCCCGCGGTGACGAACAGCTTGCGCACCAGCAAGGCACGGCCGGAACGCTTGATCCAGTAGTCCGCCAGGCGCCCGCACACCACCGTCATGATGCCCATCCCGGCCAGGGGCGCGGCCATGTACGATCCCATCTTCAAAAAAGAGAACGAATGGGCCATCAGCAGGTAGGAAGGCAGCCAGGTGATACAGAAGTACCAGAAATAGGAATAGAAGAAGGCCCCGATGGTCAGACCCCAGGTGAGCGGGCTGCGGATCACCGCGCGCCACGGAAAGGGAGGCTGCGGACCCGCGGAGGCAGCGGTCCGGGGCGGAGCCCCGGAGGGCGCGGCCATCAGCCACGGCACGACCCAGATACAGGAGACCAGGCCGGTCAGCACGAATAGCGGCCGCCATCCGAAACTGTTCAGCAAGGCCGCGCCCAGCATCGCCCCGATAGCCGGCCCGGCCATCATGCCCGCTACGTAGACGCCGGTCGGGAAACCCTGCTCCTCCTCGCGGAAGTGACGCTTGATGAAGGAAAGGCTGGCGGCCGGCGCAATGGCCTCGCCCAAGCCCAGCAGCACGCGCAGCGCGAAGATCTCCCCGAAGGTGCGGGCCAGGCCGACGCCGGCCGAAGCCAGCGACCACACCAGAAAAGCGACAGCGTAGGTCCACTTCATTCCGAAGCGGTCCACCAGCCAGCCCGCGGGCATCTGCAGCAGCGCATAGCTCCAGAAGAAGGCCGAGAGCAGCCCGCCCACCCCGGCCGGCGAGAGGTTGAGATCGCGCATCATCGGCACGGCGGCGATGCTGAGGTTGCCGCGGTCGATGTAGTTGATCAGCATCCCCAGGAAGAGCAGCAGAACCACCAGGCCGCGCCGCGTGCCCGGCGCGGCGGCCGGGCTTACCGGCTGCGCTGCGGCTGGCATTCCCCGCCCTCCGCCGGGGTTCCGGCCACCAGCCGGGTCAGGCGTGCGACCGCCTCCTCGGCAGTCGCCGCCAGCACCTGCATGAACTCGCTCAGCAGGCACTGGCTGTGGCCGGTCTCGGCGGCCAGAGTGATGTATGGGGTCATAACGGTAGCGCGCAAAATGAAGATCCCTTCCGTGGGGTATTCGGCCGGGCCGGCGCCGGCGCGGCGAAGCAGGTCCGCGACCGCGTGCTCGGAGTAGTTGGGCAGTTGAAAACGGGTGCGCGAAAGGAAGAAGGGCTGCAAATAACTGTACCCTCCCGCGCCGGCGTCGGCCTGAATTGTCAGACGGCCGTACACCATTTCCGCCAAACGGTTCATGCGGGCCAGGGAGCGGCTGCCCTTCTCCGCCACCACGAAGCAGACGATGTTGGTATCCGGGGGTGCGTCCGCGACCGGAACGAAGCGGTAGGCGATTTCCGTCCGGTTCGCCCTGGCCGCGTGTTCCCAGTGGATCAGCCGTTCATAAAGTTCCCGGGCGGCCAGCAGCGAGGCCCGGGCGATCTCTCCGTAGCCCGCGCGGTTGGGCGGGATCATGCGGTGCGACAGCCAGCAGGCCGCCGCCGAGGCTCCGGGCTTGGAGCCCTCGAGAATGAAGGGGCCGATGCTGGCCGGGGGATTGTACTGCCGCGCCGGAACGTTGGCGTCCGCCGGAGTGATGTAGGGGGCCTGCTGGGTCAGGAAATGCCGGACGCGGTCGTTGCGGAAGGCGACCACCCCGCAGGGGTAGGGGATGTATCCCATCTTGTGCGGGTCCACCACGATCGACTCGGCCCGGGGGAAAGCCAGGAAGGACCGGGCCACGTGCTTGCTGCCCCACATCATCGAGATGGCGCGGGCGTACCTGCCCTGGCGGATCTCGAGCTTTCGTGAGGCGAACCGGTTCACCTGGTCGATACGCTCCGCTTCGCTCCCCCCCGGGCCGTTCTCGCCGATGAAGAGCGAGCGGATATAGCCGGCCCAGGCGGCGTCCACATGCAGCCAGAAGCTGGTGTGCGCTTCCTCCTCGAAGCGGCGGCGGAAATCGTCGATGCCGTGGACCGGATCGACGGAGCCCTCCTCGGTGGTCCCCGCAATCGCAACCACCGCCAGGGGAAACTGGCCGCGGCCCAGCGCGGCTTTCACTTTCTGTTCCAGGTCGCGAAGGTCCAGGCGGAAGACGCGGTCCACGTCCACCAAAACGACGTTGTCCTTGCCGAAGCCCAGGATATCGGCGGATTTCAGAACACTGTAGTGCGCGGTGCCGGAGACGAAGAGGGCGGGCGGCCACTTCGCGAAGCAGGCCAGGGCGCCGCCGTCGGCCAGGCTGAGCCCTGTCTCCCGCAGCATCTCCCAGGCGCGTCCGCTGGCCTCGGTGTCCGAAAGATTCCAACGCTGCCGGACTGCTTCAATGAACCGCAGCAGCAGAAAGGTAGCCGAGTTGGGCCTGATGCCGAGGCACTGCCTCTCATCCAGCTTCGAAAGCGGGGTGGGCGGGCCGCCCGTGCCCGGCAGCTTCACCGCGAGGTTCAGCTTGTGCTTGCACGCCGCTTCCCGGGCGGCCAGGGGGAAATAGCGGACGTTGCGCGCCACCCACAACGCTTCCAGGTTGGCCACCGTGCCGCCTCCGGTGATGTGCGCCCAGCCGAATTCCTTCCGGGTTTCGCGGTGGTGGCTGCCCGTGGCCGGCGGAGCCTGGTAGTCCAGCATCCGCAGGATATCGGCCGCCACTTCCAGTTCCCACTCCACGGTCACCGGAGCGGCCTCCGGCGTGACGTTGTTGGGGTTGTACAACATCCCGGCGAAGTAGCCCAGCACCGAGGGGATGGTCTGGTCGGAGAGCATGTGCGCGATATAGCGCGGGCTGTAAAAGGGGAAGTGGCGCCGCAGGCGGGCCAGCATCTCGGTGAGCTGCTGGAACAGTGCGTCGGTCCACTCCAGGGCCTCGCGGCGCATGCGCTGAGTGATGGTGATCTCGTCGGAAGGGTAGTAATTGCGGCGCCAGTGGAAGTAATCGCGGAGGATGTACTGGATCATCTCCTCCTCGAGGCTGGCGTTTTCGGCCTTGGGTCCCAGGAACCAGGTGCCGATTTGCTTGGTGCGGTCGCGCGCGGCTGGCTTTGGCCCGTTCACAGGCTGCTCCCACGCCGATTCTATACCGGCCGCCTGTCAGGCCGCCGGAACGAGCGCCGCGTCACCCTACCTGCCATGGCTTGCGCATGGGACGCCGGATCATCCTGCGCGCGGCCTCGTTGCCCGCGATGGTCCGCTCCTTCGGATCCCACCGCACCGGCCGGCCGGTCCGTATGGCAAGCTCGGCCAACTGGCTCACCATGTCGGAGCGGAAGGCGCTCTCGATACCGTCCACCACGGGACTGCCGGTCCGGATCGCCCGGATCCAGTTCTGATGATGGCCCGCGGTCAGGGTCTGCTGAAAGCCCTTGGGCAAGCCCTCGGGGATGCCTTCCAGGGCGCTCGAGGCGGCCTGGATCTCATTCGGGCCGATAACCGAATCCATCAGCGACGCCGGCCGGGTCAGGACCTTGCCGTAGTTGATGACTACCCACCCTTCCGTCCCCACGAAGACCGACCCATTCGGCATCCGGGTGATGTCCGCCCCGGAGGCGTCCCGGCCCCAGACGTGCGCGGGGTGCGGTGCATCGGGCAGGTCGTGATAGGTGTTGGAGTCCATGAAGTCCATCACCAGGCCGTCGGCCCAGGTACAGCGCACGTTCCACTGGCAGGCGGTATCGAAGAGGCCGCTGGTCGGGAACTCACCGGAGCCTTCGTACAGCACCGGCGGATCTTCGCGTCCCACGGCGTCGGCCCAACGCTGCACCTGATCGAGTGGATGCGCGGCCCAGTTGGCGATGTTCCCCAGGGAGTAATCGGCCACATAGTAGATGGCGTTCCTGCCGTTGCTGCCCTGGAGGCAGCGGTCGGCGCAGAACGGCTTGAGGGGCGCCGGGCCCAGCCACATGTCGTAGTCGAAACCCGGCGGGACGGGAATCACCGGGGTGGCCGAGCCGCCGGTGGCCGAAGGCGGGCTCACCGCATAGATTTTCCGGACCTTGCCGATCCGGCCGTTCAACACCAGCTCGATGCCCTTCTTCGCCTCGGGAAAGGCGCGCAGCTCGGCGCCGTACTGAAACACTTTCCCGTACTTCCGAACCGCCTTCAGCGCAGCCAGATCCTGCTCGATGCTGACGCCCAGCGGCTTCTCGCAATGCACGTGCTTGCCCGCCTTGAGCGCCGGGATCAGCATGGAGACGTGCCAGTGGTCGGGTGAGGCGATGTAGACGGCGTCGATGTCCTTTTGGGCGAGCAGCTCGCGGAAGTCGCGGTACATGCGGATGCCGCGGTTGGGCCGGCCCTGGTCCGCGTACTGTTTTTCGAGTGCCGCCTTCGCGCTCAGCCGCCGGCTCTCCTGGGCGTCGCACAGAGCGGTGATCACGGCATTGTCGAAGGACGGGTACTGCCGGGTTTCGAAGACCGCCCGGCCGCCACTGGCGATAATCCCGACCGTGACGCGGTCGCTGGGCGGGGTCGCCGCCCTGCCCAGCGCCCGTGACGAGACAATGGAGAGGCCGCCGAGGAACGCGCGGCGGCTCGGCTGCCGCCGGAGCAGTTCGCTCATGCTACTTCACCTGGTAGCGCCGCACCGCGTCTTCATCCAGTTCCACGCCGAGGCCTGGCCGGTCGGGCACGTGCGCGTAACTCTCCCGGATATCGATGGGCTTCACCAGCAGGTCGTCCACCCGCTGGTAGCTGAGGATATCGCTGGGCAGGGTGCAGGTCGCCGCCGCGGCACAGGAGTGCATCATGGCCGCATCTAAAATTCCCAGTTCGTGCCCCGAGCCGTGCCACACCGGCTTCCCCGCCGCGCCCGCCAGGTAGGCGTTCCAGACGAAGCTGGCCATGCTGGGCGCGGGTCCCGTGTTGAACATGGCGCAAGCGTCCTCCTTGATGGCCTGGATCATGGCGCGCGGGCTGCCCAGGTGCAGCGCGATCGGCGACTTCAACTGCTTGCGAAGGGTGCGATACCCGGCCAGATCTTTCTTCTCGATGGGATCCTCGATCACCTGCACGTTGCCGATGGCGTCCAATCCCTTGCCGATGGGCAGGAACTCCCCGACACTCTTGATGTGCGAGTTAAAGTCGACCGTGATCTTCAGCTTGGGCGAGACGGAGGCCACCGCCTCGACGGCCTTGACAATGGGGTCCCCGGTGCGGCCTTTCACCTT
This sequence comes from Bryobacterales bacterium, assembly GCA_020852755.1. Classification (GTDB taxonomy): domain Bacteria; phylum Acidobacteriota; class Terriglobia; order Bryobacterales; family Bryobacteraceae; genus JADZAF01. Next base: position 31,104 of record JADZAF010000139.1, read on the forward strand.
GATCCCCTGGAACCCGCCCTTGAGGGCCCGTTCGGCCACCCTGCGGATGTCGGTTGGATTCTTCCTTCCGCACCAGTAGTTCACCAGCACGCGGGGCTGCGCCAAACCGCCCAGCAACTGGTATACCGGCCAGCCGAGCGCCTTGCCGACGGCATCGTAGAAAGCCATTTCGAAGCCGCCGTAGCCGGCGCGTCCGGGCAGTTCCAGCCGGGTGAGGTTGAAGTCCATGATGTTCTTGCCGGTGATGAAATCGGCATTCTGCCGCACCGGCGCTTCCGGCAGTTCCCGGCTGGTCTCCCCGATGCCGACGATACCGGAGTCCGTGTGCACCTTCAGGATGAATTTGTGAAGCGAGGGGAACTCGGTCAATCCGTCGGGCCCCAGTTCCGGACTGCTGATGATATCGGGCTGCATGGGAACCACGACCTTGAAGATCTCCACCCTGGTGATCTTGAGCCGCTCGCTGCGTCCCGCGGCCCGCAATGGAACGGCGGCCAGACCGGCCAGGCCGGCGGCCGTCCCCAGCACCTGACGGCGTGAATATGCTGGCATGTATCGCACTCCTCCCTGCCTCGCGGCGAGAGCATTATGACAGATTCAGCAAACCCAGCGTGTTCCGCTCGACGATTCCGTCCAGCACGTCAGACGGGATCCGGGGCAAGCCGGAGCTGCCGGTGATCCGGTTGGCGTTGCGCACGGCGTCCGCCGAAACGCCCGGTTGCGTGAAGGGATAGTCGGAACCGAACAGCAGTTTGTGGGCCGCCCCGTATTCGACTGCCGACATGAGAGCGTTGTAGAACTGCCAGGGGCGGTAGTACAGCGCCGAGACATCCGCGTAGAAGTTGGGTTGCTTGCGGATCAGAACCACCGTCTCCTCGATCCAGGGGTGGCCCATATGCGCGATGACCATCACCAGGCCGGGGTAGTGCAGGGCCACCTCCTCCAACTGAACCGGCAGAGCGTACTTCAAGGGGGCCTTGGCGAAGAAGGTCGTGCCCTGGTGGATCAGAATGGGCAGGCCGTTCTTTTGGCAGTAGTCGTAGACCGGCAGCATGCGCTCGTCCATCACGTGATAGTTCTGATAGATGGGCGCCAGCTTCACCCCCTGGAACTTCAGATCCTCGATCCCCCGCCGCAGTTCATCCAGGTAGCCCGGCTCGTGAGGGTCGACAGCCACGAAGCCGATCAGCTTCTCCGGGTGCCGGCTGACGTAATCCGCCACGAAATCGTTGGGCACCACCAGCCCGGTATGGCGCGCCGAAAATCCGAACACGATCGCCTTGTCTACCGCTTGCATGGCCTGCCAGTGCTGTTCCGCGGTAGTTTCCAGCAGGCACGGATCCCTGATGACCCGCAAGGCGTCCTGCTGCGCTTCCTCCGTCCAGTGCGCGCGTTTCCAGACGTGGGTGTGACAATCGACGATCATTCCGCTATCCCCCTTACCACAACATGATAGTAGCGGCTATGGGGGCGAGCGTGCAGAACCGCGGCTGGAAAGACGGGCCGCCGCAAGAGGGGAAAGCGCCCAAGCGTAGCCTGCTTCACGATCTGCGCGGCGAGGCCCGGTTGATTTCGTGCATGGGCGGTGGTTTTGAGCCACCGGGGCGGGTGGTGGGCATCGGCCTGCAACCGCGAGGACAGGCGGATCTGCTGCCAAGGTGTTGATAGGACGTCCCTAAAGTTGCTTTCCGCGCCCGCAATCCCTCTTCCGGTTTGGCGCGGGAAATGCAAAGCCCCTTGAGGAAATCGGAAACCGAAAGGAGTACGCCATGAAGACCAAGACGATGCTTCTCCTTCTGCTGGCGGCCGCAGTACCGGCGATGGCGGAGACGGGCGTTTCCATCGGAATTCATTTGGGCGGCGGCTACGGCTATTACCCGCCCCCACCTCCACCGGTACTCTACGCGCCGCCCTGTCCGGGACCGGGCTACGTTTGGGTTCCCGGATACTGGTATCCCGTCGGGCCGCGTTATTACTGGCGCCACGGATACTGGACGCCGCCCCGGCACCGCGGCTGGCACAAGGGCCCGAAATACCGGTACCAGGATGCATGGGGCCGGGGGATGAAGTACCGCGGCTACGACGATCGCGAGTGGCGAGGCCGCCGGCGCGGCTATCGCCGGTAAAGCACCGGTTTGACTCCCGGGCCGGCGGGGAAGTAGACTCGTACGAATGCGGGTTGTCATGCGGCGGGGAATCCTCGCCGTTGCGCTGATGGTTCCCTTACAGGCTGGCGCTCAGCCGGGCCCGCCCCTTCCCAGCGACTGGAAGGCCGTCGAATCGATTCCCGCCGGCAGCCGGGTGGCGGTGCGTCTTCACAGCGGGCAGAAGATCGGCGGCCGTGTCACTGGAGCGTCCGAGGGAGCCCTGGTGGTCGCGGACGGCCGGGGCCGGCAACGCCTGGAGCGAGACACGATCAGCCGCGTTTATCGCCTGACCAGCCGGCAGCGGAGACGCACGTTGATCGGAATGGCCATCGGGGCGGGAATCGGACTCGTTACGGGCGCGGCTTTCTACCGGCGCGGCGACTTCGAGCCCACCGTGGTGCCTGCGTTCGGACTCATCGGAGGCGGCACAGGAGCGCTGGCGGGCGCTTTGGCCGGCCTGCGGCGCCATCAGGTCCTGGTTTACGCCGCTTCGCCCGCGCCCTGATCCCGTTCGACAACCACCCCCGGTCTATGCCAACCTAGTCGTTTACTCTTCCCCAGGGGAGTTGTATTCATCCCATGAACCCTACGCGCCTGTTGACGATGGGGCCTGTAGACCTGGCCATCGTCATTATCTATTTCGCCATCGTCCTGGCCATCGGTTTCTATCTGAAAAAGTATGCCCGGACGGGCGAAGACTTTTTCATGGCCGGACGGGAAATGACCGCCTGGGTCGCCGGCCTGAGCTTCATCTCCGCCAATCTCGGCTCGCTGGAGATGATGGGCTACGCGGCCGCGACGTACCAATACGGCATGCTGGTGGCCCACGCCTACTGGATCGCCGCCATACCCGCCATCCTCTTCCTGAGCATCGTGATGCTGCCGTTCTACTACATCTGCAAGACGCACTCGGTGCCGGGATATCTCAAGCTGCGCTTCGGCGAGGCCACCCGCGGCCTCTCCGGCATCTCGTTCGCCGTCATGACCATCCTTATGTCGGGCATCAACATGTATTCGATGGCCGTGGTCATGAAGGTCATCCTGGGGTGGGACATCAACTTCAGCATCTGGGTCTCCTCCCTGACCGTGGCGCTGTACGTGATGGCGGGCGGACTGCTCTCGGCCATCTTCAACGAGGTGCTCCAGTTCTTCCTGATCTGGCTGGGCTGCCTGCTGATCCCCATCCTGGGCCTGATCGAAACCGGAGGCTGGAGCGGCCTGGTGGCGCGCATCCAGCAGAACTTCCCCGGCCAGGACTACATCCACCTGTGGCGCAACGTCGGCTCCTTCACGGACAACCCCATGGGCATCCATTGGACCGGCATCGTGCTGGGCTGGGGCCTGGCCATCTCGTTCGGATACTGGACCACGGATTTCCTGGTGGTGCAGCGCGTGATGGCGGCGAAGAGCCTGCGCGCGGCCCAGAACGGCACCATCGCGGGCGCCTTCTTCAAGATGATGGTTCCCCTGATCGTGATCGTGCCCGGGCTGCTGGCCCTGGCGGTGCTGCCCTTCCCGCTGGTCGGGGAGAGCGAGGCCATCGCCAGCGGGGGCCACAGCTACAACGAAGCGCTGCCGCTGATGCTGGCCCGTTACTGCGGCCCCGGCCTGCTGGGCCTGGGGGTCACGGCGTTGATTGCCGGCTTCATGTCCGGCATGGCGGGCAACGTGAGCGCCTTCGCCACGGTCTGGACCTACGACATCTACCGGCCCTTCATCCGCAAGCGGGCTTCCGATGCGCACTACGTGAGCATGGGCCGCTGGTGCTCGCTGCTGGGCGTCTTCGTGAGCATCGGAACCGCCTACCTGGTGATGCAATTCTCCAGCATCATCGTCTACGCCCAGGTCATCTTTATCATCTTTATCGTGCCGCTGTTCGGGACGGTGATCTTCGGCATGCTCTGGAAGCGGACCTCGCCCGCGGGCGCCTTCTGGGGGCTGCTGGCGGGCATCCTGTCGGCCCTGGGCCTGTTCCTGTGGGTCAAGTACGATCCCAGCGCGCTCAAGTACATCGCCTTCTCCGAGCATGCCAAGGATATGTCGGAGAATATCTACCGCGCCGCCTGGTCGCTGCTGGTGACGGTGGTGGTTACGGTGGTGGTCACCTGGTTCACCAAGCCGAGGGAAGAAAAGGAACTTGAGGGCCTGGTTTACGGGCTGACCAGGATTCCCTCGCACGAGCACTACCCGCTGTTGCAGCGGCCGATCTTCTGGGCCGGCGTGGTGGGAGTCCTCTTCATCGCAGTCAACGTGATCTTCTGGTAGGAATGACCATGAGCGAACGCGGACATCTCGTCTCCATCTGGTTTTTCATCGGAGCGCTGCTGGCGGTCTACGGCGTGCTGATCCTGGGCGCCGGCATCTACAACTTCTTCTCGCCGGCGGAAGGGGTGGTGCTGGGCCGCCTGCACGCGGGCATCTGGTGGGGCGCCATCCTGCTGCTGCTGGGCGGCTTTTACACCTGGCGGTTTTTTCCGGGGCGGCCATGAGAACCCTCGCTCTGCTGATGCTGCTGACGGCCATGACCAGACCCGCCGGTTGCGAAGGACGCTCCCAGGCCCGCTCCATGGTCATTTCCCAGCACGGCATCGTCGCCACCAGCCAGACCCTGGCCTCGCAGGCCGGAGCGCAGGTGCTGGCCCGGGGCGGCAGCGCTATGGACGCCGCCGTTGCCGCCAATGCGGTGCTGCACGTGGTGGAGCCGATGAGCAACGGCATGGGCGGCGATCTGTTCGCCATCTACTGGGAAGCGCGGACCGGGAAACTCTACGGCATCAACGCCAGCGGCTGGGCGCCCCAGGGACTCAGCATCGAGTTCCTGCGAAATAAGGGCCTCTCGTCCATGCCGCAGCTCGGCATCCATTCGGTCACGGTTCCCGGCTGCGTGGACGGCTGGGAGCAACTCCACCGCAAGTTCGGACGCCTGCCCTGGGGCCAGCTGTTCGGACCGGCCGTGTACTATGCCCGCAACGGCTTCCCGGTAACCGAACTCATCCAAAACGGCTGGCAAGCCGC
>JADZAF010000140.1 GCA_020852755.1 Bryobacterales bacterium
CCGGAGCGGCCGGAAGCGTAAGCCACCAGCTTGCCGTCGGGCGAGAGGGAGGGAGTGAAGGATTGCCCGTCGTGGGTGATGCGGATGTTGCGGGAGAAGGGCAGGCCCGCCGAAGGACGCAAGAGGACCCATCCCAGGGCCAGGCCGGCCAGCAGGCCGGCGGCTCCCAAGGCGGCGGGCAGCCAGCCAAACGACTTCGGCCGCCCGGCTTCCGCCGGCTCCGCCGCCCACTGGAGGGCGCGCTTCAGGTCGGCGGCGCTCTGGAAGCGCTGCTCCGGGTCCTTGGCCAGGCAGGTCCGCAGGATACGCTCGAGCGGGGGCGACGCCCGGGTGGGGGCCGGCTCGCGCTCGAGCACCGCGGCGATGACGCTGGCGGCGCTCTGCCCGTCGAAGGCGCGTTTTCCGGTCAGCATTTCGTAGAGCACGCATCCGAACGAGAACAGGTCGCTGCGCGCGTCCCCCGGCCTGCCCTGCAACTGCTCGGGCGACATGTACTGCAGCGTGCCCACCACCTGCCCCTCGCCGGTCAGGACCTTGGTTACCGTCTCTTCGCTTTGAGCGGCCGCGGGCCGCTGCCGGGCGAGCCCGAAATCGAGAAGCTTGATCCCGTCCCGGGCGACCAGGATGTTGGCGGGTTTCAGGTCGCGGTGGACGATCCCCTGGCGGTGAGCCGCATCGAGCGCGTCCAGGATCTGCACGGAGTAGTCGATGACCTTGTGGAAAGGCAACGGTCCGTGGAGCGGAGCCCCCTGGATGAATTCCATGACCAGGTAGTCCGGGCCGACGTCGTGGAGGGTGCAGATGTGGGGATGGTTCAGGGCGGCCACCGCGTGGGCCTCACGCTGAAAGCGGCCCTCGAATTCGTGCTTGCAGAACTTGATGGCGACGGTGCGGTCGAGGCGGGTGTCCCGGGCTTTCCAGACTTCTCCCATGCCGCCCTGCCCGATCAGGGAGACGATTTCGTAGGGACCGACCCTGTCGCCGGAGGAAGCGGGCATATCGGGGTCTATTCTCTCAAATTACGGGCGTCAATCAACGGCGGATCCCCGGGGCCTGCCGCACCCCGGGAAGGTGGGGTTGCCGGGAAGGCGGTTCACGAACGGAAATGAGACTCGAATAACTTATAGTACTGTTTCATGCATTCGAGTTGGATGTACACTTACAAACGGCCGGGACAAGCTAAGTCCAAGTCCCTAGGGCATATCCTGAACAGCCGAGACGAATATGTTAAAGTTCCTTCACTTACTGATCACTTACACCCTTCTCGTTCTCGCCGCTGTAACAGTGGCGGGCGGGGACAATCCCCCGACGGCGCTGCCGCTGGTCATCGACCGCGGCGTATACCCGACGCCGGCTCAGTTCAGCACGGCGAATCTGGCCATGGTGGCCGGACCCAACGACGTCTACTTCACCACCGGCGCCAACACGGCGCTGTTCCGCTGGAGCGGCGGGCGCGTCACGCGGCTGCTCCAGACCAACGACCCTCACCCGGGCTATCCGGGCAGCACCATGGATGGGGTGGGCACGCAGATGTGGCCGAACGCGAACGGACACGTGGCCATGGTGAACACGGCCGCCTACCCCGGCGAGCGCGACCCCTCGGGGCTCTTCGTGTACAACGGGGCCTCGTTCCTGACGGTGGCCCTGGCCGGCGACACGGCCCCGGACACCGGCGGCAAACCCTTCCGCTCGTTTTCCACCCCGATCCTCAACAACAATGACGTAGTGGCTTTCCTGGGAGGCATGGAGCCCAACAACATGGGGCCGGTCGGCATTTTCGTGGGTCCCCCGGGCGGGCCTCTGGCCAAGGTTGCCGAACAGGGAGAGACCGCTCCGGATACCGGGGGCGGCCAGTACGGCGGCTTCACGCTGTTCGGTTTGAACGACAGCGGCGTGGTCGGCTTCATGGCGGACATCTACAACGGCGACACCAGCCGGGCCGTTTTCCTGTACAGCGGGGGGACGGTAGTCAAGGTGGTAAAGAACGGCGAGCCGATCCCCGGCAACGCCTCGGGGAGGAAGTTCTCGCTGCGCGGCTCGGGCAACTATGCCTTGAACGCGGCCGGCGACGTCGGCTTCGCGAGCAACTCGTCGCCGGGCGACGCTCCCGGCATCTGGACCGGCAACGGCTCCGGCGTCCGGAAAGTGATGGTGCAGGGCGACGCCACCCCGCTGGGGGGCACCTTCTGCTGCGACGCGAACTCGATCACGCTGCGCGGGTTCAACGACGCAGGGCGGGCTTTGTACAACTCGAACATCAGCGGCGGATCGAGCAACTTCGCGCTGTTGCTGGACGACCTGGCCAACCCGGCCGAAGTCGTGATGTACGCGGGACAGCCGGCTCCGGGCGGCAGCACGGAGACTCTGGGCCGCAACATCCAGTCGGCATTCCTGAACAACCTCGGCCACGTGGCGCTGCGCGCGGCGATGAGCGGCGGCTCCTACTCTTTCGGCGCGTTCCGGTACTCCTCGGGAAGCCTGCAAAAGGTGATCTTCCAGGGCGAAACCACTCCCATCGGAGGCACCTATGGTTTGGCGGGGCGGGGCAATCCCAGCGATTTCGACGACAGCGGCCGCTGGGTGTTCCCGGCGGACGTGCTGGGCCCCAACCAGGCAGCCCTGTTCGTACACAGCCCGAGCGGCGGCATGCAGACCGTTTTCAGCACCAGCGATCCGCTGCCGGCGGGCTCCAACTACGTGCTGCGCCCGGTGAATATGAGCAGCGACAACGAAGTGCTGCTCAGCGTCCGGCGGGCGGGCGGCAAGATGCGGGTGTTTGCCCGGCCGGTGCAACCCGGCTCCTCGGCCCAGCCGCGCCTGATCGCCGGCGACCTGGAGCCGTTCGGGGACAACGGGACGATGGTCGGCATCGGCGGCTTCGAGATCAACGACAAGGAGGAAGTCGTTTTCGTCACCCAGCTGGTCGGCGCGCCGGGATACTACCCGGCCAACGCCATCCTGGGCCTGGCGCCCGGCGGCGGGCTGGAAAAAGTGGTTGAGACCGGCGACGGCGCTCCCGGCGCGGCCGGGGGGCAGTTCCTCAGCTTTCCGTCGGTATGGTTCAACGATCAGAGCCAGGTGGCGTTCACGGCCAACATTATGAACAGCCCGAGCACCACTGGGGTGTTTCTGGCTTCGGAGGCGCTGGGCTACCAGGCGATCGCGCGGGCGGGGGACACCTCCCCGGCGGGCTCGACCTTCCAGAGTTTCGGGACAACGGCCGGCTTGAACGAGTCCGGGCAGGTCGCCTTCTACGCCAACCACGCTCCGGGCGGCGTTAACCCCGGGATCTTCGTGGGGAGCGTGGGTGCTCCTCCGGCCAAGGTGGTGGCCTGGGGCGACCCGGGACCCGGGGGCGGCAGCTTCAACAACATTCCGAACGTCTTCAAGCTGAACAACCAGGGCAAGGTGGCCTTCATGGCCGGCCTGGGCGGAGGCTCGGTGTTCCAGGGCGTGTTCCTGGGGGCAGGCGGGTCGGCTCCGGCTCCGGTGGCGCTGACCGGGGATGAGGCGCCGGGAACCTTCGGCGCGCGCTTCCAGAACTTCAACCAGAATGCCGTGGAGGTGAACAGCGCCGGCACGGTGGCCTTCCATGCGTTTCTGCAAGGGAAGGTGTCGTCCGGCTTTTTCGCCGGCTCGGCGGGCGCGGCTCCGGCGCCGCGGCTGATCTCCGGCCAGGCCCTGCCGGGCGGGGGGGCGGTGACGGCGGTGGCTGCGGGAGCGGGCTGGCTGGCGCTGGCGGAATCCGGCGCCCTGGCGATGTGGGCGCCGAATCTCGATGGCGCGCCGAACCTCTCGCGGTTCGTGATCGCTGATCCGGCAGGGACGCTGCGGGCGTTCGCGGCGAGCGGGCAGCCGGCCAGCGGATCGCTTTCCAGCTTCGGAAGGCTCTTCCCCAGGCTCTCGGTGAATTCGAACGGGGTGTTCACCTTCGGCTGCATGCTGGTGGACGGGCCGTCCAAGGCGGGGGTGTTCCGGAGCGTGCCATAGGGAGGGCTGTGTAAAGGGCGCCCGCAGGAGTGCGGGCGCCGCACGCGAAAGCGTGTCCCACAAGAAGTCTGAGGCGGTGGCCGTGCCCCCGGGAGCGGGGGCACGGCGCCGCAGATTCGCGGCTCGCTTCCTAGAAGAGGAGGCGGAGCGAGTACTGGCACTCGCGGCCGCGGTTGGCCTGGTTGGTGCTGCGGCCGAACAGGGTGCTGGTGACGGTCATGTTCGGGTCGCTCCAGACGAAGCCGTTGGGGCTGTTGTACATCTCGAAGCGGAACTCCAGGTTGTAGCGCTCCTTGATGGGGAAGGTCTTGGTCAAGGTCGAATCCAGGTTCCACATCTTGTGCCCGTTCACCCCGGGGTAGCTCCAGGGGTTCTCCCGCCGGGTGTAGGGGGGCAGCTGCTTGAACTTCGAGGTGTCGAACATCCGCTGCGGCGAGCGGTCGTCCAGCTTGGGGCTGGAGCCGTCGGTCAGCATGGCTCCGAAGCGCAGGTTGTTGCCGGAACTCATCATCAGCAGGTGGCTGGTCTGCCATCCGCCCACGATGGCGTTCAGCACCGGGTGCAGGTTATTCAGGTACGGGCGCCCCTTGCCGAACGGGAAGTCGTAGGAGCCCGCGGCGCTGACCCGGTGGCGCGGCCAGGTGCCCGGTATGTAAGTGAACCGGTCGAGGTACTGGTCGTCCGAGTTGAAGAACTCGTAGTTCTTCTCGCGGTTGTAGTTGTAGGCCATCAGGAAGCTGTAGCCCGCGCTGAAGGCCTTCTGCACGCGCAGCTGCACGGCCTTGTAGCGGTTCTTGCCGCCATCGGTGTACTGCTGGGCGATGCTGCCGTAGTGCGGATAGGGCCCCAGCAGGCTGCCGACGGTCACGGTGCGCTGGTTGCGCAGCGTGCCGGGGAACTTATCGGCCGGCAGGATCTGGTAGAAGGGGTTCGGCACGGTGGCGTTCAAGGCCGCCTTGTGGGTGTAGCTCAGGTTGGGATCGGTCAGGTTGAACTGCTTCGTGTACGGCAGGTTGTGGCCGAAGTTCATGAAGAAGGTGCCGTCGAAGTGGATCTGGCCGGGCAGCTGGCGCTGGATGGAGAAGTTCCAGCGGTCGTTGACGCCGGTCCGCATATCCTGCTCGTAGAAGGCCACCGGGTCGCCCAGGTTGGTGTAGCGGCCGAGCGACTTCTCCAGAGGCAGGGTGAGCGGGTAGGTGGAGGGGAAGGGATTGCTCAGCACCGCCTGGGGGACGCCGTTGATGGCCGGGGCCACGTTGGTCCGGGCGCTGTAGCCGTACATGGGCAGGACGTTGCTGGCCAGCGTGTTCTGAATCAGCACGGGCGGAGTGACATAGCGCGCGAAGCCGGCGCGGAAGGCGGTCTTATCGTTGATGCGTATGGCGACGCCCACCCGCGGCATGAGGGTGAACTTCTGGGTCTTGTAGATGCTGCGGTTCTTGCTGTCGGAGAAGACCCAGGCGCCGTTCCAGATGGGCGCGCTCTGGCGGTATTGCAGCACGGAATCCGGCAGGACGGGGGCGTTGCTCTGGAACTCGGGGATGGGGCTGGTGAGGTCCAGGTAGCGTGACACGCGGTCGCGCTCATCGTAGGGGCCCTGTTCATACTCGTAGCGCAGGCCCAGGTTAATGGTGACGCGCTGGTTCAGCCGGATGTCGTCGTTGAGGAAGAAGGCCCAGAAGTTCGAGCGGAAGTACTGGTAGGGGAAGGTCTGGCCGTAGGAATTCTGGTCGATGGCGCCCAGCAGGAAGGTGGCGAACTGGTCGCCGTAGCTCTTCAGGTCGGGCGACTGGAAGGTCTCGGCGGTGAAGTGCTGGTAGGAGTAGAAGGCCATCAGGTTGGGGAAGATGCCGTCGGCCTTGTGCTTGCGGTGCGCGAAGCCGGTCTTCAGGCTGTGGATGCCCACGGTCTTGCGCAGGCTGCCGTCCCAGGTCCAGTGCCGGGGGTGCTGGATCCAGTAGCCGGCCTTGCCGTAGTTGCCGCCCACCGAGTTGTAGGGGTAGTAGATGGCGGGCATCTCGCCGATGTAGGGCTTGTACCACGGGTTGTTGGGCCAGAACTGGGCGAGGCCCTCTTCGCCGATCATGGAGCGGGGGGCGACGTAGTCGTCCTCCAGGGAGCCGAAGCTCATGCGGAAGTTGAGCACGGTGGTGGGGTTCAGGGTATAGACCATGTCGCCGGCCACGTTGCGGTTGTTCATGGCGCCGCCGTTGTCATTGGGCATGGCGGGCGACTGTACGTAGTCGGTCTGGTCCAGGGTGGTCTTGACGCGCGAGTAGCGGAAGAAGACCTTCCAGTTGTCCCGGATGTTCCAGTCCACGCGCTCGGAGAAATTGAAGTACTTCTGCGGCCAGGAGTAGCCGATCTTGTAGTTGTTGACGCCGGTGAGGTCGTCGCCGGGTCCGTTGGGGGCCCAGATGTCCTTCATGATCCGCGCGGCGGTGGGATCGATGCGGTTGGCCGGGATCATGTTTCCGGCGAAGGGCATGCGGGTGACTTTCCCGGTGGCGGTGTCGATGGTGGTGGTCCAGGGATCGAAGATGGTCCGGAGAGCGCCGGTGGCGGTCAGCGTCTGGGAGAAGTCGCCCTGGCGCTGGAGGTCGGTCGGCTGGGTGGAGATGCGGGTGTTCGGTTCCTGGCTGCGCCAGCCCTCGTAGGCGGTGAAGGTGAACAACCGGTTCTTGAATATGGGATTGCCGAGGGTGAAGCCCCAGATGTGGTTGCGCACCAGGTTGCGGGTGTTGGTGACGGAGTTGGTGCGGGCGTTGAGCTTGGGGTTGCGCCCGAAGTAGTAGGCCGTTCCGTGGAATTCGTTGGTGCCGGCCTTCATGCCGACGCTCATGATGCCGCCGGCGCTATGGCCGAATTCGGCGTCCACGCTGTTCTGCTGGACGGAGAATTCCTGCACGGCGTCCATGGGCGGCGAGTAAGAGCCCTTGACGCCGATCTGCACGGGCGCGCCGTCCACGGTAATGTCGTTCTTCATGGTGGTGTTGCCGCCCACGTCGAGCTGGCTGGAAGACCACATGTAGAACGGGTTGCGGTGGGCCACGTCCCAGTAGCGGTTGACCACGGCCGGATCGAGCAGCGCCAGGGTGAAGGGATTGCGCTGCATGATGGGCAGGTCGGTGAGCATCTTGCGGTCGA
>JADZAF010000141.1 GCA_020852755.1 Bryobacterales bacterium
CAACTGCCGCCGCTCGATGGTCGGAAAGGCGCCGATGCCGCCCTTGATCTTGCCGTAGAACGGGTTGCTCACCACGTCCCGCAGGCGCGGGCCCCACTGCGAGAGCAGCAGCGGGTCGGTGGCGTTGTCAAACCGGTTCCAGAATAAGTGGGTCGCTTTCGTGCCCACGTAGGCCACCTCCGCCAGGATGTCGCTGCCGATCTGCCGCTGGATCGAAAGCGTCCAGTTGGTCAGATAAGCCAGAGGGTGGTCCTTGAAGTCGACCCGGATGTCCTGCCCCACGAAGGTGGTGACGCCTTTCTCCGGGAAGACGAATCCGGCCGCGAAGGGGTTGGACCAGGAACCGCCCTCCGGCGGCGTGAACGGAAGCCCGGGAGGCCCCAGCGACAGGCCGTTGGTGGTGAACAGCCCGGTGCCGAAATCCGTCGCCGCGGCGTTCAGACCGTTGTTGGCCGCGTTGAACATGCCAGCGCCGGCCCGCACCACCGTCTTCGAATTCAACTGGAAGGCCAGGCCCACCCGCGGGCCCCAGGTCTTGTAGTTCGGGTCGCTGTGGTAGCCGCCCGGCTCCACCCACTTGAACAGCCCTTTCAATCCGGTCACCGGCTCGGTCGCGTTCGGATCGAAGTACCCGATGGCGCCCCAGCGCTCTCCGTATGGCGAGGTGTACTCATAGCGGAAGCCGAGGTTCAACGTCAGCCGTGGGGTGACCCGCCAGTCGTCCTGGATGTACCCCGAGTTGTACCGCTGGAACAGCGACATGTAGGGTGTCGTTTCCATGCTCCCCGATATGGGCACGCCCAGCAGGAAGCTGGCGAAGCCGTTGCCGGAGTTGATGGCGGTGACCGCCGGATTCGGCCCCTGCGTGTAGGTGCGGTCGAAAACGAACTGGCCGCCCGAGTTGCGCGAGAGAAACGCCGCCATCTTCATGCGTTGCAGGTCGACTCCGGCCTTGATGCTGTGCCGCCCCCGGATCCAGGTGATGTGATACATGCCGTGCCAGGTGTCCTGCGGGCTGGCGTTCTTGCTGTTGCCGCCCGTCTGGCCCACGCCCAGGTTGCCGACCTCGTTGGCTCCGAAGGTGGCCACGGCCAGACCGCTGCCGGTGTTGTACTGCTGAACCAGGATCTCCGGGAACTGCCGGTACGTCACCGCGTTCGCCACGGAGGCGGGGAACCCCAGGCTGGCGAGGTCGAAACCCTCGCTCACCGGAACCGTGCTGTTCTGCAACCGGGTGTAGCTGATGCGGAATTCCCCCAGGAAGCTGGGGCTGAAGGTCGAGGTCAGACTGATGCCCGCGTTCCGCGTGGGGTTCGAAGTCGTCGTGGCCCCCGGGAAGGCCGGATCGATGAAGCCCTTGCGGTAGCTCTCGTTCTGCGAGCCCCCGAAGCGGCCGAACAGCCGGTGCTTGCCGCTCAGCACGTGGTCCACCCGGGTGAACCAGATGTCCGCGTTGCTGACGTTCTTTCCGGTACGAAAGTAGTTGTTCACCTGGCCGAACTGCTCGCCCGGCCGGTTCGGCTCCGGCCAGTACTTCAGCACGTTCTTCGAAATCGGGTGGATCCGGTCGGCCGGGATGATGTTGTTCGGGAACTGGTCGCGGATGTAGGCGCCAGGCGCGCTGGGGTTGGGCCGCGTGGTCAGGTAGTCGTAGACGATCACCGGGTTGCCGTTGCGGTCGCGCGCGTTCCGGAAGTCGCCGTTCTTCCACTCCGGCAGCGGCACCGTGTTGAGGAACGATGCCGGGCTGCCCTGGCGGACCCCTTCATAGTTGAGGTAGAAGAAAGTGCGGTCGCGCACGATGCGCCCGCCCATCGCGCCGCCGAACTGGTTGTACTGGAAGGATTGCTTCAGCACCCGGTTGCGGTTGTTGGACCACGAATTGGCGTTCAGCTTGTGGCTGCGCAGGAATTCGTAGAGCACGCCGTGGTATTCGTTGGTGCCCGATTTCGAAGCCACGTTGACCACGCCGCCGCCCGCCCGGCCGAACTCCGCCGAATAGCTGGCCGTTTCGATCTTGAACTCCGCCACCGATTCCAGGGGAAAGGCGTAGGATTGCCCGCCCGAGGTGAAGCCGCGGCTGTCGCCGCCGTCCATCAGGATGGCGTTCTGCATGGCCAGGCCGCCCGAGATGCGCGCGTTGCCCGCCCCGCCGATGGCGTCTCCGCCGGCCCCTACCTGCCCCCGGGTCGGAATCACCCCGGGCACCAGGGCCGCCAGCTGCCGCGGGTCGCGTCCCAGCAGGGGCAACTCCACCACCCGCCGGGTTTCCACGACCTTGCCCAGGCCCGAGGTCTGCGCTTCCAACTGCACGGCCGTGGCGGTCACTTCGACCGCCTCCGCTACCGCCCCCACTTCCAGCCGGACATTCACCGTGGCGGTCAAGCCCACGGTCAGCGGGATGCCGGTCTCCCGGAAAGTGCGAAAGCCCTGCTTCTCCACCGTCACTTCGTACGTGCCCGGCGGAAGGGCCGGAACCACGAACAACCCCGCGCTGGTCGTCTCCGTCCGGCTGGTCACGTTGGTGCTCAGGTTTCGCACCGTGACCGCCGCCGCCGGGACCACCGCCTGGGTGGCGTCCGTGACTGTTCCGGAAAGAGTCGCCCGCTCGCCCTGGCCGAACATCACGGCCGGGGCGGCCAAAAGGAGTATGGACACAGTCTGCCCCAGGATTCGTTTCATGAACCACCTCCGTTGGGGTTGAGGTAATCACAACGCCGGGGCCGGTGTCAATGGGTGCCCCGCCGGTGTGTCCTGCCAGTGCTTGCGATGCCATGCGGGGCCGGAGGAATGCATCCGGCCTTTGCCTGCTGCGCTGCTTCGCCGCTTTCCGGAGTCTGGCATCATTGAGGGGTGATGCGATGCCTCCTCGCCTCTCTTCTTTTTTCCCTGGCCCTGAGCATGGCCCAGACCGGCCCCGGCTCGTTCAACGCCATCCTGGAACCGCCTGTTCTCTCGCCCGACGTGGCGACCTATGAACTCAAGCAGTACCTGGTGAAGCGCGTTCCCGCGCTGCCCCGGATCTCCTCGGCTGAAGCCTGGACGGCGGAGTCCAAGCGCCTGCGCGAGCGCCTGTTCCGCGAAGTGGTCTACCACGGCTGGCCGCGCGAGTGGGTCGAGGCGGCGCCCAGGTTCGAAGACCTCGGCCCGGTCCCGTCCGGCCCCGGCTATCGCATGCGAAAGCTGCGCTACCAGGTGGTGCCGGGCTACTATTCCACCGCCATCCTCTACGAACCCGAGAAGACGGCCGGCCGGGTTCCCGGCGTGGTCAATGTGAACGGCCACGTCGGCGCGGAAGGCAAGGCGGCCGAGTACAAGCAGAAGCGCTGCATCAACCAGGCCCGGATGGGCATGGTGGCGTTGAACCTGGAGTGGATCGGCCAGGGCGAGCTATCGCAGAAAGGCAACGCCCACACCTTCATCGGCCACCTGGACCTGACGGGCCACGCCGGTGTCGGCCTGTTCTACCTCTCCATGCGGCAGGGCCTGGATTACCTGGCCGGACGGCCGGACGTCGATCCCGCGCGCCTGGCGGTCACCGGGCTCTCGGGCGGCGGCTGGCAGACCATCGTGCTGAGCGCGCTGGACGAGCGGGTGGCCGTCTCCATCCCGGTGGCCGGCTTTGCATCCTACATCTCCAGCCTGGCCAACGGCGACATCGGCGACAACGAGCAGAGCGCCACCGACCTGATCGGCACGGCCGACTACGCCCACCTGGTAGCCATGCGCGCCCCGCGGCCCACCCTGCTGATTCACAACGCCGAAGACGACTGCTGCTATCGCGGGCCGATGGTCCGGGTGGGCACCTTCGATCCGGTCCGGCCCTTCTTCGCCCTGCTGAACGCCGCGGAGAAGCTCGCCTACCACGAGAACACCGATCCTTCCACCCACAACTACCAGTTGGACAACCGCCAGCAGGCCTACCGCTTCATGGCGCGCCATTTCGGCCTCCCGGTTCCGGAGCGCGAGATCCCCGTCGATGCGGAGATCAAGTCCTTCCAGGAACTGGCGGTGGGGCTGCCGTCCGGATCCCTGACCATGGCGGACCTCGCCCGCACGCTGGCCGGCCGCATTGAGCGCCGGCCCATGGGACCGGCTGAAAAGGAGCGCGCCAGGCTGCGCGAGGTGGTGCGCTACCGGCCGGTCAGGCTGGTGCGGCCCTGGCTCGTCGCCAACACCAAAAGCAAGGGACTGGAGACGCTGTCCTACCGGCTGGAGTTCGACAACGGCATCAGCGCCACGGCCGTCTGGGCCAAGGCCCTCGCCGCTCCGCAGAACGCCCCCGCCACCATCGTGCTGAAAGATGAAGGGAAGCGCGCGGCGGGCCGGGAGGTTTCCGAGCGCGTGAACCGCGGCGAGCAGGTGCTGGCCGTGGATCTGCTGTTCACCGGCGACATGATTCCCAACAAACCCGCCGCATGGCTCTACTCGACCGGTATGGCCTCGCTGCGCGACCGCCCGCTGGGCGTGCGGGCTGCGCAGTTGATCGAGGCCGCGCGCTGGCTCGGCCGGATCTCGGGGCAATCCAAAATCCGGGTGGAAGCGGCAGGCATGCGCAGCCAGGTGGCCGCCCAGGTGGCGGCGGCGCTTGAACCCGGCCTGTTCTCGACCCTGGCGGTCGGCAAGGGAATTGATTCTCTCGGGTCCCTGTTGAACGAGCCGGTCGAGATGACCTCGGCGCCGGAACTGTTCTGCCTGGACCTCTACAAGGAGTTCGATCTGGACCGCCTGGAAAGGCTGGCCGAAGGGGTGCGGCGGGCGCGGTTCTGACAGCCGCCTGGGCCGGCGGCCCGCCGAAGCGTGCCGCTTCCGGGCCGCGGCCAAAGGGAGCCGTTAGATCAAGGTATTTCTACCCTGTTATCCTATTGGTGTACACTGGCTCTCACAGCCAGAGGATTCGAGGGTCCGGAGAAAACTCATGAAGACGTGCGACGGGAATCACTGCAAACTGACGCGCCGGGCGGTCCTGAATGCCGGGATCGCGGCGTTCGCCTCGGCGGGCTCGGCCCTGCCCTTCAACCAGCTGCAGAACCCCAGGCTGGGCCGCAACCGCCAGACCACCGACGATCCGCCCTTCAAGACTCCGGCCGAGCCGGCCAACAGGCCCATCGGCATCGGAGCGGGGATCCACCCCGGACGGGTTGCCTGGGCGTATGAGCCGAAGGTCGCGAAGTGGGACGGCAAGACGGGCAACTGGTGGGACGACCAATGCACCGATCCCCGCCTGATCGACGAGATGGTCTCCGGCAGCCTCCAGTTGCTGGCGGGAGAGCGGAATGACCGCGACGCCTGGCGCCAGCTCTTCAAGTACTTCAACGACACGCGCAAGCAGGGCAAGGGCGGATACCGCAAAGGCGAAAGGATCGCGATCAAGCTCAACTCCAACCAGGACCGTCCGGGCGCCTGGCGCTTCGGGTCGGGGATGAACAGCCCGCAGGTGGTTTATTCGCTGGTCCACCAGCTCATTACCGTGGCGGGCGTGCCCGGTGAGGATATCACCCTCTACGACGCCTCGCGCTACATCGGCGACCCCATCTACAACCGCATCCGCGCCAATCCGGATCCCAATTTCCAGGCCGTCAAGTTCGTCGTCAGCCAGAGGATGGCCGGTGGCGGGCGGACGGCGGCGGTTCCCGACAAGGCCAGCCCGGTGCAGTTCTCTAAAGAAGGTGTCCCGACCGCCTTCCTGCCCACCTGCGTGACGGAAGCGAAGTACCACATGAACGCGGCCCTCTCGCGGGCGCACGGCTTGATGGGCGTCACCCAGACCGCCAAGAACCTGTTCGGCTCGGTCTACTTCGAAGGCCCTGGTTTCACGCCCCAGCCGCTGCACGACTTCGCCTCGCGCGACCTGCCCATGGGTTCGTACAATTGCCTGACGGACCTGATCGCGCACAAGGACCTGGGCGGCAAGACGCTGCTCTACCTGATCGATTTCCTGTACGTTGCCGAAAGCCAGAACATCCGGGTCATCAAGTACGAGTCCTTCGGAGACAACTGGTGCGCCAGCCTGTTCCTCTCCCAGGATCCCGTGGCCATCGATTCGGTGGGGCTGGACTTCATCCGCAACGAGCCGCGGGCGGCCGAGTGCCGGGGTATCCCGGAAAACTATCTGCACGAGGCGGCGCTGGCTGGATCGGCGCCTTCGAAGACGGTCTATCACCCCTACCAGGGCGGCAAGCCGGCGGACAGCCTGGGCGTGCACGAGCATTGGAACAACCCGGTGGACAAGCAATACTCGCGGAATCTCGGCCGGCGCGAGGGCATCCAGTTGGTGGCCTGGCCGAAAGGTTCCAACCCGAAGCTCCGGGCCTGACGATGACACGCAGGCCTATGATCCGTCGAATCTTCATTGTGCTGCCCTGGCTGCTGCCGGCCCTGGCCGGCGCGGGAACGCCGGAATCCTGGATTCCCGCCCGTTGGGACGGCGGACCGCTGGAAGTGGCCCGCCGTGCCGAAGACAAAGCGCTCGCTCAGCCTGGTGTGCGCGAGGCGATCGCCGGGTGGTACGACCCGGCGACGCTGAGCCTGCTGGACGGCACTCCCGTAAACTGCCTGCTGCTCACGCTCACCGGAGGCGGCACTCCCGAAATCGAGAAGCAGCAGCGACACCTGGTGAGCGGCTACGCAGCCAAGGCCCGCGCCCGGGGTGCGGCGGTCCTGGGCATCGTCTATCCCGGCGCCGATGCGGCCGTCGCGGCTGCAGCGGCGGCGGAGATGCAACTGGACGGCCTGGTGCTCGAAGGCGAGTTCCCGGGTGGAGCGGCTTTCACCGGGCGTTTGCAGGAAGCCTTGCGCTCCGCCGGGAGCACGGCGATCGTGATCCCCACGGCAGCGGGGTCGGCGCAGCGCCGGGCGGCGTGGCCCGTGCTTGCGGTGGAGGGTGTGGCCCCCGGGGTCGGGAAGGCCGGCGAGGCCACGACCGCCTCGGCCACCGCGGGCCTGTGGGTCGATTCCAACTTGTGGCTGGTGCGGTCGCTCCGCCCGGCGGCCAGGCGCCGGCCGGTGTGGGTCAGCCACCGTCCGAATGCGGAATCGCCCGGGACGCACGTGAAAAGCGTGGCGGACGCCGCGGCCGGCGGCGGGCACTGGATCGTGACGCTCGCGGACGGGTTGCGGCCCGGCCTGCTCCGCCGCGACGCGGCCGCGCTGGCCGAGTGGCGCGAGGTGGCGGCCTATCTGGCCTTCTTCCAGAAGCACGCCGGGTGGAACGCCTATGCGCCTTTCGGACCCGTGGGCATCATCCTGGATAGCGCCGGGGCGAACCTTGAAATCGCCGAGGAATACCTCAACCTCGTGGCGCGGCGGCAGATCCCCTACCGGTTGCTGGACCGCTCGGCGCTGAACGCGGATTCCTTTGCCGGGATGCGGGCCGTGCTGGCCTTCGATCTCGCTCCCCCCAGCGAGGCCGAGCGAAAACTGCTGGCCGCGTTCGCGGGCGGGGGAGGGCTGGTGATGATCGGACCCTCCTGGGGAGGCGCGCCCAAAGAGCAGTCCTACGCCATCGCGGCCGTGGAGCAGGGCGAGGTCGCGGTCTACAAGGATGACCCGCCGGACCCCGAGGCGGTGGCCCGGGACATCAACGACCTGGTGCCTACGCCCGACCTGGGAGTCAGCGTCTTCAACGCTCCTTCCGTGCTCTCCTACGTGAGCCTTCCCGGCGCCGGCGAGGTGGTGTTGATCCAGCTGGTCAACTACGCCGCCGCCCCGGCCGAAGGCATCTCCATCTGGCTCACCGGCAAGTTCGCCGCCGCTCGCATGCACGCTCCCGGTAGCGAAGCGGCGGATCTGCCGCTGAGAAGAAGCGGCGGCCGCACCGAGGTCACCGTGCCCAGGCTCGCTCAGTACGGAGCCATCATCGTCGAGTAAGACAGAAGCAGGAGTGGGCCGCGTGCGCTGAAGCGCGCGCCGCGGTGTGCCGCAATAGCTGGATTCCCGCGGCTTGCGGCGTGCAGCGCCCTGGGAACCGGCTACCGGGGCGCAAAAGCCTGCACGTTGCGGATGCGGAACGGCCGGCCGTTGGAGAAGCTTCCTGCGAACCGCAGATAGCGCACCTCGGCCGGCTCGAAAATATCCGTCTTCACCCCGCGCCAGGGGCCGTGGCGCCGGTCGGCCAGCACCGTCCACCGCTCTCCATCCACGGATCCCTCCACCACGTAGTGCGCGTAGGGCGCGGGCTTGCGGTGCCAGTCGCGGTCCGCGAAATCGATAAATTCAGGCAGCTCGTAGCGCAGGGCTCCGATCCGTACCGGCCGTTCCCATTCGACGGTGGTATCGCCCTGCCGGGAAGCCGCCGGCAAGGCCGGTCCCGCCGGCCCGCGCTCCAGTAAATAGTGCAGGGTGCGCCGGTACAGTTCGCGAAACAGCGTGTGCCGGTCTTCTTTGAGGATGTTCGGGAAATTCTCCCCGCACAGCATGGCCAGCCGCTCATTCCGGTGAACGGCCAGCCCTACCCGGTGCAGGGGCGTCGGATCGTAGGCGTCGATACCGAACTCGCGCCCTTCCGGCGCCGCCCGGTCGGACCGGACCAGGATGTCCCAGGCCCGCGGCTCGTAGGTGAAGTCCACCTCCCCGCCCCAAGGTCCCGGCACCTCGTCCCCCAGCTTCAGATTCAAACCGCGCGCCACGGGATGAGTCGTGTTCGCGATCACCGCCCGGCTGCCCGGAATCCAGTAGCCGACGCTGCTGTGAAACGGGTTCAGGTAGTCGATGGCGTCTCCGGCCGTGGGGTTGAGCACGGGAGCGTCCGGCGGCGCATCCGGGGGCAGCAGGCCGGGAGCCCGAAAGTCGCTGGGCTGGTCGCTCAAGTGAGCCCAGATGTGGCCGCGCTGCCAGAGGTAACGCGGCTCCGCCAGGCTGGGCAGGTACTCCACCAGCGCGGCAAAAGAGTCGCCGCCGTGGATCATCACCCCGCCGCCCTTCCCCAGGTATTCGGAAAAGCGCCGGTAGCATTCCAGGGTGGTGAACTCGCAGTGGTTGCCCAGCAGCACCAACCGGTAGTCCTCCAGGCGTACCCGGCCGCGCGCCACATCGTCCTGGGTCGCATACGCGATGCCGAATTTGTCCCGCGCCGCCAGTTCATCCAGGTAGCGGAAGTGATGGATGTCGGCGTAGCGCTCGTACAGGCTGTAGAAGAAGTTGTTCAGCCGGCGCTGGCGGCTGCTCATCACGGTGGGCGCGTACCCCACGCTGCCGTCGTAGCCGGTCCGCCACCCGTGATAGTCGTGGCCTCCGTTGGTGGCGTAGGCCAGCCAGGCGTCCGTCGGCGCCACGAACAGGACCGCCGCGCCGGGACGGGAGGGGCGCACGATCACGTTGCACAGCTTGCGGTTCAGGTCGTTTGTCTGCGCGTCCACCGCCTCCCCTGCCGGAACCACCATCAGGCGGTGCAGGCTCGACCGCCACTCCCCCACTTTCACCGCCACGTGGGTCGCCGGAAGCTCGTACCGAAAGGGCACGCGCGAAACCGTTCTTCCCCGCAGGTCGTCGATCAGTACCAGTTCCATTTTCCGGCCCTGGTCCCGCGGCCCCGGAATCACCGAGACAATCTGCTGCTCTCCGGCCTGCCAGCTCAACTCGCGCGGGGCCAGGATCGGGAAGAAGTTGGAGGGAATGTCCGGATCGCGGCCGCTGCGCGACTGGTACCATTCCGCCCACCAGAAACGCGGATCCCGCGGGCGGTACGCGAAGAGGATGATCTCCAGCTCCGGATTGCCGGTGATGGTCATCAGTTGCAGCGTGGACGACCGGGTGAAGCGATTGTGCCCGCGGCGCGCGTGGCGGGAAGGCTCGGCGCCGTCCAACTCCGCGCCCACCGCCAGGTTCGCTTCCCGGTTGTAGAAAAGCGACCCCCAGTTGGTGAATTGATTGTCCGGAACTTTTCCATCCGGCAAGTACAGCGGCTGGCCCTGCAGCGCCCCGGTGTCGAAGGTCATCGACTCGTTGTACGCTTCCGGGAACCGCCACTCGAAGCGGACCTGCTCCCCGCGCGGCTCCGAGCCGGGCGCGTGCCGGATGCGGTACAGATCGATGCCCGCCTCCCGCTCGTGGCGCGCTTCGAACCGGACCGGGATTCCTTCCAGCGTGAGAGCGGCGGTGTGCGGCTGGCCGGTCCTGCGCACCTCGAATTCCCGGCCGGCCACCATCAATGAGAAGCCGGGCGCCTGGGGGCCCAGCAGCGGCTGTTCGCCCCCGGGGGCATCGCCGAAGGCCCGGTGCAGGAACGTGGGTCCCGTCTGGGCCCCCAAGGGGCCCCCGGCCAGTAGAAGACCGAGCACAAGTGCCGCTGAGGAGTGTTTCATCATGGATCAGGGAAAACGCCGGAAGCAGCGCGCCGCGACGATCATATCACTTCCGGTCCGGCGCGTTAAGAGTTCGTTAAGTCTGGCCTCCGGCCGAAACCTGAGCCGGCGCTGCGGCACCCTACCGAGTGAAGCCGGCGTTCGCGGAGGCCGCGACTCGTCCGATGCCTCCGCTGTGATCGCGGGTTTCGAATGGAGTGCCGACAATGTTCCGAATTGTTCTCGCCGCTGCCTGCGGCGTCACTTTTGCGTTTTCCCTTCCGGCGGCCGATCCCTGGGATAAGAAACCGTCGGAATGGTCCACGAAAGACGCCCAGCGGGTCCTGGCCGACTCGCCCTGGGCCAAGCAGGTGTCCGCTGAAGCGGACTTCTCCCGCATGGGTGGGGGGCCCGGCGGCGGCATGGGGGCCCCCGGGGGCATGCGCGGGCCTTCCGGCGGCATGGGCGGGTCCGGCGGCATGGGCGGTCCGGGCGGCGGGATGGGCGGCCCCCCGGGTGGCATGATGGGGCCCGGCGGCGGCATGGGGGGCCCCGGGGGCGGCATGGAACCTCCCCGGATGACCGTCCGGTGGGAGAGCGCCGAACCGGTCCGGGAAGCCTTGCGCAGGATCGAGTCGCCGGGCTTGGAGCAGGTCGAAGAGTGGACGAAGCAATACTACGTGGTTTCCGTTTCCGGTATGCGCCGCATGGGCGGGCGCCGCAGGCCCGAAGGTGAAGAGCCTCCGCCGCAAGACGACGGCCGCAGGACCCGCATCGAGGAGCGCATGCGAGCATCCACGGCTCTGAAGCTGAAAGGGAGGGAGCCCATCCTGCCGGCCAAAGTCGAGATGTGGCAGTCCGCAGAGGGAATGACTACAATATTCTTGTTCCCCAGGGTCCCGGCGATCTCTCCACAGGAAAGCGAAATCTCCTTCGAGACGATGATGGGCCCCCTGTCGGTGAAGGCAAAATTTAACCCGAAGAAGATGCGGTACGGTGCCGGGTCTGCTCTATAGAGTCTTTCAGTTGCACAGTCTTCTCGCGTGGCTTTCCCTGGCCGCGCTGCCGGCGGCGGCGCAGCCGGCCGGACCCCGCGAGGCCGGTGTGGACCTCCTGACGGTCTGCGAGCTGGCCGAGAGGCTCCAAGCGCAAGACACGGAACCCTTCGCCGTCGTGGGACGCTTTTCCTTCCGCGAGCACGGCCATTATCTCAGCGAGAGCGCCTGCCCGCGCGGCCCGGACGGCGCGGCTCCCGTGGTGTTCGAGATTGTCTACGACGGCAAGACCGGACCTGTCCCTCCCGCCCGTCTGGGGTTCGGCCAGGCGCTGGTCGAATCCAAGTTGGCTTCGGTGCAGGCTAAAACGCGCCTGGCCGAATTCCGCTTCGGCGCCGCGGAGTACGACCGCTGGGCCCTCGTTTTCGGCCGCATCGGTCCGCCGCCGGCGCAGAAGGAAAAGGGGGAGCAATCCGGCCGCAAAGAGTTCTCCCGAACCGACGGCAGGATCGTCTGCCGCAGCCCGAGCATGGTGGTCCCCCTGGCGGTGGAACCGTCCCTGGGAAGCAGGCAGAACCGCCAGGGCTCGCGCTAGGCAGCTTCCACTCAATCCCTTTCGTGCCGGCAGTGATCTGCCGCCGGATGCCTCGGCCATCTCCGGGAACCGGAGTCCTGCCCCGCTCCGTGCGGTCGCGGCTCGATGGGCAAACCCCGTTCACAGCCGGTACGACACTGACAATAAAGGCAATCCGCTCTGTCACCCGGGCATCGTGCTCTACACTGATACCGGGGTTTCACAATGCCTGCTTCGCAAAACCGGCCGCGTTTGCTCACCACTCTCTCCACGCGCATTGTGCACCCGCGGCGGCAGGCGATGCTCAGCGGGCCGGGGCAACAACAAGTGAGTATGGCAGGACCACACGGGCCTTCAAAACGGGCGCCCGGAAGCCCCGGCCGGCTTCCCCTGAACCTCCGTTGTGCTAGCTTGAACCCATGCCGCTCAATCGACGCTCCTTCCTTGTTTCCGGCGTGGCGGCCGCGCGCCCGCTGGGTGCGGCTCCGCCCCGCATCCGCATCGGTTTTCTCGGCGGCGCCCACTCGCACGCGATGGGCAAGGCCGAGGTCGTGCGCCAGTCGCCCCATTGGGAACTGGCCGGCGTCTGGGAACCCGACCCCGCCGTGCGTCCGCAGTACCAGAAGGCCGGCATCCCGCTGGTCGACCGCGAGCGTCTGCTGGAGGACGCCTCCATCCCCGTCATCGCCGTCGAGTCCGCCGTCAAGGACCACGCCGAACACGCCCGCTGGGCATTGGAAGCAGGCAAGCACATTCACCTCGAGAAACCGCCCGCCGCGCGCTACGAGGAGTTCCGCAGGCTGGTGGAACTGGCGCGCTCCAAGCGCGTGCTCATGCAGATGGGCTACATGTGGCGGTACAATCCCGCCACCCGGATGGCGCTCGAGCGGGCCCGGTCCGGCCAGTTGGGCGATGTGGTTTACGTGCGCGGCACCATGAACACCTATTTCCCCGCCGAGCGCCGCCCCGAGTTCGCCATCTTCCACGGCGGCAACATGTTCGAACAGGGCGCCCACCTGGTGGACCTGGTGGTCCGACTTTTGGGCAAGCCGGCCCGCGTGACCCCCTTTCTGCGCAAGCACGGCCGCTACAACGACCCCCTCGCGGACAACACGCTGGCGGTGTTCGAGTACCCCCGCGCACTGGCCGTCATCACCGCCTGCTGCCTGCAGCAGAACGCCATGCCGCACCGCACCTTCGAAATCATCGGCGCCAGGGCCACCGCCGTGGTGCGCCCCATCGAGCCACCCGCCCTGGCCATCGATAACAAGCCCGTCGAAACCCCGCCCTACCGCCGCTACGTCGACGATTTCGAGGAACTGGCGCAGTGTGTACGTTCCAACCGGCCCCTGTCCATCACTCCCGAAACCGACCTGGCCGTGCAGGAAACGCTCATGCGGGCCAGCGAGATGTGACATGCGAACCGCGGTCCTCACTCTTGCCCTTCTGACGACCATGCCCGCCGCCGATCTCGACCACCGCCTCTCGCAGTGGCTGCCGGTCAAGATGCCCTTCGAGGCGTCCCGCTTCACCGCCCGCGAGCGGCGGATGATCGAGCACCTGGTGGAGGCCTCCCGCCAGACCGGCAACATCTACTGGCGCCAGAACGACCCCGAGGGGCTGCGCCTCTACCAGTCGCTCCAGCCCGGTCCGCTGCGCCGGCTGCTGGCGATCCACGGCGGGCGCTTCGACCTGCTCGACCACCACAAAAACTTCGCGTCCACTGAGCCCATGCCGCCCGGCCGCGCCCTCTATCCGCCGGATATCACCCGCCGGGAGATCGAGCGCTACGTGCAGGCCCATCCTGAAAAGCGCGAGGCGATCTATAGCCCCTACACCGTTGTGCGGCGCCAGGGAGGCGAACTGACCGCCACTCCCTACCGCGTCGAGTACCGCCCCTTCCTCGAACGCGCCGCCGCGGAGTTGCGCAAAGCCGCCGAGCTCAGCGCCGATGCCGCCTTCGCCCACTACTTGCGGCTTCGTGCCGGCGCCCTGCTCTCCGACGATTACTACTCCAGCGACCTGGCCTGGGTCGATTTGAAGGACCCCAGGTTCGACCTCATCCTGGCGCCCTATGAGACCTACATCGACGACGTACTCGGTGTGAAGACCTCCTACGAAGGGGCCGTGCTCATCCGCAACGAAGCCGAAAGCGCGCGCCTGGCCCTCTTTCAGAAGTACCTGCCCGAGATTCAGGAAGCGCTCCCCCTGCCGCCCGAGGACCGGCCCTCCAAGCACGGCCAGCTCAGCCCCATGCAGGTTATGGACGCACCCTTCCGCTCGGGCGACCTGCGGCATGGCTACCAGGCGGTGGCCAACAACCTGCCCAACGACCCGCGCATCCACCAGCGGAAGGGCAGCAAGAAGACCTTCTTCAAGAACTTCATGGACGCGCGCGTCAACCATGTGATTCTTCCGCTCGCCCGGCGGCTGATGGGTCCGGAACAGGCCGCCCGGGCGACCAGCGAAGGCTACTTCACCGTCGTCCTGATGCACGAAATCGCCCACGGGCTCGGTCCCGCCTTCGCCCGCGTGGGCGGGCGGCAGGTGGATATTCGGGAAGCCGCCGGCCCCGTCTATTCGGCGCTCGAAGAGGCCAAGGCCGACGCGGCGGGGCTCTTCGGCCTCCACTGGCTGGTGGGGCGCGGCGTGCTGCCCAGGGATCGCCTCCCCGAATACTACGCCTCGTTCGTGGCCGGCATCTTCCGCACCGTCCGTTTTGGGACCGCCGAGGCCCACGGACGCGCCGAGATGATGGAATTCAACTTCCTGCGCGAGCAGAAGGCGATCACCGGCTACCAGGTCCACTACGATCGCATGCCGGCCGCCGTCGCCCGGCTTACCCGGGAGTTGCTGGCGATCGAAGCCGCCGGAGACCGTGCGCGCGCGGAGGCCTGGTTCCGGCGCTATGACGCCATGCCCGCCGATCTCCAGGCGGCGCTGGCGAAGACCGGAGACGTGCCGGTGGATATCGATCCCGTCTTCGACTTCCCGGAACGGTTCGAATGATCGACTGGCTCCTGCAAGGCGACCCCGCCATCCGCTGGCAGACGCTGCGCGATCTTTGCGGCGCTGCTTCCAGGGAAATCGCCCGCGCGCGTGCGGAGGTGGCATCCCGCGGCTGGGGCCAGCGCCTGCTCGCGCTTCAGGACCCGCAAACCGGGCAGTGGGGCGGAGGCATCTACACGCCCAAGTGGACCTCCACCACGTACACCATGCTGCTGCTGCGCGACATGGGACTGCCGGCGCGGAACCCCCAGGCCCTTCAGGCCTGCCGGCTGCTGCTGGACGAGGGCGTCTACGCCGACGGCGGCATCAACTACTGGGGTAGCTGGTCGAAGGCCAGTGAGGCTTGCGTCACAGGCATGGTCCTCTCCATCTGCGCGCGCTTCGAATGCAGGGACGAGCGCCTGGACACGCTTGCCCGCTTCCTCCTCGATCACCAGATGCCGGACGGGGGCTGGAACTGCCGGCTCTTTCGGGGCGCCACCCATGCCTCGTTTCACACCACCATCTCGGTGCTGGAAGGCTTGCGGGATTACGAGAAGCTGGGCCGGTCCCTGTCGGCGCCGGCCTGTGCGGCCCAGGCGCGCGGGCGGGAGTTTCTGCTGCTCCATCGCCTGTTTCGCTCGCACCGCACCGGCCAGGTCGTCAAGCCTGCCATGACGCGCTTCACCTTCCCTCCGCGCTGGCATTACGACGTGCTGCGCGGCCTGGACTACTTCCGGGAGTGCGGCGCTCCAGGCGACCCCAGGCTGGACGACGGCATCGCACTGGTCGAGAAGCGCCGCCGGCCGGACGGCGCCTGGCTGCTGCCGGGCCGCTATCCCGGCCGCGATCACTTCCTCATGGAGCAGCCCGGAGAACCGAGCCGCTGGAACACGCTCAGGGCCCTGCGCGTTTTGCAGTGGTGGAACGGAGTGCGCGCGCCTGGCGCCGGACGAAGAAGCGCCTGAGCGGTTCCAGCAGCGCCTGCACCTCGACGCCTTCGGCCTCGGCCGCCTCCCGCAGCGTCAGGCTCTGGGGAATCCGCCGGGCGCGCTCAAGGCTCTTCAGCCCCGCGCGGATCAGCAGCTTGCGCGTGGGCGGATAGCTCATGACGTACCAGTAGAGCGTCATGGTGTCCTTGACGTTCTCCTGGAAGAACCAGGCGGGCAGCGGAGTCGCCAGCGTTTTCGCGATGTTGAGCGCGAACAGCAGCACGGCCGCCAGCTCCAGAATGGCCGAGACCGGCAGCACGGCCCAGGCTGAAGGCAGGACGCCGGCGTACGCCAGCGGCTCGAAACCGACCCGAAGCGCGCAGCCTGCGGTCAGCAGCGCCAGCGACACCCCCACCAGCCGCGCGCTCCACAACTCCCGGCTGCTCAGGAACGCCGGCAGGATGCGCGGGCCGATGGAAAAGATCATGCCGGCCAGGAAGCCGACCGTGAAAGCGTGCCGCGAGGCGCCGGCGATCCCCGGCGATTCGCTCAGGGCGCCCAGCAGCGCCGAGACGGCCAGCCAGACAAAACTGAGCCGCACGAACCACGGGTAGCGCGGATCGGTCCCGGCCACTTTAGCCGGCCGTTGGGAAGGATGGAAGATGCGCAGAGACCAGCAGGCCGCCAGAACCGAAGCCGGCAGCAGCCAGGGAAACGGCAGTCCGGCGGCCAGCAGCCCCAGGGCGATGCACGCGAGCCGGGCGGACGGCTTGCCGAGTCCCAGCAGGGTCGGCAGAAAATGAGCGCTGTAGCCCCACACCACCGGATAGCAGAACGCCCACACCGCGAGGTGCAGCATGCGGTTGTTGATCCCGGCAGGAACCACCGGAGCCTGCGGCGGAGGCCAGACGGCCTGCGCCTGAACCAGCATGGTGAGCAGCAGGCCGAGGAAGCCGGCTTCGATCAGCCAGTCGCGCAGTTGGAAACGGGCCGGCGCGCCGGGAGGCCAGGTCTGCCAGATCAGCAGGAGGGCTACCAGCAGTTCCATTCCCGCCGCCGCGGGCCAGGCCCATTGCCAGCCCGCCTCGAAGATGCCCGTGGACCAGCGCAGCGCGATGGCCCCGGACCACAGCGCCCACATCAGCCATCCGGCCGCCGGCGAGCGCAGCCGGCCGCCGCGCAGCTTGGGCAGCATGTAGAGCGAGATCCCGATGATGAAAGCCCCTACCCATCCCAGCAGCTGGGCGTGCCCGTGGGCCTGCACCCAGGGCGCCGGAACCGACGTGCCGCTTTCCCGGGAGCTGATGGTGATGAGGTTCCACACCCCGACCAGAGTGCCGGGGAACACCAGGAAGAACAGGCCGGCCGCGATCCAGGCCGCCAGCAGCCGCGCCAGGCGCCGCTCCGGCGCCGGATCCGCCAGGCGGACACGCCCCGGCTGCGCGTCCCGGCGGAATGCCTCCTGCCACGCGGCCGGCAGCCCGTTGCCCTGTGCCATACACCCCTCCACTCTCCAGCCTATGAAATGCCGGCGCGGCGCGCGGGTGACTCCGATCACAGACAGGGTTTCCGGCCGGCGGCAGAATGGAGCCAGATGACAGGCACTGCCGCAACCGACCTGCTGCGCGCGGATCATCGCGCCATCGAAGGTCACATCGACCGCCTGCTCGAACTTGCCCGCAACCTTCGACCGGCCGGCGTCGAGGCGCTGCGCGCACTGGCCGCTTCCCTGGCCGTCCTCGCCGCCCTGCATTTCCGGCGCGAGGAGGGCATCCTATACCCCTGGCTGCGCGGCGGGCTGCCCCAGCTCCTGGGCCGCATGGACGAACAGCACGAGTACACCCGGGAGATGGAAGGCCATCTGAGCGAGGCGCTGGCGGGCGTGAACGGCGCCGTGGACGAGCGCCAGCTGGCCAATCTGCGGAACTTCGCCACCGAGCTGCACGATTCCATCCAGCATCACATCGTCGAGGAGGAGGACGACCTGTTCCGCCTCGCCGACGAGCGGCTCTCGGTGTCCGAACAGGACGGCCTGGCGGCCCTGATGAAAGAGATCGGCGCCAATTGAAACGGGACTCTATGCGTATCTGGCAAATTGCGATTCTGGCGGGAGCGGCGCTGCTGCCGTCAACCCTTACGGCCCACTGCGACGGACTCGACGGGCCGGTGGTGGAGGCGGCTGCGCGGGCGCTCAAGACCAACGACCTCAACCCGGTGCTCCCCTGGATCCGGCCGCAGGACGAGCCGCTGCTCAAACAGCGCTTCCAGGAGACGCTGGCCGTGCGCAAGTCCGGCCCGGAAGCCCGGGAAATGGCCGACCGCTACTTCTTCGAGACCGTGGTGCGCATTCACCGGGAAGGCGAAGGGGCGCCCTACACGGGACTCAAGCCGGCCGGGCGCGACCTGGGTCCGGCCATCCCTGCGGCCGACCGGGCGATCCGCACCGGCTCGCCGGAGGCCCTGCAGGACCTGCTCGGCAAGACCCTGGCCCAGGGTTTGCACGAGCGTTTCCACGCCGTGGCCCGGCACAAGGCCTTCCCTGAAAACGACCCGGCGGCCGGGCGCGCTTACGTGAAGGCCTACGTCGAGTTCCTGCACTACGTCGAGCGGCTGTACGAAGCGGCCCGCGGGCCGGCCGAAGCCCACGCCCACGGGCACCAGGAGTAGATCAGAACAGCACCTTCAGCGCCATCTGCAGCTGGCGCGGGTTGCCCACCGTACTGGTGACGGCGCCCGCGCCGGGTGCGTTGACCGTCGAGGCCGGCAGGCCGAACTGCGGCGTGTTGAAGATGTTGAAGGCCTCGGCGCGGAACTGGACGGTGGCGCGCTCCTTGATGGGGAAGTCCTTGAAGAGCGACATGTCGAAGTTCACGCGCCCGGGCCCGAACAGAGAGTTGCGGGCCAGGTTGCCGTAGGTGTAGATGCGGGGCGTCGTGAAGGCTGCGGTGTCGAACCAGCGCTGCAGCGAGCGCTCGCTCGAAGGCAGCGCCGCATCGCGCAGGTAATCGGGGCGCCCGCCGGGGTTGGCCGCGGCGTCGGACACGGTGAAGGGCAGCCCGGTCTGCATGATCACGATCCCGTTGGTCTGCCATCCGCCCACGATGTAGTTGACCGCTCCGCCGCGATTGGCCAGGGGCCGGCCCTGTCCGAAGGGCAGCCGGTAGGTGTAGCTGATGGTGGCGCGGTGGCGTATGTCGTAGACCGAGTTGCCGCGGTCGGCCCGCCGGTTGCGCACGTCCTGGGGCGTGCCGGTGCCGCCGCCGAACTCGGTGCCCACGTCGTCGATGGCGTGCCCCCAGGTGTAGCCGAACAGCATGGAGAGGCCCGCCGACATGCGCTTCTCCACGCTGAGCTGCCCGGACATGTAGGAACTCAGGCCGTCGGAGACCGCGTAGGTGATGCCCGCCAGACCGGGACGGACCCCGTAATACGGCCTCCGTACAGTGACGGCCTGCGGTCCCGGGAAGGGCTGGTTGAGATCGATGGTGGTCCCCAGCCGCCGGCCGAGGTTGCCGACCACGGACGCCTTCACGATCAACTGCCAGGGCGCGATCTCGTGCTGCACGCCCAGGTTGAACTGCTGGGCGTAGGCGCTCTTGTAGCGCGGGAAGACGCCGATCACGCCGCCGGAGGGGTTCTTTCCGGCGTCGAAGTTCACTTCGGGCGGAGCGGGGAAGCCCTCGCTCACTCTCGTGGAGAGATCGATGTTGTTGGTGGAGATGGTGTAGATGGGGCCGAAGGGGATGTGGCGGAACAGGCGCATGGCCGCGCCGCCGTTGCCGTTGGGGTTGTAGAACAGGCCGAAGCCTCCGCGCACCACGGTGTGCCGGGCCAGTTGGTAGGCGAAGCCCAGCCGGGGCGCCCAGTTGCGCAGGTCCCTCTCGATGCCGGCCCGGCTGTCCACGCCGTCGCGGCCGGCGATCCGCACGGTGGCGGTGTCCGCGTCGAAGTTGGCGATGCGGCCGGCCGCCTCCGTGTAGGGGCTGTAGTAGTCCCAGCGCAGTCCCAGGTTCAAGGTCAGGCGCCGGGTCACGCGCCAGTCGTCGGCAAAGTAGAGCCCGGCCTCGATGCCCCGCAGGCCGGTCCAGGCCAGCAGGAAGTCCTGCTCCAGGAAGCCCGCGTAACCCAGCAGAAAGCTGGCCAGTTCGTTGCCCGTGGATCCGCCGCTGCCGATATCGGTGGTGTAACCGCGGCTGAAATTGAAGCGGCCGTTGCCGCGGTTGGTCTGGTACTCGGTGATCTGCCGCCGCCGGATGTCGCCGCCGAATTTCAGCGTGTGGCTGCCGGTGGTGAACGTCATGTTGTCGATGTACTGGAAGGTGTTGCTGCGGCGGAAGATGGGCAGCGAGCGCGAGTGCCCGACCCCGGTATAGGCGCCCAGGTTGATGATGGGCAGCATGGTGTGCAGCGGGTGGGAATTGGCGTTGGGAATTCCCAGCAGGTTGCCGTAGTTGGGTCCGTTGGCCTCGAAGCCCTCGGCCGTGTAGTCGAGAACGAAGCGGGTGAAGCCCACGCGAAAATCGTTGACCATGCGCGGCGAGATCACCTTGGTGTAGCTGGCCACGGCGTGCTGCACGGGGTTGAAGGCGGCGCCCGCGAAGGAGTCTTCGTTGCCGACCCCGATGGCCTTGGGCAGGCCGGGGATCTGCACGGCCGGGAAGGTATTGGGGGCGGTGGTGGTGGTGTGCTGGATCGACCAGCGCGCGAAGAAGTTGTCGTTGGGGGTGAACTGGTGATCGATGCGCACGTCGCCCTGGTCCCAGTCCTGCGTGAGGTTCAGATTGGCCAGGTAGTTGTTGATGCGCGCGCTGCTGGTGGGCAAGGGAAATGCGGCCAGCAGTTTGGCGGTGGGCGCGTCCCAGCGGTCCCGCGGGATGAGGTTCCCGGGGAAGGCCGTGCGCCGGATGCCGGTGGGGCTGCTGGGGTCGGGGCGGTTGGAAAGCGGATCGTAAATGGGCGCTTCGTCGCTGAAATCGCCATTCCGGATTTTGGTGGTGGCCACCGAGCGGACCGAACTCTGCACCATGTTGCGCCGGTAGCCTTCGTAATCGACGAAAAAGAAGGTGCGGTTCTTTCCGCTGTAGAGCTTGGGCAGGTAGACCGGCCCGCCGAGTGACAGGCCGAACTGGTTGTAGCGGAAGGGCGGGAACGGCGTGCCTTTGCGGTTGAAGTAGCTGCGGGCGTCCATGGCGGAGTTGCGCAGGAACTCGAAGGCGCTGCCGTGCAGTTCGTTGGTCCCGGACTTGGTGACCACATCCACCACGGCCCCCGAGTTGCGGCCTACGTCCGCGCTGAACATGTTGGTCTGGACCTTGAACTCGCGGATAGCCTCGACGGGCGGCCGCAGCACGATCAACTGGATGAGCCGCTCGTTGTTATCCACGCCGTCATACAGGAAGTTGTTGGAGCCCTCGCGGTTGCCGTTGGAGAAGATCTCGGTGCCGGGCCGGCGGTCGTCCGGGCGGGCGCCGCTCTGGATCGTCCCCTGGGTGGAATAGCCGGTGCCGTTGACGCCCGGCGTGAGGATCGCCAGTTGGACGAAGTTGCGCCCGTTCAGCGGCAGTTCCTGGACGAACTCGCTGCCGATCAGGCTGCCGACGGTGGAAGACTGGCTTTCGAGCAGGGGCGCCGCCGCGCGCACCTCGACGGTTTCGGTGACCTCGCCTACCTGGAGGGTGAAATCGAGCCGGATCCTCTGGCTGGTATCCAGGTGAACGCCGCTCTGGGTCACCTTGCGGAAACCGGGCGTTTCCACCGACATGGTGTAATCGCCCGGCGGCATCAGGGTCATCACGTAGTCGCCCGCCTGCCCGGTCAACGTCGAGCGCACCGCGGCCCCCGTCGCCGCGTTGGTGGCGGTTACCCTGGCCCTGGGCACTCCGGCGCCGGTCGCGTCCAGCACACTGCCCGCCATCTCACCCGTGGAAACCTGGGCGGAAAGAAGCGCGCCCAGGCAAAGTGTCACGCACGCTACGCGCAAAAACGCTGGAAGTTTCGACATGGCACACAAGCCCCCTCTTGGGCACGGAGTATATCACGGGGAGGGCCGGCCAAGGTGTGAAAACCGGGGCCCCGGCCGCGCGGGTTTTGTATGCTATGCTGGCACCAATTATCGCCATTATGCTCGCGACGCGCAGAGAACTCATTGCCGCTCTCCCCGTCACGGCCGGGGCCCTCTCTTATCAGGCGCCGGTCAAAGTTACTAAGTACGTCCGCTTCCGCCGCGGATCCGGCAGCGCCTATGGAATCCTGGAAGGCGACCGGGTGCATCCGCTGAGCGGCGACCTGTTCGGGACCAACAAGCCGGCCGGGCCGCCGCTGAAATTGAGGGAAGTGACGCTGTTGTATCCCTGCCAGCCCTCCAAGATCTTCGCCGTGGGGTTGAACTACAAGAGCCATATCGGGAGCCGCAAGGCGCCCGACAAGCCGGAGATCTTCTACAAGCCCATCACGGCGCTGCAGAACCCGGAAGGCGAGATCGTCATTCCCAGGGGAGCGGCGAACGTGCATTACGAAGGAGAGATCGTGGCGGTGATCGGCAAGCGCGCCAAGCAGGTGTCGGTCGATCAGGCCCGCGAGGTCGTCTTCGGAGTGACGTGCGGAAACGATGTGAGCGAGCGCGACTGGCAGAACGGGCCCAGCAAGGATCTGCAGTGGTGGCGCGCCAAGGGCGCGGATACGTTCGCCCCGCTGGGGCCGGCCATCGCGCACGGGCTGGACTACGGCAACGTCCTGCTGCAAACCCGCCTGAACGGGCAGGTGGTGCAGAGCCAGTTCACGGCCGACCTGCTGTTCGACATTCCCACCATCGTCAGCTTCATCAGCCAGGCGGTGACGCTGATGCCCGGCGACGTGATCTACACCGGGACGCCGGGGTCCACCCGCAAGATGAGCCCGGGCGACGTGGTGGAGGTGGAGATCGAAGGGATCGGCGTGCTGCGGAACAAGGTGGTTGCAGGCTAAGCCCTTCCGCCTGTTACCATAGGATTTCCCGATGCTTCGGTTTGAAACGGCCGGGGAGTCTCACGGCGAGTGTCTGGTCGCAACGCTGACCGGCCTTCCCGCGGGTGTGCCGGTTTCGCTTCCCGCCGTCAATCATGAATTGCGGCGCCGCCAGCAGGGCTACGGCCGCGGCGGGCGGATGAAGATCGAGACCGACACGGTCGAGATCGTGGCCGGCGTGCGCCATTCGAAGACCATCGGGTCGCCGGTGGCGCTCGTGATCCGCAACCGCGACTGGGCGAACTGGACCGAAGTGCTGCCGGTAGAGGACTTCGAGGGTTCCGAAGAGAAGAAGAAGCCGCTCTCGCGGCCGCGCCCGGGCCACGCCGACCTGGCGGGCGCCATCAAGTACAACTTCGCCGACGCGCGCTACGTGCTGGAGCGGGCCAGCGCGCGGGAGACGGCCGCGCGGGTAGCCGCCGGGGCGCTGGCCAAGGCCTTCCTCGGAGAGTTCGGCATCCGGGTGCTCAGCCATGTGGTGGCCGCCGGCTGCGTCCGGCTGGAGCGCCCGGTTTCCTGGGAGGAGATCGAGGCACTGAGCCGGAGGCCGGAAGTGCTGCTGGGCTGCGTGGATTCGGAAGTCGAGCAGCGGATGAAGGCGGTGGTGGACGAGGCGTACCGCACCGGCGATACCGTGGGCGGCGTGTTCGAGGTGGTGGCCCACGGCGTTCCTCCGGGGCTGGGCTCGCACATCGCCTGGGATTCGCGTCTGGACGGCCGGCTGGCCCAGGCCATCGTCTCGATACAGGCGGTGAAGGGAGTCGAGATCGGGGCGGCGGCGGAGGGCGCAGCCAGTTTCGGATCGCAGGTGCAGGACACGATCCACTACCAGGCGGAGGAGCGGCGTTTCACGCGCGGAGCGAACCGGGCGGGGGGCCTGGAAGGCGGCATCAGCAACGGCCAGGACATCGTGGTACGCGGGCTGCTGAAGCCGATCTCCACGCTGCGCCGCCCGCTGGAATCGGTGGACCTGGCGACCCGCCAGCCCGCCCTGGCGGCCTATGAGCGGTCGGACGTTTGCGTGGTGCCCGCCGCCGGCGTTATCGGCGAGGCCATGACCGCGCTGGTGCTGGCGCAGGCGTTCCTGGAGAAGTTCGGGGGCGACTCGCTGGTGGAGACCCGGCGCAACTACGAGGGCTACCTGGAACAAGTCAGAGGATTCTGAAGAATGATCTACCCCATCGTGAAGTACGGCGATCCGGTTCTCGAGAATCCCGCCGAGATCGTCACGGAGTTCGACACGCCCGAACTCCATAAGCTGCTGGAGGACATGTTCGAGTCGATGTACGCGGCCAAGGGCGTGGGGCTGGCCGCTCCGCAGATCGGCATCGGGCGGCGCATCGCGGTGATCGATTGTTCTGTGGGCGAGGATCCCGCGCAGAAGATCGTGCTGATCAACCCCGAGATCATCAAGACCGAGGGCAAGCAGCGGGGCGAGGAGGGCTGCCTCAGCATCCCGGGCTTCCGCGAGGACGTGAGCCGCGCGCGGCGGGTGACGGTGCGGGCGCAGAACGCCAGGGGCGAGAAGTTCGAGATGACCGGGGAAGACATCCTGGCACGCGCGTTTTTGCACGAGACCGACCACCTGTTCGGCAGGCTGTACATCACTCACGTCAGCCCGCTGAAACGCGACCTGATCCGGCGGAAGGTGAAGAAGCTGATGAAGGCCGGGGAGTGGAGCTGACCCCAACCCGATGCGCCTGGCCTTCCTGGGCACCCCCGAGTTCGCCGTTCCGACCCTCGAGAAACTGATCGCCTCCCGGCACGCGATCGCCTGCGTGGTGACGCAGCCCGACCGCCCCAAGGGACGGCTGCTCAAGCCCGCGCCCTCGCCGGTGAAGGAAACCGCGCTGCGCCACAGCCTGCCGGTGTTCCAGCCCGAGCGCATCCGGCGCCCCGAGCCGGTGGAATATTTGCGCGGGCTGGGCGTCGAGATCATGGTGCTGGTGGGCTACGGCCAGATCATTCCCCAGACCATCATCGACATCCCGCCTCTCGGTATTTTGAACGTGCACGCTTCGCTGCTGCCGAAGTACCGCGGGGCGGCGCCGGTGCAGTGGGCCATAGTGAACGGGGAGACGCGGACCGGCGTGACCATCATGCGCATCGACGCGGGCCTGGATACGGGCGATATTCTGCTGCAGCAGGAAACGGAAGTGGGCCCGGAGGAGGACGCGCCGCAGTTGAGCGCGCGGCTGGCCGGGATGGGAGCGGACCTGCTGCTGCGGGCGCTGGAGGAGATGCCGCCCGGCGTTCCCCAGGACCACTCGGCCGCCACGCTGGCGCCCATTCTGAAGAAGGAAGACGGCGCTATCGACTGGCGCCGGCCCGCCCGCGCGGTGCACAACCGGGTGCGCGGCCTGCTGCCCTGGCCGGGCGCCTACACCACGTTTCGGGGCCGCATGCTGCACGTCTGGAAGGCGCGTGTGGCGGACAAGGGCGGCTTGCCGGGCAGGCTTTGGAAGGAGGGCCGCCGGCTCTACGCGGGCTGCGGGGAAGGGACGGCGGTGGAATTGCTCGAAGTGCAACTGGAAGGCAAGGCGCGCATGCCGGCGGAAAGCTTCGCCAACGGCCAGCGCCTGACAGAGAATGAGGTTTTAGGAGAACTTACCCGGTGAACCTGCCCCTCGGCTACCGTTACTCTTCCGTTTATGCGGGGATTCGCAAGCAGCAGAAGGACGATCTCGGCCTGATCGTCTCCGGCACCCCGGCCGCGGCGGCGGCGGTGTTTACCCAGAACCGCGTGCAGGCCGCGCCGGTGCGGCTGAGCCGGCAGCACCTGCGCCTTTCGCGCGGCGTGGTGGGCGCGATCCTGGTGAACGCGGGCAACGCGAATTGCGCCACGCGCACGGGAGACCGCGTAGCGCTGGCTTCCTGCCGCGCCCTGGCCCGCGAGTTGAAGCTGCCGGTATCGCAGGTGCTGCCGGCCTCGACCGGAGTGATCGGGGTGGAACTGAATCCGAGGCTGATCGTAAACGCGCTGCCGCGCCTGGTTTCGGGGCTGGCGGAGGGCGGTTTCTCGCAGGTGGCCCGGGCGATCATGACCACCGATACGGCGCCCAAGATGGCCTGCTTCGAGGCGCGGGTGGGAACCGGCGTGGCGCGCATCGCGGGCCTGACCAAGGGCTCGGGGATGATCCAGCCGCTGATGGCCACCACCCTGGGCTTCGTGATGACCGACGCGCGTGTGGCCCCCGCCCGGCTGCGCGGCATCCTGAAGCGGGCGGTGGAGGTGAGCTACAACCGCATCTCGGTGGACGGCGACACCTCGACCAACGACACCCTGGTACTGCTGGCCAACGGGGCGGGCGGGGCGGTGATCCGGCCCAAGGACGAAGAGCGCTTCGAGGAGGGCGTGACGGTGGTGATGCAGGAACTGGCCCGGGCCATCGCCCGCGACGGCGAGGGCGCGCGCAAGCTGATCACCATCCACGTGGAAGGCGCCCGGGACAACGACGCGGCGGCGCGCATTGCGCGGGCCATCGCCAATTCGCCCCTGGTGAAGACCGCCATCGCGGGCTCGGATCCCAACTGGGGCCGCATTCTCTCGGCGGCCGGGAACGCGGGCGTGGTCTTCGAGCCGGCCCGGGCCGACATCGAATTGCAGGGCATGCGGGTGTGCCGCGGTGGCCTGGCCGCGAACTTCGTGGAGGAGGAACTGAAGAAGAAACTGGACCAGGGCGAGTGCGAGATCCGCTTCACCCTGCGCGGTTCGGGCAAGGGCTACGCCTGTTTCTGGACCTGCGACCTGACCGAGAAGTACATCGAAATCAACGCGAGTTACCGTACCTGAGATGCTGCGGCGCGACTGGCTGGCACTGGCGCTGATGGGGGTTCCGCTGCGAGCCGCCGACCGCGCCGTGCTCGACCTGCTGGGAGAGAT
This sequence comes from Bryobacterales bacterium, assembly GCA_020852755.1. Lineage (GTDB taxonomy): Bacteria > Acidobacteriota > Terriglobia > Bryobacterales > Bryobacteraceae > JADZAF01. The sequence goes on from JADZAF010000141.1 coordinate 26,655, forward strand.
GGCCACGGCGCTGAGCGGAGGGGACGCCCACGATTTCCTGGCCGGCTTCGATTCCTCGATGCCGGGGTACGGGCAGCTCGAAGCCAACGTAATCGCGCTTACCCAGCAGAACGAAATCCTGGCGTCCATCGTCCTGACCAACGAGCAAAGCGAGGGGGCGGACCTGGTGGTGGAGCTGGACTGGATGCTGGAGATCCGCAGCCGGCAGCCGGCCGGGCCGCTGGTGCGGCGCCGGGAAACGGTCACCTGCCGGCTGGCCAAACGCAAGAAGCGCTGGCGCGTGACGGCGCTCAGCCCGCTCGGTTTCTTCTCCGCCCCGCTACACTAGGAATATGGGGCGCTTTCTTCTTTGCCTGCTGGCCGCATGGCCCGCGGCGGCGCAAACCTGCCCGCCCACGGCCACCTACTCGCCTTGCGAGACGGTCTTCGAGCTGAACGATACCGAGGCGGCGGCGCACCCCAACCCGTATGCCAGCGTGCAGTTGCACGTGGAGTTCCGGTCGCCGCGCCACCGCACGTTTCTGATGCCCGCGTACTGGGACGGCGGCCGCCGCATGGTGGTCCGCTTTGCGCCCGTGGAGGCCGGGCAGTGGGATTACCGCGTCACCAGCAACATCGAGCGATGGAACAGGAGCACGGGCAAGTTCGAGGCCACCGAGTCGCAATCCGACGGTTTCGTCAAGACGGCCAACGTTCATCATTTCTCCTATACCGAGAATTTCAGGCCGCACTTCTGGATGGGCGTGGCCGCCTACCGCTTCCCGTTCATGGAGCAGGCCGACTTTCAGAAGCTGGTGGACGGGTATGCCGCTCTGAACGTGAACCACCTGGCCGGCATCGTGCTGGGCGGGCCGGAGGACTCGGCGAAGATCGTGCGCAGCCCCGAGCAGATCGACCCGGAGCACTTCCAGCGCCTGGACCAGCGCATCCGCTATATGAACGGCAAGGGCGTGGTGGCCGACCTGATCCTGGCCTCGGGCGGCAATCACCTGGCCGACCTGCTTCCCAACTGGCGGGAGCGCGAGCGCTTTCTGCGCTACCTGGTGGCGCGCTACGCGGCTTTCAACATCACCTGGCAGGGCGTGCTGAATTTCGAGGAGTACCGCGAGGGGCGCGAGCTGCTCAAGGAAGTCGGATCGCTGCTGAAGAAAATGGATCCGTACCAGCACCCGCGCTCGACCGCGGCGGCGGTGACTTCGGCGCCGCTGCTGGCCGACGGCTGGATGGACTACGTGCTCTACCAGTCGCAGGACGACCAACTGGGCGCCATCGAGCACCAGTTGTACGCCCTGCCCTTCGTAAACCAGGGCGTTTCAGCGCCCGACGCCGACGGCTTCCGCCGGCGCCTGTGGAACGCAGCCATGAACGGGCAGTACGTGACCGCGGCGAGTCCGCCCGCGGCGGAACAGATGAAGGTGTTCCACGATTTCTTCGCGCAGACCCGGCACTGGGACCTGGAGCCGTACTTCGACGTGGACGGCGGCCGCGCCCTGGCCCTGGACGCGACATTTCCGGCCGACAGCTCGAGCGCCATCGAGTACATCGTCTACGTGGACAAGCCCGGTCCGGTGGAGGTGCTGATTGAACGTCGCAATTTCAACATCCGCTGGTTCAACCCGGTTACGGGCGAGTGGATCAAGCAGAAGGATTTCAAGGGCGACCGCTTTTCGGCCGAGCCGCCGGACAAATCCCATGACTGGGTGCTGCACATCTCGCGCGAGGACAAGAAGCAATCCATGCTGCGTTCCTACAAGTTCGAGGCGCGCCGGGTGCTGATGCAGGAGATCGAGCTGCTGCCGCAGAAGATGCCGTTCGAGATCGAGGAGCCCTCCAAGGACCCCGTTTCGGCGTCGGCCCCGCAGCCCTATTCGGCGAAAATCAAGCGGGAGACGCGGGCCACGCGCTCCATGATGTGGCTGTGGACCGGCGACGTTTCGGCGGGCGGGCAGGGCTTCCGGGTGCTGGGAACCGGGCAGAAGGGGACCTTCCGGATTCCGGCGGGCCTGGCGCGCTCATTCCCCTCGGTGCTGGCCCTGCGGCTGTACGGAATGAACGCCAACGGCAAAGTTTACGCCATCGACCGGACCTACAAGCTGGCAAAGTGAAAATCCTCTCCATCGACACCACCCGCGAGTTCGGAAGCCTGGCGCTGTGCGATTCCGGCGAGATCGTCGAGGAGGTGCTGCTGCACTCGCCGGAGGGCTTCAGCACGGTGCTCTTCGAGAGAACGGGACGGCTGCTGCGGGCGCACGATTGGGAACCCGGGGACGTGGACTGCTTCGCGGCGGCGTCCGGCCCGGGCTCGTTCACCGGTGTGCGGGTGGGACTGGCGGCGGCCAAGGGACTGGCGCAGGCGCTGGGCAAGCCGGTGGTAGCGGTGTCGAACCTGCAAGCGCTGGCGTCGTGCGGCTCCGGACCCCTGCGCGCGCCGTTGCTGGATGCCCGGCGCGGGGAGGTCTACGCGGCCCTTTACGATGCCGGCCTGTCGCCGGTTCTGCCGGAGGTGGTGACAAAGCTGCCGGCCTGGCTGGAGCGCCTTGCGCCGGGCGAAGTGGAATTCGTCTCGACGGACTTCGGGCCGCTCCGGGCCGCCTTCCAGGGGACGCGTTTTGAGGGCTGCCGGCTGACGGAAGCGCCGCGGGCGCTGGCCGCACCGGTGGCCCGGATCGCGTACCGGCGGCTGCGGGCCGGCCAGGCGCAGGACCCGGCCGAGGCGGACGCCAATTACGTGCGGCGGTCCGACGCCGAACTGTTTTGGAAGGAAGCGTGAGAAACACCGCCATCCTGCTGATCAGCTGCCCGGACCGCAAGGGGCTGGTGGCGGCCATCGCCGACTTTCTGTACAGGCACGGGGCGAACATCCTGCACGCGGACCAGCACCAGGACAACGAGCAGGGCCTGTTCTTCATGCGGGTGGAGTGGGACCTGGCGGATTTCGATCTGGACGCCGGGACGTTCCGGGAACGGTTCCGGCGGGTGGCGGAGCGGCTGGAGATGGCTTGGCGGCTGGAGTACTCGGCCGAACCCGCTTCCATGGCCATCTTCGTTTCCCGCTACCAGCACTGCCTGGTCGATCTGCTCTACCGGCACCGCATCGGGGAACTGGCCTGCCGCGTCCCGGTGATCATCAGCAACCATCCGGACGCGCAGCCGGTGGCCGACTTCTACGGCGTTCCGTTCCGGCATGTTCCGGTGACGGGAGAGAACAAGGCCGCGGCGGCGAGATGCCAGATGGAACTGCTGGAGGAGTACGGGGTGGACCTGGTGGTGCTCGCGCGCTACATGCAGGTGCTGCCGGCGGATTTCGTGAGCCGGTACCGGCAGCGGATCATCAACGTGCATCATTCCTTTCTGCCGGCCTTCAGCGGCGCGCGGCCGTACCAGGCGGCTTTTCAGAGGGGCGTGAAGCTGATCGGGGCCACCAGCCACTACGTGACCGAAGCGCTGGACGACGGGCCGATCATCGAGCAGGACGTGCGCCGGATCTCGCACCGGGACCAGCTGGAGGACCTGGTGCAGAAGGGGCGCGACCTGGAGCGCATGGTGCTGTCGCGGGCGGTGCGGTGGCACCTGGAGCACCGCATTCTGTGCTACGGGAACAAGACGGTGGTGTTCGACTGAGGAAAGGAAGCCGCCCTCCCTGTTCTCAAGGGAGGGCGGCTGTTACGGAGTCAGGTGGTTCAGTAGCCTGTCACCGAAACTCTAGAACCAGGCCCGGACGCCGATGATGCCGACGAACGGACCGCTCAGGCAGCACCAGCTCGAATAGGC
>JADZAF010000142.1 GCA_020852755.1 Bryobacterales bacterium
CGATTCGCGCCATTCTGCGCCGGGCCAATGAGGAAGTGGGCTGAGGTGGATCGTGGCGAATCCCTGGACGCGGCGTCAATTCCTTTCGGCACCTGCGGCGGCGGCGAGCGCGCGGGGCGCGGCTCGGTCCAACGTCTTCCTCATCGCCGTCGATGACATGAACGACTGGGTGGGCTGCCTGAACGGGTACCCGGGCGCGCGCACTCCCAACATCGACCGCCTGGCGCGCTCCGGCGTATTGTTCTCCGACGCCCACTGCGCCTCTCCGCTCTGCAATCCGTCGCGCACCGCGCTGTTCACCGGCCTGAGCGCGGCCACTACGGGCATCTACAATAACGAGCAATACTGGCGGCCCTCGCTGCCCGGCGTTCTCACCATGCCCGAGTATTTCCGGCAGCACGGCTATCACGTGGCAGGCGCCGGCAAAGTGCTGCACCATGTGGCGGGCTTCAACCCGCCGGAGCAGTGGGACGAGTTCCAGCTCCAGGTGTTCGACGATCCCTGGTACCGCCGCACGGAATGGTATCCCTGGGTGAAGAAGATTCCCGCGCCGCCCGGCCACCCGTTCAACGGCCTGCGCGACTTCCCGGGCGAGTTCGACTGGGGCGTGCTGCCGCGAGCCGAACGCGAGTACGGAGACATGGCCGCGGTCGAGTGGGCCGAGCGCTTCCTGGCCCGCGCGCACGGCAAGCCGTTCTTCGCCGCCGTGGGCCTGTGGCATCCGCACATCCCGCTGTTCGCCCCGCAGAGCTACTTCGACCTGTATCCGGAGAAGTCGGTGCGGCTTCCCGAGATCCGCGAGGACGATCTCGACGACGTGCCGCCGGTAGGGCGGCAACTGGCCGCCGTGCGCCGCCAGGAGTACGACCGGATCCTGCGCGAGGGCAAGTGGCGGGAGGCGGTGCGCGCCTACCTGGCGGCCATCTCCTTCGCCGATTCGATGGTCGGCCGGCTGATTGCGGCGCTGGACCGCAGCCGCCATGCCGGCGATACGATCCTGGTGTTCTTCTCCGACAACGGCTGGCACCTGGGCGAAAAGCAGCACTGGCACAAGTCCACGCTGTGGCAGCGCTCGACGCACGTGCCGCTCTGTATCCGCGCGCCGTCCGCGCGGGCTGGGGGCCGCGCGCGCCCGCAGCCGGTCACCCTGCTGGACCTGTACCCCACGCTGGTCGAGTTGTGCGGCCTGCCAAGGAAGACGGACCTGGACGGCGAAAGCCTGATGCCGCTGCTGCGCGATCCGCGCGCCGGGCGCAAGCCGGCCGTCATCACGTACCTTCCCAACAATCACGCGGTCTGCACCGAGCGCTGGCGTTACATACGCTATCGCGACGGCGGAGACGAACTTTACGACCGCCGGGCCGACCCGCACGAGTTCCGCAACCTGGCCTCGATGCCGGAACACGCCTCGCTGAAGCAGGAACTGGCGAAGTGGATGCCGCAAACCTGCGCGCTGCCCAAGCCCGAGCGCAAGGAGTTCGACTTCGACTTCGCGTCCTATACCTGGCGCCGCAAGACCGCCCGGTGAGTGAACTTCATCGCCAGGCGCCTGCCAGCCGCAGCGCCAGCTCGGCGCGCGTTACCGGCCCGCGGCGTTTCATCTCCAGGGGCGGCAGCGGGGCAGGGAACTTGTCCTCGCGCCAGTCGGACCAATAAAAGGGCAGGGAGGGATGGAACCAGTTGCGGTGGTCCGCCGCCATCCAGCCTTTTTCCAGGGCCAGGGAAACGGCGGCTTCCGGCCTCATACCGGAGTGGCCGAAAAAAGCCGCCAGCGCCTGCGCCGCCTCCGCGCGGGTGGCCGGGGCGTCGGGCGAAGCGTGCAGGTCGTGATCGTTGAGCGGATAGGCGCCGCGGATGGCCGCCAGGTGAATGGCCGCGAAGGCCGGATGCTCCGTGCGGAGATCGTCGAACCAGACCAGCGGAACCCCGGCCCGCGCCAGCTCCCGCTGAACCGCCCAGGCCTCGGGTATCGCGCCGGTATTCAGCGCCAGACTGGCCATCACGGCGGCCGCTTCCCCGACGTTCCACTCCACCGGGTGCAGGCGGAAAGCGCCGTTGGTTACGTGGGTGACTCCCAGGTTCTTGCCGGCCGGCAGGAAATTCGTCACCCCCTGGGGCAGCATGGCCCCCATGGGAATCTGGAACGGCCGGGGCATCATCATGCGGCCGCGCTCGCCCGTGCCGCAGGGGTGGATATCCACCATGTAGAAGCCGGTTCCGATGGAGTCGGCGAACCAGCGCGCCCGCGCGCCCGGCTGGTGCTCGGCGACAATGTCCTGCTCCACCACCCGGCCTCTGGCTCGGATGCGGCGCGATTCGCGAATGTACGGGTACTTCGAGAGGCCGTCCTGGCTGCCCATGGCGTCGGCGCGCAGGCGCAGCTCGGGATAGCCGTTGCCCTTCCCGTCGTCCCGCGGCAGGTCGGTCTGAAGCCAGTAGAGGAACGCCAGGGAAACCCGCTTGGCCTGCTGCAGCACGCGCGCCGTGTCCGCGGCGGTTCTGTCCAACAGCGATTCGGAATGGTAATCCTGCCGGGGCCAGTTGATCAGAGCCAGCTCCGCCGGCCCTCCTGGGGCGAAGTTGCCGCCCGCCAGCAGGCGCCGCCAGGAGAAGAACGGGCGCGGCGACTGGTTGTTGGGAATCGGGGGATCGTCGCCGAACATGGTGTACTGGACATGGCCTTTCCAGCCGAGATCCACCGGGTAGTAGATGCGCAGGCTGAAAGGCTGGCCGTCGCGGAACTTCTCGTATTCGGGCGGTTTGGGGATGCGGTGCGACTCGCCCGGGCGGTGCTCGATGGCGAAGGGATAGGTGAAGCTCTGGACGCACCCGGCGTTGGGCTTCTCTCCGGCGTGCGGCTCGCCGGTCTCGCTGCGGGCCTCGGAGCCGGCGACGTAGGGAATCCGGGCCAGCGGCAGAAGGTCGCCGAGTTCGGTGGCGTCGAGAACGAAGCGCGGCCGGATCTTCAGGACCTGCTTCTTTTCGAACTGGTAGACCAGGGCCGCGCGGATCGCGCCCTCCCGCACCTCCAGGTCGATCACCTCGCTGCGCGGGAAGACTTGCACGCGGTCGCGGGCGGGCGCCAGCATCGCGTCCAGAGCGCGAACCCCGACGGCCGGTTCGAAACACAGGGGGGAAACGTAGCAGGCCCCGGGGTTCAGGTCTTCCAGGCCCGCGGCGGCGGGGGACAGGCGATAGGCGGTGCGGTAATGATCGCGGATGCGCCGCCGGAACTCGTAATAGCTGCGCGTGCCGCCGGCGAATTCGATGAAGCGGTTCTCGTCCAGAGCGGAAACACCGCCCGCGGTGGCCTGCCCGCCCAGCCAATCGGTGGCCTCCGTCAGGCAGACGGAGTGCCCTCGCGAGGCCGCCCGCAGCGCCGCCGCCACGCCGCCCATGCCGCCGCCCGCGACCAGAATGTCGCAAGCGATCTCCGCCGGGTTTGCCGGCGCCCGAACGGTGTGAATCCAGCGCGACGGATCGCCTTCCGCCCGCACCGACTGCACGTCCACTACCTCGTACTCGCGCGTTTGCGCCATCGCCGCGGGCAGGAGACAGGCGACCGCCAGGAGCAGGTTTGAGGCCTTCCGCACAGCCTCAGCGTATCATTCCGCGAGTGCTCAGAGGCCCGCCACGATCTTCTCAATCAGGCGCGGAACGTAGCTGCGCAGCCTTTCGTGGGTGGCGCCGTCCTCGCGCGGCAGCGCCTGGATGCGCTCTTTGACAGGCTGTGCTTTGCTGCCCAGCGCGTCGAGAGCGTTGAGCGCCGCCAGGGAGACGTAGATGCCGTTCCGGTCGATGGGGGCCAGTTGCAGCAGGACCTCCAGGGAGCGCTTCACATCCGCCTCGCCGCCGTACCGGCCGAGGGCCTCGGCGGCGGCGACGCGAACGCTGGGCGAAGCGTCATCCAGGCTTTCCGCGAGGGCCTGGCGGGAGTTGCGAACCGCTTCGGGACCGCGCGTCAGCAGGCCCAGCGCAGCCCAGTAGCGTACGGCGCTGTCCGGGTCCTTCAGCCGCTGGACCATCCCGGCCTCGCCGGCCGCGCTCGAGGAGGCCTGTTCCGCGGCTTCCGCGACTCGAGCGAACGGGTAGCGGCTGTCGTCGTGTCCCACTTCGTAGGGTGTGGAATCCTTCGCCCGCCGGTGGATTTCGTCTTCGGGGAGGAAGCCCACGTCGCGTATCCTGACGGCCAGGTTCTCCTGCGCCTGCCGCATCCGGGCAACAATGTCGCGGTGCCGCGGAGAGCCGGCCAGGTTGCGAACCTCGTCCGGGTCGTCCTCCAGATCGTACAACTCTTCGGGCGGCTTGGTCTCCCAGAAACGGCGCTGCGCGGGAGTGAGCTTGCCTTCGTCGAACAGCCGCTTCCAGACCTGGGTGGCCGGCGTCTCGAACATGTAGGCTATGTGCTGCCCGTAGATCTTGTGCGGCATGTAGTTGCGAATGTAGACGTAGCGCTTGTCGCGGACCGAGCGCACCAGGTCGTAGCGCTCGTCCATGCGGCCGCGAAAGCCGTAGAGGTAAGGCTGCTCCGGCGCCGCGTATTCTCCGAGGAAGGCGTATCCCTGCATGTGCGCCGGAGGCGGGACGCCGGCCAGGCTCAACAGGGTGGGAGCCAGGTCGACGAAACTTACCAGGCGGCCGGTCTTCTTTCCCGGCCCGTAGTCCCTGGGCGCCAGGCGGCGGAACTTCGAAGGGATATGCACCAGCAGCGGCACCTGCAGACCCGAGTTGTACGGCCAGCGCTTGCTGCGCGGCATTCCGGAGCCGTGGTCGCCGTAGAAGAAGACGATGGTGTCTTCGGCCAGGCCGTCGGCTTCCAGTTGGCGCAGGATTTCGCCGGCCTGCCGGTCCATGGTGGTGATGTTGTCGTAATACTGCGCCCAGTCGTGACGGACCTCGGGGGTGTCGGGGTGGTAGGCGGGCACGCGCACTCTGCGGGGATCGTGCACCAGGGTGTGGGGCCGGCGGCGGATCTGGCTTTCGTGGGTGACGGTCAGGTTGAAGATCGAAAAGAACGGCTGGCCTTCTCGCCGGTTCCGCCAGTGCGCCTTGTTGCTCGAATCGTCCCACACCTGGCCCGTGTGTTCGAGGTTGTAATCCTCTTTCACGTTGTTGGCCGTGTAGTAGCCCGCTTCCCGCAGGTAGCACGGGTACATCAGCATGCCCGCGGGGAGCCGGGTCATGCTGCGCATGTGTTCGGAGCCGGTGGAAGTGGGGTACATGCCCGAGATGATGGTGGTTCTGGCAGGCGCGCAGACCGGTGCGTTTGACCAGGCGTGCCGGTACAGCAGGCTTCGGGCGGCCAGGCGGTCCAGGTTGGGCGTATCGGCGTAGCGGTCGCCGTACGCGCCCAGGTGCGGACCGGTGTCCTCGCAGGTAATCCACAGGATGTTCGGGCGGGGCGGACCGGCGGCTCGCGCGCACAACCCGGAACCGAGCGCGGCCGCAAAGCCCCGGCGCGTCAGATCAGTGTGAGGCATAGAAACTCAGCTTACTGCATGCTTTTCGATCCGGTCGCTTAACGCCCGGCCTTCGGCGTCCAGCGTACCGTCTCCGGATCGAAGGTGAAGTCGCCGGAGGGCCGGGCGTCGAGGGCATCCTGCCTGGGCAGCCAGCGGGCCAGTTCCTGCTTCACGCCGGCGAGTCCCGGCTGCCCGGCCAGGTTGACCCATTCCTGGCGGTCCTGGCGGCGGTCGTAAAGCTCCTCGGAACCGTCGTGATAGCGGATGTAACTCCAGCGTTCGCTGCGCAGGGCGTGGTTGCCGCGCTCGAAAGTGATCAGCGCCGGCCGCTCCCACTCACGTTCGGGATCGCGCAGCAGAGGCGCCAGGCTGGTTCCGTCCAGCGGCTGCCTGGAGCCGAGGCCGCTGAGTTCGGCCAGCGTCGGATAGATATCGATCAAGCTCACGGAGCGGCCGCAGCGCGAACCCGGCCGGGTGACGCCGGGCGCCGCGACCATCAGGGGCACGTGGGTGGCGCGGTCCCACAGCGCCTGCTTGTGCCAGTGCCACTTTTCGCCCAGGTGATAGCCGTGATCGGACCACAGCACCACGATGGTGTTGCCGCGGTGCGGTCCGGCGTCCAGGCCGTCCAGAATGCGTCCCACCATGGCATCCGAGAAACTGATGCAGGCCAGGTAGGCCTGCACGGCCTTCTTCCAGTTGCCGGTGCCGACCAGCAGGTCATGCCGCGAGAACTGGTTCAAAGCGAACTGGCGGGCGATGGGCGGCAGGTCCGCCAGGTCGTCCTCCTTGATCGTGGGGACAATCACCTCCTCCAGCGGGTACATCTCGAAGTACTTGCGAGGCACGAACCAGGGGATGTGAGGCCGGAACATCCCCGCCGCGAGGAAGAAGGGCCGGTTCTGGGGCCGGCGGAGAAAATCGCCCGCCCAGGAGGCGACCTTGAAGTCCGGCATGGCTTCATCCGGCACGTCGATGGGCGCCCAGTCGAAATTGCGCCAGGAGACCGAAGGCATGGGCGTGACGGGGCGTTCCGGCTCGGGGTCCGGAGGGAAGCTGTAGTTGTCGTGCCAGCCGTTCTTTCGCGCGGCGGGATTCCAGAAGAAATAGTCGTCCCAGGAAGCCGGATCGTTGAACCCGCGCCCGTGGTGGAACAGCTTGCCGCCACCCTCGGCCCGGTAGCCGTGGGAGCGGAAATGCTGGGGAATCGTGACGGCATCGGGCATGGCGGTGCGCCACACCTGGTCGTTGGTGTAGACCCCGCTGGTGGAGGGGCGCCGGCCGGTGAACAGGGCCGCGCGCGAGGGGTTGCACAGCGGAGAGGCGGTATGCGCGTCGGTGAACAGAACGCCCCGGGCCGCCAGGCGGTCCAGGTTAGGAGTCTTCACCTGCGGATGGCCGCCCAGCACGCCGACCCAATCGTTCCAATCATCCACCGCGATCATCAGAACGTTAGGCCGGCGCGCCTGTGCGCGAAGCAGTGCCGGCGCGGCCAGAGCGCCGCGCAGAAACGCGCGGCGGGTGGTCATGTCACTTTCAGGCTGCGCAGCACCTCGTCCCACGGTTTGCGGTACGGGCGGACCAGCCACCCGGACGCCTCCCGGTCGCCGATAATCTCTTCCTTCTCGGCGTCCCAGCGAATGGGCCGTCCCAGCCGGAGTGAGATGTTGGCCAGATGGCAGGCAGTGGTTACCAGGTGTCCGTCCTCGACGTCCGCGTTGGGCCGCTGCCGCGATTTGATGCAGTCCAGGAAATTGCGCGCGTGCAGGTCCATGGGCTCCTTGCCCGTTCCGGCCTTGCGCTCCTCGGTCCACGGCGCGGGCGGGACGTCGGCCGGCTGCGGATGGCCGGGCGGGTTGGACCAGGCCGGGATCTGGCGCTCGGCCGGGATCCGCCGGTCGGGGTTCACCTGGAAGCCGCTGCGGCCCACCGTCATGCTGCCCTTGGTGCCGAACAACTCGGTGCCGCCGCCTCCGCGGCGTCCGGCGCTGGCTTCGCGGATCATCACCGCCGCGGTGAAGCCGCCGGGATATTCAAGGAGCGCGTCCTGCGTGTCCGGCGTCTCGCCGTTATCGTCCAGCGCGAAGCGGCCGCCGCAGGAGTACACCGTCTTGGGCCCCTTCACTCCCCAGAACAGGTAGACGAAGTCCAGGTCGTGCGCGCCCAGGTTGGTCATCTGGCCGCCCGAGTAATCCCAGAACCAGCGGAAGTTGTACAGGGCGCGGTTGGGATTGTAGGTTCGCTTGGGAGCGGGGCCGAGCCACAGGTCGTAGTCCAGGTTGGGGGGAGGCGTGCCGTCAGGCGGGCGGCCGAAACCCGGCATGATGTTGCGCGCGGTTCCGATGCGCACGCTGTGCACCTTGCCGATGTGCCCGGACTTGAACAGGCTCATGGCCTCCGGGATGTGCGCCGCGCTGCGCGCCTGCGTGCCCACCTGCACAATGCGCTTGTGCTTCCTGGCCGCATTGACCATCCAGCGGCCTTCCTTGACGAACAGGGTCATGGGCTTCTCGACGTAGACATCCTTGCCGGCAGCGCAGGCCATCATGGTCACCAGGGCGTGCCAGTGATCCGGCGTGGCCACGATCACCGCCTGGACGTCCTTGCTGTCGAGCATTTTCCTGAAATCGCTATAGCCCTTGGCCTGCGGGCCGCAGGCCGCGACTCCGGCTTCAACCCGCGGCTGATAGACATCCGCCACCGCGACCAGGTCCACGTCCGGCTGGCGCTTGAAGGTGCCTACGTGATAGCCGCCAATGAGTCCATACCCGGCCAGCCCGATCTGCACGCGATCGTTGGCCCCCAAAATACGCCCGTAGGAAGCGGCGGTCACGGCTCCCAGGAATCCGCGCCGCGTTGCTGTCTGTTCGCTCATGAAAGACCTCCTGATGTCACAACCTTTCCCATACGAATCCCGGCCGCCGTTCACAGGGACCAGCCCGGCCGGTACTCGGCCCGGACCATCTCGCCGGCCGAGGCGTCATTAGTGAAGCGAAGGTTCTCCGCATCCCAGCCGAGGTGCTTGCCGGTGCGCTGGGCTACCGTGCCGAGCAGCGCCGTCTCGGCGATCAGCCCTCCGAAACTGAACTCGCAGGTGGCGGGCGGCCCGCCTTTCGCGGCCGCGATCCACTCCTGGTAGTGGCCTGCGCTGCGGGGCAGCGCCTTCGGGGGCGGCGTCCACGACCTGGCTCGGGACTCCGGCAGCAACACATGGTCGCCTCCCGAAAAGCCGGTAATCAGCGTGCCCTTGTCGCCCACGTACATGGCGCCGTCGCTCTTCAGAACCTGGCCCTGAGCCATGTCGCGCGGTACGGGCGGCTTCACGCCGCCGTCATACCAGTGCATGCGGACCGGCGGCAGGCTGCCGCGGGCCGGGAAATCCCAGGTGACGATCGAAGCGTGCGGGTAGGTTTCCGGCAGGGGGGCGATCTTGGGCCGCAAGGTGAGCCGGCCGTCGGCGTTTTCCAGAAAATGGCGGACGACGAAAGCGGAGGTGGCGTGTACCGAGACGGGCTGGCCGAGTTTGAGAGCGCGGAAGACCACGTGGAACGCATGGCAGGCCATGTCGCCGAGGGCCCCGGTTCCGAAATCGTACCAGCCGCGCCAGGAGAAGGGATGGTAAGCCGGATGGTAGGGCCGCGCCGGGGCGGGGCCGAGCCACAGGTCCCAATCGAGTGTCTTCGGAACGCCGACCTCCTGGCGCGGGCGCGCCAGCCCCTGGGGCCAGATCGGACGGTTGGTCCAAACGTGCGCCTCACGGACTTCGCCCACCGCCCCGGCCTGGATCCACTCCTCGGTCAGACGGGCCCCCTCCGAGGCGCTGGACTGCACGCTCATCTGGGTAGCCACGCGCATTTCGCGGGCGGTTTGGGCGAGCAGGCGGGCCTCGTGCAGCGTGCGGGTCAGCGGCTTGGCGCAATAGACGTGCTTGCGCAGCCGCATGGCGGCCATGGCCACCACCGCGTGGGTATGGTCCGGCGTGCCGATCACTACCGCGTCGATTCCCTTTTCCTGCTCCAGCATTTTGCGGAAGTCGCGGTAGCGGCGCGCGTTCGGATAGCGGCTGAACGTGCGCACGGCGAAAGCGTCGTCCACGTCGCACAGCACGGCGATGTTCTCCGTTTCGCAGTTCCGCAGATAACCGCCGCCCATCGCGCCCACGCCCACTCCGGCGATGTTGAGCTTGTCGCTCGGCGCTTTGTAGCCCGCGCCGCCGAGCACGTGGCGGGGCAGAATGGTCAAGGCCGCGGCGCCCGGCGCCAGGGCGCGGCGCGTCAACCCGGCGCCTTGCGGCCTGGGTTGTTTCCGGTTAGGCATCTGAATCTCCTTTTTTGCCGTTTGGCTTATTCTACCTAAGATGAAGCAACTGACTCGCAGGCATTGCCTTGCCGCCCTGGCAGGCGCGGCTGTCACTCCCGCAGCCCGGGTCCTGGGGGCTAACGGCGACATTCGCATCGGCATGGTGGGCCTGGGCCGCCGAGCTCCGGACCTGTTCGATTGGTTCGGCAAAGTGCCCGGCGTGCGCCTGGTCGCGGTGGCGGAGTGCGATTCGGAGCCGCTGGGAAAGCGCATGAAGGAACTCGAGCTGCGTGATGGGAAGGTTCGCGGCGTGATCGACTACCGGCGGCTGCTGGATGACAAGGACATCGATGCTGTGGTGGTGGCGACTCCGGACCACTGGCATTCGCTCATGACCGTCCAGGCCTGCCGGGCGGGTAAGGACGTCTACGTCGAGAAGCCCATCTCGCACAATATATGGGAGGGAGGCAAGGCCATGGAGGCGGCCCGCAAATACAGACGAATTGTCGCGGCCGGGATGCAGAACCGCTCCGACAAGGGACTTCTGGAGGCGTTTGAGTTCCTGCGGCAGGGCGGGCTCGGACGAATCCTGCTGGCGCGTGCGTTCAACTACCCCGGCGACCGCCGCATCGGGAAAACCGACGGCCCGCAGCCCATCCCCCCGACGCTTGACTACAACCTGTTTCAGGGCCCGGCGCCGCTGCTGCCGCCGCGCCGCAAGAACCTGCACTACGACTGGCACTTCTTCTGGGACACCGGCACCGGCGATACGGCCAATCGCGGCGTGCACGAGATCGATCACACCCGCTGGCTCGTTCAGTCCGGTTGGCCGGAGCGGGTCACCGCCATCGCGGGGCGCCTGGGCTGGAACGACGACGGCGAGACGCCCAACGAGCACGTCGTCTATTTCGACTGCAAGCCGGTACCGGTTCTGTGGGAGATGCGCAGCCTGCGAGTGCGCAGCCGTTTGAGCCTGGCCCAGAAACTGGGGGCTCGCGGCGACGGCAGCCTTCTGGAGTGCGAGGGCGGCTACCTGACCGGAGGCCGGGGAGGGGCGGCGGCCTGGGACCGGAGCGGCAAGCTGATCCGCAAGTTCCCCGGCGATTCGGGCGTCACGCATGCGGCCAACTTCATCGAGGCCGTGCGATCGCGGCGCATGGCGCACCTGCGGACCCCGATTGCGGAAGGACATATCACGGCCGCCATGTGCCACATGGCCAACATTGCCTACCGCATTGGGTATCGCCGCACGCCGGCGGAGATCGCGGCCTCCATCAGCGGCAACGCGGTGCTGAGCGAGTCCTTCGAGCGCCTGGCCTCGGACCTGAAAGCCGGGGGCCTCGACCTGGATTCCGAGCGGCTCACCCTGGGTCCGGTGCTTGAGTGGGACGCGAACGCGGAGCAGTTCACCGGTGAAACGGCACGCTGGGCCAACATGTACCTTTCGCGCCTCTACCGTCCCCCGTTCGTGATGCCGGAGAAGGTGTGACGTCTCGCGAGACGAGTCGGCAATTCCAGTCCAAGGGCAGGTGCCGAGGAATTCGTCTAGAAGACTGAATGTGGTAGACTCTCTCACGATGCAAACCCGCTCAGTCTGGCCCGTTGTCAGGCTTATCACGATCTACGGCGGCTGTTATGTCGTTCTTATGTACTTCGGCGGCTTCTCCTGGGTGCACAACGCCGTGTTAGCTTTGGTCCTAACCGATGTTCTGGATCGTTCTTTTGCGGAGCTATTCAGGCCCACACCGTTCCGGCCTTTCAGCCTGACTATCACTCCGCAGTGGCACGATATTTTGTTTTGCCAAGGCCTTGTTGACGAGCAGCAATGGAAGGCCTTAGGAGAGCGGCACAAGGAGATGCACTCAAGCGAGAGCCCCAACTACTGCCTCCTGCGAGATGGTATCACGATTACGGTATTAGGACAGGGGTTATATTACTTCAATGACATGCATGGTTTTCAAACTAGTCTGAATTCGCATTGGCCTATAGAGGAGCTAAGAAGTGACGATGTATTGGGTTATACTCCCTCACTGTATATCAAAGAAAGACTCATGACATTCCCGGGCGCAGGTAGGAAACCGCAGATTCTGGCCGTAGTGGAGCTCGGGCTCGTCACCCCTGATTCCCTGAAGAACTCTACTGCGGAGTGGGACGACCGGTGCGATATCCCCTTGGGTCACTTGCCCACACTGGCACTTCGTGCGGAAACCCAATTCGAGTCTGCAATGGACATAGGCGCCGCCGGATTGAGGAGCCTTTATGAAAGGACTGGCTGGAAGGAGGAGGAGGCAGTGTTCGGGTCCGTTCGGAGTCACAAGTATTTCAGAATTCGTTATCGTAGTATCTGAGAGACTCAGCCAGATAGCGAGTGATGGAACCTCTGCGGCCTGGTTCTTCCGTTTCAAGGCCAACGGTCTCGTTCTGGAGTCGGAGCAGATGACCCTGGGTCCGGTGCTCGAGTGGGACGCGAACGCGGAGCAGTTCACCGGTGAAACGGCACGCTGGGCCAACATGTACCTTTCGCGCCTCTACCGTCCCCCGTTCGTGATGCCGGAGAAGGTGTGAGGGCCTGGAGCAGGAGCCCGTCCCGCGGCAGGTCGCCACACTGCCAGGCGCGGCTGCCTGTCAGTTGCCGGGCGCGATCTCCAGCGCTTGCAGGATGGCCTCGCACTGGCGGCCGCGCACCTCGCCCCCGGTCAGGCGCACCTCGATGATCCCGTTCTTCGGCTGGATGTTGTTGAACATCAGGTCGGCCGGGCGGTTGGCGCCGCCCGCCCTGGCGAATACATCCACGTTCTCGGCCACCACGCGGTCGTTGATCCGCACCGTCATCACTCTGTCTCCCGCGCGGCCGTACTGGGTTTCCGCCAGCTTCACCCGGACGCGATAGGTCCCCGGACCCACGGTCAGCGGCACGCGAATGTCCGGGTAGTGCACGCCGTAGCGGTAGAGTTCCTGGTCGCGCTGCCTGTCCGGATCACCGATGAAGACGGCCTGCCGCATGATCCACCAGGTCTTCGCCACGGCATCCGTAAGCGCTCCGGTGCGCACGATCAGTTCGGCTCCCGGCCGCCACTCTTTGCCGGAAGAGTCCCGATAGTCGCGCCGCCCGGTGTAGCCGAAGATCAGCCGCTGCGCCGTAACCGGCCCGCCGCCCTCGCCGAAGCCGCTTTGCCCCCCGGCAGCGGATGACTGCGCGCCTTCGACGTAGATCTCCGCGCCGCCGGATAGCGGATTGCCCGCGCCCCGCGCCACCAGCCTCAGGGTGTGAAGACCCGGATCCAGCCCGTTCCGGTAATACAGGATCTGGCCGCGCACCTCAAAGGGACTGTGGCAGTCCACCGGCACGAGCTGTTTCACGTCGTCGAGGAAGACGTCGGCCAGTCCTCCCCGCGGGCCCGCGGAGCCCACCAGCCTCACCTGGTTGCCCGTGAACCGGTACGTCACGCTTGCGCCCGCCTGTGAGGCCGCGCGCCGGCTCCCGGCCGCGCTCCACTTGCCCTCGTACCGAAGCGCGGCGTGATCGGCCGCACTCTGCGGATCGGCCCCGCGCACCTCAATCTCCGTGGCCCCGTCGTGCCGGATCCATACGATGGCGTCGCCTCCGCCGAGCGTGCGCGCCGTGTAGCCGTTGCCGGAGAGATCCGGCCGCGGAGCCAGAGGCCTGCCGTCGGCCGTGACCGATGCGGGCGCGTAGGCCAGCCGGAGCACTTCGACGCTGTCCTTTGGCGCATCGAAGGTCGAATAGGCGATCCGGTCCTTGCCGTAAGTCACGCGCTTCACCACGCCGCTGGAGCGCATAATGTGATTCTCGCGGCCGGCTCCCGTCACCTCCGGCAGCCAAGCCATGGTGCGCAGCACGTACTTCAGCGCCATCGGGTGGGCGATCTTGAACCAGCTCCGGTTGACCAGCACGCCGCCGTCGATCAGGTCCATGCTCCCGCCGTCGGCGCGCGGGTCGTAGGTCGCCAGCAGTTGCGAGCGGCGCGCAATCTCACGAGCCCACTCGCTGTCCGCTTCCACTCCGTAGCGGGCGAAGGAGGCCGCCAGTTCCATGGGGCTGTACCACAGGGAACGCCCGCAGCAGCCCGAGGATTCCGGATAGGCCCAGGCCCCGTGAAACACGTCGGCGCCGGACTGCGGGCTCACCGACGCATGCTGGATGAACAGCGAGAGGATGTTGCGAACGTCGTTGCGCCAGTTCGGAAACGCGTCCTTGTGATTCATCATCTGCTGGACGCTGTACTCGGTGCCATAGAGGTCCTGCACCGGGCATTCCCAGTCCCAGAAGTTGCGTCCCCACGTGTCTTTCAGATGCCAGGCCGGCAGCAGCGTGTCGCGCAGATACGCCCGGCCGGCCTCGCGGGCGTCCAGCAGCGCGTTGTTCTTCCCGGTGTAACCGGTGCGGATCAGCTCATCGAAGAGGGCCAGCAGGATGGCCACGCCGCCGGTCTGCAGGCCGTTCATGCCGCTGCCGCCGGCGTTATTGGCGTAGCGCCCCCAGGGCGGCGCGCCCGGCTCCCGGCTGCGATTCTGGGCCAGCAGGTCCGCCCAGCGTTTGGCCGCGTCGTACCAGCGAGTCTCGCCGGTCATCTGGTAGGCGCGCACGAACTCCAGCGCCACTTGGGCCAGGTTGTCCAACTGGATCTTGCCCTGCCCGTCGCGCAGTTCGTCGCTGGTACCCAAGCGGCAGCGGCCGTAGTGCGTGCCCATGGTGGGGACGCTGATCAGGATATTCGGCCAGCCGTGATCCGGTCCGGTCTGGCAGTAATCGATCAGGTAACCGGCCATGGCGCCGATGCGGGTGAAGACGGCCGGATCGCCCGAGTACATGTAGTAATCGATCAGGCTGCCGATAACGTAGGAAGCGCGCTGGGACAGGTCGCCATTGTTCCAGTCCTTCACCTCGGCGGCGCGGATGCGGCCGTCCTGGTCGAGCTGCCAGTGCCCGTTGAAGACGTACTCCGGCCCGGCCGTCACGGCTTTCTCCCTGGAAGCCCAGGGGTAGCGTTTCAGGGTTTCGGCGGCGATGCGCACCCGGTAGTCGAACTGCCCGTTCAAGCCCTGGTACCAGGGAGCGATGACGCCGTGCCTGTCCGCCACGGCGGGATGGCCGTAGTAGTGCGGCAGGGTTTCGGCCGCCGCGGCCCACTGCGCGGACAGGCAAAACAGCCCGATGGCTCTGCGCATCGCCGCCTCCCGTCACTCCGCCAGTTCGTGAAGCATGCGGAGTCCTTCCTCCGCCACTACACCGGCGGCGTCCGGCGAGAACACGCTGCCGTTCCACACCTCGTAGCCGCCCTCCTCGAAGGCCTCGCGGATCGGGATGTACCCGAATGCGCCGTTGGAGTAACCGGAGAACAGGGTGTGGGGGAAAGGCGAGCCGGCGGCAATCCGCAAACCGATCTCGACGAACGGCTCGCCCTGCACGCACAACAGAGCGATAGAGCCGAGGCGTATGCCCTGCATCTGCCAGTCCACGGTCTGCTTGCCGTGGAAATTGCGCGCCGTGGCGGCGCGCCAGCCGGCCTGCGTGGCGCGCGCGGTGGCGGCCCGGATCTCCTCTTCGCCCGCGCCTTGGCTGCGCAGGCGGTTCAATTCGCCGCGCAGGCGGCCGGCTTCCTCCTCCAGCGGCTCCGGGTCGCCCAGGTTGCGCACCGGCATGCGCACAGGCCGGGCGCAGACCCGCAATACCGGCCTCTCCGGCTCCACCGGCTGATCGTCGTAGAGCGCGATGGCGGCCCCCGATTGCAGCACGCCCTGGAAACGCTCTCCGCGCGGCAGCGTGGCGATCGAAAGCGCCACCCGCGAAGCTTCCAGGCCGAGCGTTTGTCCCAGCCTGCGGTAGACCGCGAGGTCGCCGGTGAAGCCGCCCCTGGGCGTAATGTTGCCCGCCGCGCCCTGCAAAAACAGGCAGGTTCCGCCGAGCTCGCGTTCCACGGTCTGCCGCACCGCACCCGGGTAGTCGGGCGTGAAGAACTGGTTTTGCCAGGCGATGGTCGTGGGATGGCAGGAGTAGTGAACCAGGGTGGCCAGCGGAGTCTCGTCGAGCGCGTCGAAGCGGACCACGCGGACGGTGGGATCCACCGGCCCCTCCCAGTTGCGCCCCACGGCCATGCCGCCGCCCGGCACGTGAAATCGCCGGTTGACTCCGATCTCGCACCTTCCCGATCCCGCCGCGCAGCGCGCCGGGCGCAGGTTCTGCAGCGCCTGCCAGGCGGCGCCCGCGATGCGCAGCGGCAGGCCGTCCAGGTAGCTCAGCACCATGTCCAGGCCTTCGCTGATGTTGCCCAGGCGGAAGGTGTTCGGCCCGGAGTGCGTGTGGGTGCAGGAGAAGCGTATGGCGCGCCGCGGCAGGCCGGTCAGCGCCGAGACGGCGTCGAGGATCCGGCCGGTCCACTCCTCATCGAAGCCGATCGCATCCACGTCCAGGACGACCACGGTTTCGGAGCCGCTCGAAATCGCCAGCGCCGTGGCCAGCATGGGCATGTCCGCCCCGAGCCCGCGCTGGTGGGTCTGCGCGCCCCAGCCGCCCTGCGGCGTTCCTGGGGCGGGTGTGATGTCACAACGTCCCACGCCTGCCAGCAATTCGCTCATTTCCGTTCCTCCTCCGCGCCCAGGAATCCCTGGCTGTAGAACACCGGCCTGTACCCTCTCTTTGTAACCCACTCCAGCGCCCGCTCCACCCGCTGGCGGAAGTCGGGCTCGTAGGCACGGTAATGCGGATAGAAGTACTGCTCGTGGATCATGAGCTCCATGATCTCCGACTGGTGCGGATCGGCGGCGATGCGCTCCAGGTGCGGCACGATCTTCTCCAGCGGTACGGTGTTCAAAACGATGTCGTGCCGGATAAAGATGATATCGGCATCCATGTCCTTCCAGTAGTCTCTGCCGGACAGATACTGCGTGCGCGCCGCGTCCAGATAGTAACTCACGGCCGGCTTGCCGTTGCGGAACTGGAAGTAACCCGGCATGATCCGTATGCCTTCGCGGCGCAGCGCCAGCGCGCCCTCGCGGGTGGTTTCACCCCAATGGACCGTGGTCACCGGGCTGAGCAGTTCCTTCCCCGCGAAACGCTCGATCTCGCGCGTGACCATCCGGTAATCCTCCCGGATCTGTTCGGCGCCCGCCTGGATGTAAGGGCGGTCGGGGTCGTTGGCGCGGGCATGGAAGGTCAGGCGGATCCAGTCGCTGTTGCCGCGCCACTCGCCCCGGTAGCGGTCCGGCATGCGGGTGAGATCGAAGCCCTCGGTTTCGTAATAGATGTTGAAGTGGACCTTGGTGCCGTACTTGCGGTGCATCTCGCGCCAGAACTGCAGGTACGGGTTGTCGAAGATCGAGCGGTAGCCGTTCCGCGCGATGTCGCGCAGGAACCAGATGTTGTCGTCGGTGGAAAGGCGGTAGCGCGGATAGGAGCCGCGGTCCCAGAGAACGGCGATCGCATGGCGGCGGCTTCCCTGGCGGGCCTCGATCCGGTTCTCGCGCCGGCGCAAGGTCACGCGCGCGCGGAACTTGCCCCCCTGCGCTTGCGTTGCCGCGCCGTTCACCTGGACGGGTCCGGCTTCCGGGCATTCGCCCGCCACTTCGATCTCCAGGCCGCCCGGAACGGCCCGTCCGTCGTGCCGGTTCAAAATTGCCCCGCCGGGAGGATTGGTGATGCGCAAAGCCGCTCCCGCGCGGAACGCCCCCGGAGCCGCCAGCAGAAATTCCCTGCGAGTCGGCATTGTGTCCAGCGGATACATGGGACGCGGCACTCTTGTATAAGGCACTGAGCGCAGGTTGGCCGAGCTGATGCCGGGCGTATCCACCAGCAGAATGGCCGCGGCGAAGGGCCCGTAATCGGCCCGGAAGGCCGTGGCGGACTTTACGACCACGATCTTCTTTTCGCGCGGCTCGACGCCCTGGCTGCGGTACAACTCCGGGTCGATCATTCCGGCCGCGCCTTCCGAAATCACCACGGCAACCGGTCCGGCGTCGATCACCGCCGTGGGGCCCATGCTTACCGTTGCCCCCGTGTTCCCTTGTCCTTTCAGACGGAAAGATCCGTCGGAGAGCGACCGGACCACGCCGCGCAGCCGCACGGGGCGCCGGTTGGCCCGGTCGAACGCGCCGCCCACCGGCATGTCGAAGACGGAACCCGGCCCGCCGAGGCAAGCCTGCTGCACGGCCGCCGGGTCCCGGAGCCACACGGCCGCGTCCGTCTGCGGAGCGAGTTGCAGCAGGGAGGCCAGCAGGTCGGCGCTGTCGCCCGGGGAACCGGCGGTCGGGCTGTCGGAGGATTCGGCCAGGATCACCGGGCGCCCCGAAACGGCGAGTGCGCGCCGTATGGCTTCATCGGGCGGCAGCAGGTCCACGGCGAATTCGTCTCGGAGGTCCCAGAAGCGCTCCGCGAGCTTCCTGGCGGCCGCGGCGCCGCGGGCCAGATCGCCGTGGGTGACGATTGCGATTCCGCAGCCCATCTCTTCGATATCCAGCCAGGGCTGCACTCCGAAGATCGAAGCGGCCAGCACTGCCGCATCCGCCCGGCAGAGGGCGTCCGCTTCCCGACGCAGGGCGGCCATGGGACCGTGCGTGGTCTGCATGTTCTCCGCGGGCAGGATCATGGGGACCTTGCGGATGGCGGTTACCGGCCGGATTTCGCCCCGCGCGGCCCGCAGCAACATCGCGCCCGCCGCAAGCCCGGTCTCGAACATGTCCACGTGCGGATAGGTTCTGTAGCCGATCAGCGCGTTCGCGGCCGCGGCCATGCGGGCGGTCAGGTTGGCGTGCAGGTCCAGCGTGGCTACGACCGGGCAGTCCGGTCCCACCAGTCCGCGCGCGATCTCCAGCAGAGCGCCTTCGCAATCGTCGGTCCCCTCGGCGCACATGGCGCCGTGCAGCGCCAGCAGCAGGCCGTCCAACGGCAAGGCGCGGCGGATCTGCTCCTCCGCCATCTCCTTCATGCGCCGGAACTCCGCCGCCTCGATCGAGCCGGCCGTAACCGCCCATCCGGCAAAGAGCGGAACCGTTTCACAACCGGCTGTGGAGAGCGCTTCCAGGAACCCGCCCAGTTCGGTCCGGGTCCCCTGCCAGCGCTCCACGGCGGCCGCTCCGGAGCAGAAGTTGAAATCCGCCAGCCGGGTTCTGACGGGTGAAAAGGTGTTGGTCTCCTGGAGCAGGTAGCCTGCACCGATCCGCATGAGTCTTACTGTAGCCGATGCGGACCGGCATCGCGAGGTGCGGCCGTGAGGACAAGGTCCACCGCCGTATCGGTTGCCTCATGGCCGTACACTTGTTCTCCAGTTACACCCGACTTACACAAGCGGAGCCCGAACAGACAATATGAGAATCCTGGTGCTCGCGGTTCCGGTTGAGGCCGGCTGCCCTGATTCCAGGCGGTTCCTCCCGGCAGGCAGAAGAGTTTCAGAGCATCGCTCCAGGGTTACAGCGGGAACCCGCGGTATCCGCCCCGGGACCGGGATACAGTTTCGAGCCATGCTGGACAAGATGGACGGCCGGATCAACGGCGCCGCCAGCGAGTCACATCGACTACGGGCAGATCGCGGGCGGCGGCCCGGTGGTAATCTGGGCAGACAAAGGAGAACGGCATGGACCGCCGCGAATTTCTGGCCGCCGCCGGCACGTCCCTGGCCGGGCTGCGCGGGCGCCTGGAAGCTTCCGGAGCGGCGCAGGACCGCAACATCAGGTGGGCCGTCAGCATGTTCCTGTGGACCTCCACGATCTGGGGCGAGCAATCCCCGGCCCGCTTCACCGACATGCTGGATGTCATTAAGGATACCGGCTTCGACGGCTTCCGCTTTACGGGCTGGCCCGCCTCCCTGGCCAGGTACGATTTGACCCTCCCGCTCCTCGAAAAGGAGCTGTCCAAGCGCGATCTGCGCATTGCCACCCTTTCCTTCGGCGGGCAGGCCAGCGACCCGGCACGCCACCGCGAGATCGAAGCGTCGGCGCACGAGGCCTGCAAGTTCCTGCGCCATTTTGGCGCCACCGAGATGGCGGTGTTCTCGCCCAGCCGCCCCAACAAGGTCCTGGTGCGGGAGCACATGCGGGTGGCCTGCGAGTTCTACAACCGCCTGGGCGACCTGTGCGCTCCCTACGGAATCCGGGCCGGGCTGCACAACCACTCCCAGGGACAACTGGTGGAGAGTCAGGACGAGGTCGAGCTGCTGCTCAAGCTGACCGATCCCAAGCGGTTCCACTGGGCGCCCGACACCATCCACCTGTACATCGCCGGCTGCGACATCCCCGGGCTGTTCGCAAAACACGCGCACCGGCTGATCATGATGGACTTCGTGGATGCCCGGTACATCTTCGCCCGTGAGGATCTGCGCCTGCCCAACGGCAGGATCGAGAAAGCCGGGACGCACAACGCCACCTTTATGCTCTCGAACCAGGACCTGGGCGACGGCGAAATCGACTTCCCGTTCCTCACCCGCATCCTGAAAAAGCGCCGGTTCAAAGGCTGGATCTGCGTGGACCACCACTACGCGCGCGTAAGTCCGCGTGAGAGTTTCACCCGCTGCATGCGTTACATACAGGGGAAGCTGCAGCCTATCTATGCCTGATGCGCCGCGCGCCACTGTGTTAGCTTCGTGAGGATGCAGTCCGCCGCCCAGTCTCCCACAACCGCGCCGGAACCGGTTCGCGGGCCGCTTCCGGCCCCGCGCAACGCGGCTCTGGACGCCTACCGCGGCCTGGTCATGTTGCTCATGATGGCGGAGGTGCTCCAGTTGGCGCGCATCGGCCGCGCCCTGCCGGACAGCGCCTTATGGGGTTTTCTGGCCTATCACCAGAGCCACGTCGACTGGGCCGGGTGCTCGCTGCACGACCTGATCCAGCCTTCCTTTTCCTTCCTGGTCGGCGTGGCGGTGCCGTACTCGGTGGCCAGCCGGTTGGCCAGGGGGGCGTCCTTCGGAAAGATGTTTGGGCACGCCCTGTGGCGTGCGCTGGTGCTGGTCGCGCTGGGCATCTTTCTGCGTTCCACCCACAGCCCGCGGACCAACTTCACCTTCGAGGACACCCTGACCCAGATCGGCCTGGGCTACCCCTTCCTGTTCCTGCTGGCCTTTTGCCGGCCCCGCCGGCAGTGGCTGGCGCTGGGGCTGATTCTGGCCGGCTACTGGCTGGCTTGGGCGCTCTACCCGGCCGCCCAGCCGGGCTTCGACTACCAGGCGGTGGGGGTGCCGGCCGATTGGCCCCACCATTACTCCGGGTTTGCCGCCCACTGGAACAAGAACAGCAACCTGGGAGCGGCCTTCGACCAGTGGTTCCTGAACCTGTTTCCCCGGACCAAACCCTTCATCGCCAATTCCGGCGGGTACCTGACCCTGAGCTTCATCCCCACTCTGGGCACCATGATCCTGGGTCTGGCGGCCGGACGCTGGCTGCGCGCGGCCGCACCGCGCCTCCCGCTGAAGCGGCTGCTGGTCGCGGGCGTGGCCGGAGTCGCCGCCGGCCTGCTGCTGGACGTCACCGGGATCTGCCCGGTGGTGAAGCGCATCTGGACGCCCGGTTGGACCCTGTACAGCGGCGGCATCTGCTTTCTCTTCCTGGCCGCGCTGAGCTGGCTGATGGATGGAATGGGCTACAAGAAGTGGGCCTTTCCGCTGGTCGTGATCGGCATGAATTCCATCGCAGCGTACCTGATCGCCCACCTCTTTCAGGACTTCATCGCCAGTTCCTTCCGCATCCACCTGGGCCGTGAGGTATTCCAGGTTTTCGGTCCGGTCTTCGAGCCGCTTCTTCTGGGCGCCGCCGTGCTGTTCACGTACTGGCTGATTCTGTTGTGGATGTACCGGCGGAAGCTCTTCCTGCGAATCTAGC
>JADZAF010000143.1 GCA_020852755.1 Bryobacterales bacterium
ATCAACCGGATGCCCCGTTTTGCCAAGGCGGGGTAGAGGTCGGCCAACAGGTCCCGGCGGGAGCACTTGCCGGGCTGGATGCGGACGAAACGGTCGTAGGCGGCGTTGGGCGCGAGATAGTAGCCCGAGTTCTGGCCGATGGTGATCAGGTAATACCCCGCGCCCGCCGACTCCAGTTGCCGGGCGATCCCCTCCACGTCGAAGCGGTCGATCAGGTCGTTCCACTTGGCCGCGCTCATTTCGAGATTGTGAGTGCGGGCCGCCCAGTCCGCCAGGTAATGGGTCATCACGCCCCAGCGGGCCTCTCTCATCCAGGCAGTGCGGTCCTGCGCGCAGGCGGGCAGGAGCAGGAAGACGATCAGTAGGAGCCGGATCACATACCAGCATAACGGCAACCGCTCCTCCTTGCTTCCATAGTGCGCGCCCGGCCTGCCGCGGCGCCTGTGCTATGATTCCGACTTCATGAGGTTGGCGCCGGTCCTGGCGTGGGTGCTTGCCGTTTGCGCGTTCGCTCAGCCTTCCGTGGATGCGGTTTCCGGGTTTGCCCGCCGCCTCGCCGGGGAACTTCGGTCCTCACCCGCGACCTTGGCGGAGGTGCGGAGCCTGGCCGGGCAGGCGGTTCCCGCCGGCTTTGCACAACGCTTCCAAACCGCGTTGTCGGAAGCCGGTGTGGCGCTGTCCCCCGGCGCGGCGGTCGCCATACGGGTCACCTTGTCGAGCAATCCCGAAGGTCCCCTGTGGGTGGCCGAGATCGTGGAAGGCGACAAGCGCCAGGCGGTCCTCTACGCTCCGCCCGCCAGCCTTGAGCCGGCGGCCCAAAGGCCTCCGGCGGCCGCGTTGAGCAAGGAATTGTTGATCGAAGGCGAGCGGCCCATTCTGGATGCTGTCCTGTCCGGCGGGCGGTTGCTGGTTCTGGAACCGGGCGAGGTGGTGAGCTACACGGGCGAGCCCGGGCGCTGGCTTCGGGAAGCTTCGGCGCCGGTTCCGGCCCAGCCCGCCCGGGACCCCCGCGGGAAGCTGGAGATGCTGCCGGACGGTTTTCGGGTTTACCTGGCCGGAGCTGTTTATGAAGGCCGCCTGGAGCCCGCGCTCGCCGTCCAACGCGTGGAGAGCCCGGCGGGCTGGCCTGTCGGCAGCGCGCTCGCCCGGATGCCCGCCGGCCGCAACTTCTTCGACGGGCGGCTCGTGGAAGGCGGCGCCGAGCGCCGTTTCCCCCCTTTCTACTCGGCGGTTCCGCTGCTGGAAAACGGGGAGCCGTCCTGGTTGGTCGCTACCACCGCGGGACACCTGTCGCTGTTTGAAAAGGGGGCGGAGCCCGCGGCCGAATTCGCAGGCTGGGGCAGCGACATCGCCCTGTTGGAGGGGGCCTGCGAAGGGCGCCGGCTGCTGCTGGCCGCCCGGCCGGGCGCCGGGGCGGAACCGGATGCGGTGACGGCCATCGAACTGCCGGGCCGCCAGCTGGTTCCCGCGAGCGCTCCGCTGGAGCTGGCCGGTTCCATCACCGCCCTGTGGTCCTGGGGTAAGGAGACGCTGGCCGTCGTGCGCGACGCCGGCGCGCACCGGTATGCTGCGTACAAAGTATCCGCGGCTTGCGGCAATTAGCCTGGCGGCGGCGTCCGCCTTGTTCGCCGCCACCCGGCCGCAATACGGCGGCTTCCTCCGCTTGCAGGTACGGGCCGGCGCGGACCGCATCAACCCGGCCGGTACGGCCGCGCAGCAGAAACTGGTTCCCCTGGTGTTCGACCGCCTGGTCGAGCTGGATGAGCGGGGAAAGCCGCGGCCCGCGCTGGCCGTTTCCTGGCGGACCACGGATCCCCGGCAGCGCCGCTGGCGCTTCACTTTGCGGCCGGGAGTCCGCTTCCACAACGGCGCTCCCCTGACGGCCCGTGCCGCCGCCGCGGCGCTGCAATCCGCCGGTTTGCAGGCGGCGGCTGCCGGGGAGGAACTGGTCGTTTCCTATAGCGGCGGCATCTCCGCGCTGCTGCGCGAGCTGGCCGGCGCCCGCTGCGCCATCTTCCTGAAGGGCGCGGCCGGCGCGGCCGGCGGCTCGGGTCCGTTCAGAATCGAGCAGTGGAGCGCCTCGCGAGGCGGGCGGCTGCTGGCAAACGAGGAGCACTGGGCCGGCCGGCCCTTCCTGGACGGCATTGAAATTGAAGTACAGGGAACGCCGCGGGACCGGCTGCTCGACCTGGAACTCGAAAAAGCCGACCTGATCGAACTGCCCGCCAGCGAGGTGCGGCGCGCCGCGCAGCGCGGGCTGCGGGTCTGGTCATCGGCGCCGGTCGAGCTCCTGGCCCTGAAAGTGGGCATTGACAACGCGCTGCTGCGCGAAGCGCTGGGGCTTTCCGTGGACCGGGACGCCATCCGGAACGTGCTGCTGCAGCGCCAGGGGGAGACTGCCGCGAGCCTGCTGCCCAACTGGCTTTCGGGCTACGCCTTCCTGTTCGCTGCCGTGCGGGATCCCGCCCGGGCGCGCGAGTTGATGTCCGGGAACCCGCGCAGGCAACCCATCCCTTTGACCTATGAAGCCGGCGACCGGCTGGCGCAGGCGGTGGCCGACCGCATCGCCCTGGACGCCCGGGCCGCACGGATTCCGCTGCAATCGGCGCCCTCCGCAGCGGCGGGCGGGGCGGGGGTGCGGCTGATGAGGCTGCCGCTGGCTTCGCCGGAAGCCGGACGCGCCCTCGCGCAAATGGCCGCGGCGCTGGACCTTCCCATGACCGGCAGCCCGTCCACTCCCCAAGCGCTCTACGACGCCGAGGCGGCGCTGCTGGCCGGGGTTCAGGTGATCCCGGTGGCCTGGCTGCCGCAGACCTGGGCAGCCGGCAGGAGAGTCCGTTGCGCCTCCGGCCGGGCCGTGCTGTCCACCGGAGAACTGCGCCTGGCTGAGGTCTGGCTGGAACAGGGGTCCCAATGAGCTTCCGCCTGCGCCTGCTGGTCTTCATCTCCGCGGCCGTCGTCTCCACGGTGGCGCTGGTGACCTGGAACGCCTCTTCGAGCGCGCGGCGCGCTTTCGAGTCGGTGAGCGCGCAGCATACGGCTTCTCTGGTGGAGCAGTTCCGCCGCGAGTTTGCCCGCCGGGGCGAGGAGGTGGTCCGCCGGGTGGAAGGGCTGGCCGCCTCGGACGCGGTGCAGCGCGTCGCCGTCGAGGCCGGGCGGGACCAGCCCGATTACAGCCCTTACGTGAATGAGGCCGCCGCGCTGGCCGCGACGCACGGCCTGGAGTTCGTGGAACTGGTGGCCGGCGACGGCACCATCATTTCATCGGCGCAGTGGCCCGCCCGCTTCGGCTACCGCCAGGAGCTGGTGCTCCAGCCCCAGGATTGGAAAGCGCAGGGCGCGTTTCTCAAACGCGAGGAACTGCCCAGCGAAGCGGCGCTGGCCCTGGTGGCCGTGCGGGCCGTCACGGTTCGGGACCGCCCGGTGTTCATCGTGGCGGGCCTGCGGCTGGGGCCGGGGTTCGTGGCCTCCCTGGTGCTGCCCGAAGGCATGCGCGCCCTGCTGTTCCCGATCCTGGATCCATCGGCGCTGGTCGGCGCGCCGGCCGGGGAGGAGGCCATCGCCTCGCTGGTTTACGAGGTCCGCGGAACGCGGCAGGAACTCACCCGGACTCTGGCGCTGCCGGGCGGCGAAGAAACCTTTCAGGCCATCCCTTTGTTCGGCCGGGAGCGCACCCTGTTGGGCGTGCTCCTGGTGGGCAGTTCCCGCAAGGAACTCTCGGCCCTGCTCGCGCGCCTGCGCTGGGAAGGGTTCACCTTCGCGGGCCTGGGTGTCGCGCTCGGCCTGGTCCTGAGCTTCTGGACCGCCGCCCGCGTGACCCGGCCGCTGGAGCGGCTGGCGGCCGGCGCCCGGGCGGTTGCCGCGGGCAAGTGGGAGACGCGCGTGGACATACGCTCCGGCGACGAGATCGAGCAACTGGCGAACGTCTTCAACTCCATGACCGGCAAGCTGGTGGAGCAGCGCGACCGGCTGGTCCAGACCGAGCGCGTGGCCGCCTGGAGAGAACTGGCCCGCCGTTTGGCGCACGAGCTGAAGAACCCGCTGTTCCCCCTTCAGATCACCGTCGAAAACCTGCAGCGCGCCCGCGAGCAGGCGCCGGAGCAGTTCGACGAAGTCTTTCGGGAAAGCACCGCTACCCTGCTGGCCGAATTGGGGAACCTGAAAGCCATCATCGGGCGCTTCAGCGACTTCGCCAAGATGCCGCCGCCGGAAAAACAGGCGGTCGGGATCAACGAACTGGTGCGGGACGCGGCCCGGCTGTTCGAGCCGCAGTTGAAAGCGGCGCAACGGCCTCCCATTGAGTTGGAGGTGGCGATCGACCCGCATGCCGGCGTGATCCAGGCCGATCCCGACCAACTGCGCCGCGCCTTGCGCAACCTGATCCTGAATGCCCTGGATGCGATGGAATCGGGCGGCAGGCTGACCCTGCGCACCCGCAAAATGGAAGGCGCGGTGTGGCTTGAGGTCGCCGACACCGGACAGGGGCTGACGCCGGAGGAATGCGCCCGCCTCTTCACGCCTTACTACACCACCCGGCGCCACGGCACGGGGCTTGGCCTGGCCATCGTGCAATCGGTGGTCAGCGACCACCGCGGGCGCATCGGCGTGGAGAGCCAGCCCGGAAAGGGGACCACGTTCCGAATCGAGCTGCCGGAAGTCTGAGCCATGGCCCACATCTTTCTCATCGACGACGACACCAACACCCTGGCTTCCCTGGCGCGCGCCTTCCGCCTGGCCGGGCACCAGGCAACTGTCTGCGACAACGCGGCCCGCGCGCTGGAACTGCTGCAGGCCGGGCGCTACGATGTGATCTTCTCCGACGTGGTCATGCCCGGCAAGGACGGCCTGTCGCTGCTCGAGGATCTGAAGAACCTGGGGGTGGCGGCGCCGGTGGTGATGATCTCCGGACAGGCCACCGTGGAGATGGCGGTGCGCGCCACCCGGCTGGGCGCCGTGGATTTCCTCGAAAAACCGCTCTCCACCGACAAGCTCCTGCTCACCGTGGCGAACATCCTGCGGCTGGCCAGCCTGGAGGCCGAAAACCGCCAGTTGCGCCAGAAGGTCGGACGGCACGAGATCGTCTGGCAGGGTGAGGCCATGCGGCGGGTGATGGCGCAGGTGGAGCGGGTGGCCGCCACCGAGACCCGCATCGCCATCCTGGGTGAGACGGGCACCGGCAAGGAGCTGGTGGCCCGCACCCTGCACGAAAAGAGCAGGCGCGCCGGGCAGCCCTTCGTCACTCTGAACTGCGCGGCCGTGCCTTCGGAGCTGATCGAGTCCGAGCTGTTCGGCCACGAGAAGGGCGCCTTCACCGGCGCCGGCCTGCAGCACGCGGGACGTTTCGAGCAGGCGCACCGAGGCACGCTGTTTCTGGATGAAGTCGGCGACATGCCGCTGGCCATGCAGGCCAAGCTGCTGCGCGTGCTGGAAGCGGGCGAGGTGGAGCGCATCGGCGGGACGCGGGCCATCCCGGTGGATGTCCGGCTGCTCGTGGCCACCCACCGCGACCTGGAAGACCTGGTGCGCCGCGGCGGCTTTCGCGAGGACCTCTTCCACCGCGTCTACGTTTTTCCGCTGTCCCTGCCTCCGCTCCGGGACCGCCTGGACGACCTCCCGGCGCTGGTGAAGCATTTCTCCGAACAGGTGGCCGCGCAGAACGGCTGGAAGCCGCGGCACGTCGCCCCCGGCGCCCTCGAGGCCCTGGCGCGCTACGGCTGGCCGGGCAATGTGCGCGAGCTGCGGAACGTGGTGGAGCGCCTGCTGCTGCTCTCGGACGACGCGGTGGACGAGGCCGCCGTGCTGCGCGCCCTGCCGTCCCTGGGCTCGCGGCGGGCCGCGCACTCCGGAAGCCTGGCGCAGCGCGTGGAGCAATTCGAGCGCGAGGCCATCCTGGAGGAACTGGAGAGCCGCGGCTACCAGATGACGGAGACGGCCCGCGCCCTGGGCCTGGAGCGCAGCCACCTGTACAAGAAGTGCCAGCAGCTGGGCATCGACCTGCAGCGGCGGCGGCAGGGCGGGGGATAGCGTCAGTCGAGTCTCGCGAACTTCTCCGTGATGTACGCGAGGCGTTCCCACTCGCAGTCGGCGGTGACCATATCGCTGACCCCCAGCACGAAATGCGTGGCGCGGCCGTAGCGCCCGATCAGGCGGTCGATCCACTGCCGGAAGTCCGCTTCGCCGGCGCTGTCCGCGCACAGCAGCACCGACGGAATGCCGCCCCAGATGGTGATGCGGCCCTGGAATCCCGCGTAGATGTCGTCAATCGGCATGCGGGTCATGGGCGCCGGGCAGACCGAATCCGCGATGTCGAAACCGGTCTCGAGGTAGAGCTGCATCAGCCGGCGGTTCTCGCCGTCGGTGTGCGTCATGAGGTACTTGCCGCGCGCGTGCAGTTGCGCGGCATAGTCGCGCAGCGGCGGCAGGATGTACTTTTCGTAGAAACGCGGGTAGGTGATGGAATCGTCGTAGTTGCCGCCCAGGAAAACCACCTCGGCCGGAGAATCGGCGGCCAGCTGCTGCATCTGCGCGTAGTAGGGCTGCATCTGTTCGGCCAGCCGCTCGATCTTCTCCGGGCAGTCGTGCAGAGCGTAGAAGAACTGCTCCACGCTCATGAGTTCCTTCATGATGTGATGAACCGGGCAGGCCGTTCCGACTACCCAGGCTGCCGCCAGGCCGCGCTCGCCCACCGTTCTGCGGCGCGCCAGGTAGCCGTCCCTGGGGACCACCTTGAGATGGGAGAAGATGTACCCGGCGATTTCAAAGTCCCCGGGCTTGCGGATCGGCGTCTCGGTGACCCAGGAGATGGAGGCGCCCCCGTCCAGCATCTCTTCGGTGAATACTTCCGCCGTGCGGATCGAGCCCACCGGAGTGTGATATTCGGTGACGGTTTGCCCGTTGGCGTGTGAGACCCGCCGGTCCACGCCGTCCAGCACCACCCGGTGGGCCAGCACCGGCGTGTTCAGGATGCCGAGCACCCGGTCCGCCATGTCGGTTTCGTCCTCGCGCTCGGTGAAGTCGGGAACCGAAGCGTAGTAGCCCACGCCCAGGCGCTCCGCCACTTCGTAGAGACTGAGCCCGCGCAGCGCGGCGGGCATGGTGCCGCGGCGCAGCTGCGCCCGGTACCAGAATTCCAGCCGGGGCGCCCAGGGCAGGCGATCCGGCTTCTCGCCCCGTATGGACGCGAGGATGCGTTGGCGTTCGGTCATAGCGTAATCCGCTTCGCAGTGTATTATATTCGCTTGCCTATGCCTACCCGCTGGACCCGGCAGGAGCGATTCGCGTGGGCCCTGGTGGCTCTGCTGTTCGCCGGTTCCGTCGTCAACTACCTGGACCGCGCCGTGCTGGGCGTGGTGATGCCGCAGATCCGCAGAGACCTGGGGTTGACCAACCAGCAGTACGGCTGGGCGGTCGACGCCTTCCTGGTCGCTTACATGGTCTCTTACATCCTCGGCGGCCGTATGGCGGACCGGCTGGGCTGCCGCCGCAGCGTCATCCTGACCACCGTGTTCTGGTCTCTGGCAGGCATCGCCCATACCTTCGTGCGGGGACTGGGAACGCTTTCGCTCGTGCGCGCCCTGCTCGGGTTGGGAGAGGCGGGCTTTTATCCCGCCGCCATGCGGGGCGCGGCTGGATGGTTTCCTCCCAAGGACCGGGCCAAGGCGGTGGGCATGTTCCTCTCCGCGCTGAGCGTCGGCACGCTGCTGACGCCGCCCCTGGTCGCCTGGGTCACGCTGCGGTGGGGCTGGCGGGCGTCTTTCCTCGTTACCGGCTGCCTGGGATTCCTCCTGCTGCCCCCCTGGCTCCTGCTGCACCGCCGCATCCGGCGGGTGTACGGCGCCCCGGATCCCGAGCCCGCGGCAGCGGATCCCGCCGGGCGGGAAGCCGACCCGGTGCCCCTGCGCCGCGTCCTGGCTGCTCGCAAGTACTGGTTCCTGCTGGGCGCCCGGGCCTTCTCCGACGGAGCGTGGTTCTTTTACCTGTTCTGGATGCCCGGCTATTTTCAGGAGGTGCGCGGGCTCAGCCTGGCCCGGGTGGGAAGCCTGCTCTGGATTCCCTATCTGGCCGCGGGCATCGGAGCCATCCTGGGCGCCTGGGCCAGCAGCGCGCTCATCCATCGGGGTTTCGGGCTCGATCGGGGCCGCAAAGCCGTGCTGCTGCCCTCCGCCCTGCTCTGCGCCCTGGGCGGAACGGCCTGCTTTGTCCCCGGCTATCCGCTGGCGCTGGCCATCCTGAGCCTGGCGCTCTTCGGCCACCAGTCCTGGGCTTCCAATATTCACACGGCCATCAGCGAGGTAACCCCGCCGGCGCACGTGGCCGTGCTGTACGGGATCACGGGAGCGTGCGGAACGCTGATGGGCGCGCTGGGGCAGTTGGTGATCGGTCCGGTGGTGGACAGCACCGGGTACGATCCGGTCTTCGTGGGCGCCGGCCTGATGTACGTGACCGCGGCGGGGCTGCTGCTGGCGGCGGGGCGCATCGAGCCCATCCGGTAGGGCCGCCGGCCCGTTCCTAACTGCCCAGCGCGGAGCGCACCACGATCCACGACTTGCTGAAAGTGGACAGCGACACGCGCCGCGAGAGAACGTCGAACCCGCTGGCTTCGATCTTGTCCAGCAGGGCGCGGTAGATGCCCACCAGCGCGCTCAACGAGCGGCGGCTGCGCCGGTCGACCAGTTCCATCAGCGGCTGCGAAAGCTCGTAATAGGAACGGGCGCGCGCGGCCTCGAAGCGCATCAGTTCCACAAAGCCGTTGGTGGGCTGCACCGAGATCAGGTCGCCCGGAGTGACGCCGAAGCGCTCCAGGTCCTCTTCCGGCAGATAGATGCGGCCCCGTTCGGCATCCTCCCGCACATCCCTCAGGATGTTGGTGAGCTGAAAGGCCACCCCGCACTTCTCGGCCAGCGGGATCGCCTCATCGGAATGGAAGCCGAAGATGTGGATGATGGTCATCCCCACCACTGAGGCGACCTGGTAGCAGTAGCGGTACAGCTCGTCGAAATCGCGGATGCGGCGGGGCTCCAGGTCGGAGGTCACCCCCTCGATCATCTGGTGAAAGTACTGGCTGGGAATGCCGTAGCGGCCGGCGGTATCGTGGAAGGCCGGCCAGAGGGGGTCGGGGCCGTAGCGGCCCTGGAGCGCGCGATCCAGCTGCTCGCGCCAGCGAATCAGCCCATCGCGCCGCGAGCCTGGCTCGTCGCTCAGATCGTCGCACGCGCGGTTGAAAGCGTAGACGGCGCAC
This sequence comes from Bryobacterales bacterium, assembly GCA_020852755.1. Classification (GTDB taxonomy): domain Bacteria; phylum Acidobacteriota; class Terriglobia; order Bryobacterales; family Bryobacteraceae; genus JADZAF01. The sequence goes on from JADZAF010000143.1 coordinate 9,239, forward strand.
ATGGCGTCGCGCTGCTCTCTGGAGAGCAGCACGAACGAGTAGTAGAAGTTGCGCGCGCGCGTCCGGGCGATGCGCCGGCAGTGGGCGTAGGACCTCTCCAGCTCCGGGCTCACGCCGCTCTCCGGAAAGCCAGGCGTGCCAGCGCCGAAAGCAGCAGGCCGGCCCGTTCGCCCTTGCCTATGGAGGGCCGGGCGGTGAGAACGTCGTACTCCTGCCGCTCGATCTTGTCCAGAATGCGCATCCCGCCGCGGCTGAACAGGTCCAGGTCGAAGCTCAGCCTGCGGTCCACCATGCGGGCCAGGGGCAGGCCTTCCCGGAAGAGCCGGCGCGCGTACTGGACCGCCTCGCGCAGGGCGGCGCGAAAAGCCGGCGTGGCGGAGCGCGGGATCCCGCCCGTGCAGCCATTCCTCACCAGCACCTCTTCCGGGATGTAGATCCTGCCCTTTTGCAGGTCGACGGTCACGTCCTGCCAGAAATTGGCCAGCTGCAATGCGGTGCAGGTGGCGTCGGACAGGCGGAAGCGCGCCTCGTCGCGGTAGCCGCACAGCATCAGGACCAGCCGGCCCACCGGATTGGCGGAATAGCGGCAATAGCCCAGCAGCTCCTCCCAGGTGCCGTAGCGCGCGACCGTCTGGTCCTGCTCGAAAGCGCGGATCAGGTGGTCGAAGGGCTGCGGCGGAAGGTCGTGGCGGGCGGCGGTGCCGCGCAGCGCGACGAATACCGGATGGGCCGCCCGCCCGGCGTACATCTCCTGCAATTCCCGGCGCCACCAGGCCAGCAGGCGCAGGCTCTCTTCCGGGTCGCCGATCTCGTCCCCCAGGTCGTCCGCCCAGCGGCAAAAGGCATAGACGTTGTAGAGATCCTGGTGCAGCCGCCGGGGCAGCAGGAAGCTGACCACGTGAAAATTCTCGTAATGATGGGTGGCCAGCCAGCGCGTGTAGTCGAGCGCTTCGGCCTCGCTGTAGGAGCGGGCCATCGCCTGGGGCGAGCGGACGAATTCCTCGGGCGGCAGGAACACGTTCTAAGGGATGATCGCGGTTTTCAGGTGCCCGTTGTGGCTCATCAGGTGCCGCATCACGTCCAGCAGGTTGGCGAGCGGCTCTTCACGGTTCACGAAGTCGCGGGCGGTGATGTGCCCGTGGGCCACGATGTCCAGCGCCTTCCGGATATGCGCCGGGGTGTGATGGAAACTGGCCTTGCAGGTGATTTCCGAGTAGTGCAGCAGGGCCGTGTCCAGCCGTACCTCGGTGCCGTTGGGGCATCCTCCGAAAAAGTTGACCGTGCCGCCCCGCCGCACCATGTCGGCTGCCCAGTGCCAGGTTTCCGGCTTGCCGACCGCTTCGAGAGCGATGTCGGTGCCCCGGCCTTGGGTCAATTGCCTCACCAGCGGCACCGGGTGGGGAACGGAATGCGTGGAGATCAGGTCCGTGGCGCCCATGGCTTCAGCCCGTTCCAGCTGCGTCTTGCGCCGGCCGATCGCGATCACCCGCCCGGCGCCGTAGAGCCGGGCCAGCCGCACGAACATCAGGCCGATGGGACCCAGGCCGATCACCGTCACGTTGTCGCCCGGGCGGATCCCGGTCTCTTCCAGGCCCCGCACCACGCAGGCCAGCGGCTCCACCAGGGCCGCGTCCTGATAGCTGACCCAGGCCGGAATCTCGTGCGTGTTCTTCTCGACGATGCGCGACGGAATGCGGATGTACTCGGCGTAAGCGCCGTTGTTGAACAGCAGGTCCTCGCAGAGATTCGGCACGCCGCGCCGGCAGAAGTAGCAGTCGTCGCAGGGCGCGGAGTTCGCCGCCACCACCCTCTGGCCCGGGCGGAAGCGGGTTACTCCCTCCCCAACTCCGATCACGTCGCCTGCCAGTTCATGTCCGAAGACGGCCGGAGGCACAATCATCCGGGCGTGGTATCCCCGGCGGAAGACTTTCACATCGGTGCCGCAGGTCAACGCGGCCCGGACGCGCACGAGGAGGTCTCCCTGTCCGAACGCGGGCACGGCCACCGGCTCCACGCGCAAGTTTTCCTTGCCGTAGAGTACGGCAGCCATCATCTGGTTTGTCACTATACCCACCTCTGTGGCTTAAGGATAATTTTCAACGATTGGTCGTCCGGATGCAACGCCATCTGAAACGCTGAATTGATTTTAACCAGGGGCAGCCGGTGTGAGATCAACCGTTCGACGGGTAATTCCCCGCTGAAAACCAGCTCGGCGGATTGCTTCTGCAGGTCCACCGAAGCGCTATAACAACCAAAAAGAGTCCGTTCCCCTTTGCAGATGTCGGCGCCGCAGAGTTCGATTCGCTCTTCCTCCGAAGTCTGCGAGAAGAGCAGAATCCGGGCGCCCGGCCGCGAGCAGGCGACGGCCGCCTGCGCCAGTCCCGGGGCGGAAGCGGCGATGATCACCAGATCCGCCCCCCGGCCCTCACTCCGCCGGCGCGTTTCCGCGGGCAGATCCACTTCCGCGGGATGCCAGGCCTCCTCCGCCCCGCATTCCCGCGCCAGTTTCCTTCTCGAGGCGATGGCGTCGGTAGCCACGATCCGCGCTCCGCTGCGGGCCACCAGCATGGTGAACAGCAGGCCGATAGGGCCCTGGCCCAGAATGGCGACCAGCTCGTCGGCGCGGGGATCGCACTCCACCACCGCCTTCAGGCAGGTGTTGACCGGCTCCACCAGGCTGGCCCGGTCAAAGGGCACTCCCTCCGGGATCTTCTCGACGCCCCGGCGCACGATCCAGTCCATCACCCGGACATACTGGGCGAAACCCCCGCCCGCCGGCTCGAATCCGGCCGTCACCCCTACCTTCCTGTACGTGGGGCACTGGGCGTACAGCTTGCGCCGGCAATAGAAGCAGTCCAGACAGGGGACATGATGGAAGACCACCACCCGGTCGCCCGGCCGGAAGCTGTCCACTCCCGGGCCCGTGCAGACCACCACGCCGGCCGTCTCGTGGCCGTAAATGCGTGGCGGGGCCAGCAGGTTGTGTTCGATCTTCTTCAGATCCGTGTGGCAGATGCCGCAAGCTTCCACGCGCACCAGCAGCTCGCCGGGCCCCGCTTCCGGAGTCGGGACCTCTTCGACGGAAACGGCGCCCGGCCCCCGGTAAACGGCGGCCTGCATAGCTTCCGGGACCGGGAGGTCAGAATTCACAATCGGCAACAAATCCTCCTAATGTTCGCGCGGCCAAACGGCTTCTTCGGGCCAGTTGCGCCAGTTCAAACACGGCCGGGCGCCGGCGGAGCAGCGCGTCCTTCAAGATGGCGGCGCGGCTCAGGCGTCCCTCGGGCGTGCGCGCGCCATTGAGATCGATTCCGAAACTCTCCCCGGCCAGGTCCGTGACCGCCCGGACACAATAAAGCGGGAGGCCCAGCGCAGCCGCCCGCTGCGCCACTCCCGCCGCTTCCATCTCCACCGCCCGGGCGCCGGCCAGGCGCAGCAACCGCTTCTCCTCCCGGGTTTGCGCTACCCGGTCCACCGAGGCCAGCGGGCCCGACGCGAATGCGCGGCTCACCCTCGGCATGGGCAGCGCCATGTCCCGGCCGTCCGCTTTCAGCTCCGTTGCCACGAAAATCTCTCCTGCCCGCAGCGCCGGGTCCAGAGCGCCGCAGTACCCCAGGCTTACCACCGCCCGGACCGGCGCCCGCGCGGCTGCGCAGTCCACCGCCTCGGCCGCCAGCATCCGGCCCGCGCCGTTCGCCACCAGTACTACTGGGACGCCCCGGAGCTCTCCGCTCCGCGCCCAATCCAACGGCCACCGCAGCCGGCGCATGCCCCCGACCCTCGGCGCCAGGCCCGCAAACTCGCCCGCTTCGGCCGCCACGAACAGCACGGGCCTGCTTGCTTGATCGCTCAACAGTATCCGTTTCCCCGGAACCAGTCCACCGCGCGCCGGATGGCGCCGTCAACCGGTCTGGGATCGTACCCCAGCTCCCGGGCCGCCTTCTGATGCGAGACAAACATCTTCTTCCGTGCCATGCGCACGGCTTCCAATGGCGCCCTGGGTTCGTTTCCCGTCCAACCCGCCCAGGCCGTTGTCACCACACCCACGGCGTAGGCCAGCCCGTACGGAATGCGCACCGCGGGCGCGTTCAGGCCGGCCGCCGCCGCCACCCGCCGCAGAATCTCGGCAAGAAGCAGGTTTTCGCATCCCAATATATACCTTTCGCCAGGCCGCCCGCGCTCGCAGGCCAGCAGATGTCCCCGGGCCGTATCCTCGACGTCCACCAGGTTCAGTCCCGTGTCCACGTAGGCGGGCATTCTGCCCTTCAGCACATCCAGGAGGATCTTCCCGGTAGGCGTGGGCTTGAAGTCGTGATCGCCGACGGGCGCCGTCGGGTTGACGATGGTCACGGGCAGCCCGGCCGCGGCGTACTCCAGGGCCACCTGCTCGGCCTGGAACTTCGACCGCTTGTAGTCGCCCGCCATGTCGCCCTGGGTCACCGGAGTGTTTTCGTCGCCGGGACCGTCTTCGGGAATGCCGATGCACCCGACCGTGCTGGTGTACACGATGCGCTCGACCCCCGCCGCCCGGCAGGCCTCCAGCAGGTTGCGTGTGCCCTCCACGTTGGAACGGTAGATTTCCGAGGGATCCCTGGCCCACAGCCGGTAGTCGGCCGCCACGTGATAGACCGTGTCGCAGCCGGCCGCCGCGCGGTCCAGAGACTCGCGCTCGCGCAAGTCGCCCGTGACAGCCTCCGCCTCGAGTTCTCTCAGGCGGCTGCCCGGCCTCACCAGGGCCCGCACGCGCCGCCCGCTCCCTTCGAGCAGGCGCGCCACGTGCCAGCCGACGAAGCCGGTTGCTCCGGTCACCAGGACGGGTTTCATGGCTCCCGGTGCTCACCTCCGGGCCGTTTTGCGGAAGATGCTTCGCCTATCGCAGCACCCACGTCAGCATCCTGAAGTTGTCGGTGAACTTGGAGTTGATGCCCAGCGCCGCGGAGGGTTCGAAGCCGCAATGCACCATGCAGTGCTCGCAGCGCGGGTCGTTGCCGTGGCCGTAACTCTCCCAGGGCGTCTGGGTCATGAGTTCCTCGAAGGTTCTGTAGTGGGCGTCGGTGATCAGGTAGCAGGGACCCTTCCACCCTTTCACATTGTAAGTGGGGTTGCCCCAGGCGGTGCAGGGAAGCTCGCGCTCCCCCTTGAGGAAATCGAGGTAGACCGGTGTCTGGTTGATGGGGAAGCGCCGCGCCAGCCGGTCGATGTCCGCGAACTTTTCGTGGATGTCCTCGCGGGTCATGAAGATCTCGCGGTCATCCACCGCCGAGTACCCGTAGGCCGGCGCGATCTGGTGGCCATCCACGTGAAACGGTTCGAGATATTCGAACAGCGCTTCGACTTCCTTCATGTCCGTCTCCCGGTAGACGGTAGTGTTGGTGCAGACCTTGAAACCGGCCGCTTTCGCCGCCTTCAAGCCTTCCATCGCTTCCCGGAAAACGCCCTCCCGTTCCACGGCCAGGTCGTGCGTCTTCTCCAGTCCGTCCAGGTGGATGTTGAAGAAGAAGCGCGGATCGGGCTGGAACTCGCCCAAACGCTTCCGGATGAACATGCCGTTGGTGCAGAGGTAGATGTGGCGGTCCAGATTCAGGATTCCGCGCACCAGTTCGCCGATCTGCGGATACATCATCGGCTCGCCCCCGCAGATGGAAACGATGGGCGCGCCGCACTCCTCCACCGCCGCCAGGCATTCGGCCACCGGCACCCGCTCCGTGATGCTGTCCTCGTACTCGCGGATGCGGCCGCAGCCCGTGCAGGTCAGGTTGCAGGCGTGCAGCGGCTCGAGCATCAGCACGATGGGGAAACGCTTGCGGATCATGGGATGCGGCTGCCGGCGCCGGGCCTCCCCGTTGATCTCGCCTCCCCCGCCGGACAGGATGCGGAACGGGTTGGAGGAGCCGTTCCCGGGCTTCGGGTCGGCCTGCCACTGCTCCGGCGGCCGTTTCTTGTTCCGGTAGATGTAACGCGCCAGACCGGCTGTCATGGCAAGCGGGAATCTCATAGGCGTTCCTCGGTCAGTAAAGCGGTTTCGCGGATCCGGACGCCGTCCGCGGCCCGGGCGTACGAAGCCAGGGCCAGCAGCGGGAAATACTGCCGGTACAGGTGATACGTCAGGTAGAAAACCTTGGGAAAGCCGGTGCCGGTGGCGGCCTCCTCGTGCCAGGAACCATCCGGCCGCTGGCTCCGCAACAGGTACTCGATCCCCTTGCGAACGCTCAGGCTGGATTCGTCGCCGCCCGCCACCAGGCCGAGCAGCGCCCAGGCCGTCTGGGAGGGGGTGCTGGCGGCGGCGGTAAAGGTTCCGTTGTCATAGCTGGCGCAGCTTTCGCCCCAGCCGCCGTCGGCGTTTTGTACCGCCCGCAGCCACTCGCCGGCGCGCAGAATATGGGCCTCGCACGGATCCTCGCCCGAGGCACGCAGGCCGCGCAGCGCGAAGCAGGTGCCGTACAGGTAGTTCACACCCCAGCGGCCGTACCAGCTGCCATCCGGCTCCTGGCTGCGGACCAGGAACTCGACGCCCCGGCGCACGGCCGGGTGGTCGGAGGCGATGCCGCTGGCGGCCAGGGCTTCCAGCACCCGGCCGGTGATGTCCGGGCAGGTCGGGTCCAGCATGGCATTGTGATCGGCGAAGGGAACGTGGCTGAGGATCTCCCGGTTATTGTCCGCGTCGAAGGCCGCCCACCCGCCGTCTTCCGATTGCATGCTCAGCAGCCAGTTCAGCGCCCGCCGCGCGGCCGCATCCTGCGCCCCTGCGTTGCCGGCGCGGCAGTGCCGCAGAGCCAGCAGGATCATGGCGGTGTCGTCGATGTCCGGATAAAACTCGTTTGCGAACTCGAAATACCAGCCGGAAGGCTCGGTGTTGGGGCGCTTGATGCTCCAGTCGCCCTTGCGGCGCACTTCCTTGGAGAGAATCCAGTCCGCCGCCCGCTCAAGCGCCCCGGCGGGCGCCGCCCCCGATTGTCCCAGCGCGTAGGCCGCAATTCCGGTGTCCCACAGGGGCGAGAAGCAGGGCTGGAAGTAAAGGCTCTCTCCCTCCCGCACCATCAGGCGCTCGAACTGCGCAACGGCTTCCACGAAATCGGGATGATCGCGCCGGTAGCCCAGCACGTCCAGCGCCATGATGATGTACATCATCGGCGGATAGATCGCTCCCAGCCCGTCGGAATAGCGCGTGCGGTCCAGCATCCAGGATTCGGCCGCGCGGATGGCGCGGCGCCGAACCGCCTTCACCCCGTACCGTTCCCACAGGCGCAGCAGGCGGTCCAGGCCCAGGAAGAAGCTTCGCCAGGAGACCATGCCGTCGCCCGGCTTGCGGAACCCAAGGCTGCGGCCGGGCAGGAACAGCTCCTGGAGGGTGAAGCCGGCAGGAGCCGGCCGGCGCCCGCCCGAACCCTGCACGATCGAGAGCGGAACCACAATGGCCCGGGTCCACGAAGACATCTCGTAAACCAGGTTGCCGAGCAGCATCAGTTCCGGCGGCACCCGGGGAACGTGGGCCCTGGGATACAGGTCGAACAGGCTCAGGTTGATCTTGACGTAGCTGTTGGCCGCCTGGATGCCGCCCAGCGCCAGAATACGCTCGCGCGCCCTGGCCAGGCGCGGGTCGTCCGGACTGAGGCCGGCCAGCTTCAGCGCAAAATAGGCTTTGACGCTGGCGCTGATTTCGGCCGGGCCGTGGGGGTAGATGTTGAAGCCGCCGTCGGGCAGCTGCCGCGCCAGAATGGACTTGGCGGCCAGGTCGATCAGGGGCCGCGAGGGCGGATTCCATCTCCCGCCGGCGGGAGGATGGAGCCACAACTGCAACAGGATGTAGTCCGACTCCAGGGTCGTGTCGGCCGATAGCCGGGCGCACCAGTAGCCCTGGGTATGCTGTTCCCTCAGCAGAAGGTCCGCCGCGCGGCGCACCGCCTGTGAAACTGAACTTCCCGGGGCGTCGCTCGTTTCCAGGCCGGGGCTCATCGCGCGGAGATGATTCTCAGCTGAGCGGCCGGCTGGCTCAACTCGTTGGGGAGGGAGAAGCGGACGTCTTCATCCACCAGTTCCAGCTCCTCCACCGTTTGGAATCCGCACTCCCGCAGCCAGTTCACCAGGCTTTGCACCAGGTGCTCCGGGGCCGAAGCTCCGGCAGTGACCGCGGCGTTATTGACCCCCGCGAGCCAGGCCGGATCCACGTGGGCCGCATCATCCACCAGGTACGAGGCCACGCCCGCGTTCTGTGCGACTTCGACCAGGCGCTTGGAGTTCGAACTGTTCTGGGAACCGACCACCAGCAACAGCTCGCAGAACAAGGCCACCGCTTTCACCGCCATCTGCCGGTTTTCCGTGGCATAGCAGATGTCCTGGGCGGGCGGGCCCTGGATGGACGGGAAACGTTCTCTCAGGCGCGCCACGATGTGGCTGGTTTCATCGAGGCTGAGAGTGGTTTGCGTGAGAAAAGATACTTTTTCCGCGTCGGGAACCTGAAGAGCGTCCACTTCCTCCACGCTGGAAACCAGGAAAGTGCGCTCCGGCGCTTCGCCCAAAGTGCCGACCACCTCGTCGTGGTCCTTGTGCCCGATCAGCACGATGCTGTATCCCATGCGGGCAAACCGGCTGGCCTCCAGGTGAACCTTGGTGACCAGGGGGCAGGTGGCATCGATCACCTGCAGTCGCCGCTTGCGGGCTTCATGACGCACGCTCGGCGCCACCCCGTGGGCGCTGAATATCGCCCGCGCGCCTTCCGGGATCTCGCCCACTTCCTCCACGAAAACCGCGCCCGCCTGCCGCAATCTCTCCACTACGTGTTTGTTATGAACAATCTCTTTCCGCACGTAAATGGGCGGCCCGTAAAGTTCCAGCGCGATTTCCACGACGTCGATCGCGCGCACCACTCCCGCACAAAAGCCGCGGGGTTTGAGCAGAAGAATCTTCTTTCCGCCGCCATTAGAAGCGGCCAACGGCTTAAGGGGCATAAACCAGGACTTTAGTGGTGAAACTACTCAATTATAGCAGTGCCGGGGTAATTGCCGTTCTTGTTGAACCCCTCAAATGCCGTGCGCCGCGCCGTAGCGGGGCCGGCAGGCGCCGCGAGCGCGCGGTTTAGTGCCGCATCTTACGGCTGCGGCCGCGGCCGCGGCCTCAGGTTCACACCGCCGGATAGCCGGTCAGGACGGTTGGGCGGGATCGGGGGGAGAAGCGGCGTCCGCGAGAGGAGCGCGGTTGAGCGCGCGTGAGGGGCGAAGGAGAAACCCGTGTTCCGGCGGAGAGTCGTCCTCCGGGCGGGTGGTGCGCCAGCGCTTGCCGCAAGCCCGGCAGAAGTAGACGGCCCACTCGAAGGCCCGCTCCCAGCCGCGCCGTGGAGTCCTCATCACGTCGCTGGAACCACACTTCCTGCAAATCAGGTTCTTCTTCAACCGGCACCTCATATCGAGAATAAATGCTGGGAGGCGGTTGGGCAATCGAACTTTAGTTCTATTGGTCCGGCAGCGCCGTTTCCGAACCTCTGCCTTTGCCCGCTTTTCCAGCCGGGAACGGGAAGAACCTGCAGACCGCCCGCGGCCGGAGGGTCGTACTCCGGGGGTTCCGTGGCTTGCGGCGTCCGGCGAACCGCGAGGGAACATCCGGCCGTTCCCGCTCCGGTCGCGGTTCGGAAGCTGCGTTGCCCGGGTTCGATGAACTTGGGCAGGCCGCGGGTCCGCGGGTCGCCTCCGTTCGCGGCTCGGTGCGGCGGGTCCGGCTTGCCCAGGCAGCCGGTCAGCGGGCGCCGGCGTCCAGAAAGTTGCGCAGGCGGTGGCTGCGGCTCGGGTGGCGCAGCTTGCGCAAGGCCTTGGCCTCGATCTGCCGGATTCTCTCCCGGGTGACGGCGAAGCTCTGGCCGACTTCCTCCAGGGTGTGCTCGGCCCCGTCGGAATCCAGGCCGAAGCGCATCTTGACGATCTTCTCCTCGCGCGGCGTCAGGGTCTTCAGAACCTGGGCGGTCTGTTCCCTCAGGTTCAGATTGATGACCGCGTCGGAAGGCGAGACGCCGCCGTGGTCCACGATGAAATCGCCCAGGTGCGACTCCTCTTCCTCGCCGATCGGCGTTTCCAGCGAGATCGGCTCCTGTGCCACCCGCATGACCTTCCGCACCTTGGAGACCGGAAGTTGCAGCCGGCGGGCCAGTTCCTCGTTGGTGGGCTCGCGGCCCAGTTCCTGGATCATCTGGCGGGAGGTGCGCACCAGCTTGTTGATGGTCTCGATCATGTGGACCGGGATGCGGATGGTGCGCGCCTGGTCGGCGATGGCCCGGGTGATCGCCTGCCGCACCCACCAGGTGGCGTAGGTGGAGAACTTGTAGCCGCGGCGGTACTCGAACTTGTCCACCGCCTTCATCAACCCGATGTTGCCCTCCTGGATCAGGTCCAGGAACTGCAAGCCGCGGTTGGTGTAGCGCTTGGCGATGCTGACCACCAGCCGGAGATTGGCCTCGATGAGTTCCTTCTTGGCCGCCTGGGCCTCCTGCTCGCCCCGGGTCATGATTTGCAGCGTGCGGCGCAGGTCGGTGGCGGAAGCGCCGAACCGCTCCTCCAGCTGCTGGATCTTCTGGCTGTGCCCGCGCTGCTCCTTGCGCAGGTCCTTCAAACTGTCCTGGCGGTCGCCGGGCGCCATCTCCATCAGGCGCTGCACCCGGGCGATCTCCTTCTCGAGCGGCCGGAACTCGTCCACCGCGCGCCGCACGCACTCGATGAAGTGGTTCAGCACGGAGTTCGAGAACCGGACGTTGCGGATGAGCCGCGAGGTCCGGATCATGGCCCGGCCCATCTCCCAGCGCAGCCGCCGGTGCAGCTTGGGCTTGGTGCCCCGGGGGACCGCCATCAGTCTCTGGCGGAGCTGGAGCGCCTTACGGTACGGCCGGGCGATCTCCTCCAGGCTCTTGCAGAGTTCGCCGCGCCGGGCTTCCAGCAGCTCCTCGCTGGTCCCGGGGTCGCTGGATTGAACAATGTCCTTGGGAGAGCGGAGCCCGCGCGCCAGGTCTTCTCCGATCGCCAGCACTTCGTGAATCACCAGCGGGGAGCGCGAGAGCGCTTTCCACATCATGTTCTGGCCGCGCTCGATGCGCCGGGCGATGTCGACCTCGCCCTCGCGGGTCAGCAGCGCCACCGTGCCCATTTCCCTCAGGTACATGCGTACCGGGTCGTTGGTCTTGTCGCCCGCTCCCGGAAGCAGGTCGAAGTCCAGCAGTTCTTCGCTCTCTTCCAGGCGTCTGTCGAATTCGAATTTTCCGTCGTCGAGAAAATCGGCCGGAGTGTCTTCCAGGCTTTCCAGCAGCTCGTCCAGATCCGAACTCTCGTTCAGCTCCGCGGGCAGTGCCTCGCCGGTTTCGCGATACAGCTCGTAGGCCCTGTCCTTGCCCACCTCCGGGAGACGATCGGCCGGATCGAATTTGTCGTCGCTAGCCACCGCGGACCCCGTCGTCGCACGACACCTGAGACTTTTCCCCGCTATTGTACACCAAGGATTCTCGACATAATCCTCATCTTCTGTTACTGCCTCTGTTTCTGGTACTCCTTTCCCGGAAGCCAGTCCGATTTCAACCGTGAAACCTCCTCCGCCAGGCGCATGGCCTCTTCCAGATTCCCCCCCCGTTCGGCCTGTTTGAGCTGGGCCTGCAGCGACGCAATCCGGGCCTCGTAGGCAGCTTTCCTCATCCTGTCCAGGCATCGAATTCCATTCTCTAGTGAGAGAATTTCCTCGTTCGTTTCACCGGACAGCGCCGCGGATGCCAGTAATTCGCGGTCGTTTTCCTCCAGCCGCGCGTCCAGCGCCGCGAAACTCACCGAACCGCCGGACGCTTCCAGCGCGAACAGCGCCCGGAAGATACGCCGCGTGGCAAACTGCTCCACCGCCTGCGCGGACTGTAACTCCGGAATCAGGCGCCGGCGGGCCTCGGCGTCCACCAGCAGCAGGTTCAACAGGATCTTCTCGTCGATCCGCAGGGTGTCTTTGACCGCTGCCAGCCGCTTCTCACTCCGCTCGGCGGCGGCCTTCCGGAAATTCTCCAGCACCAGACCGGAATCCACCCCCAGGTAGCCGGCCACATCGTTGGCCACGGCCACGCGCTCGATCTTGTCGCCCAGGCTCTGCACCGCGGGCAGCAGGAACTGGAAGGCCGCCACCCGGCCCTCGGCGCTCCGCATGTCGAACTTGGTGCGCGCCCGGTCGGCCAGCCAGTAGAAGTAATTCTTGGCCTGGTCCAGGCGCGCCCGGTAGGTCTCCGCGCCGTGCTGCCTGCAGTATTCGTCCGGATCCAAACCGTCTTCCAGATCCACGACACGCACGTGCATGCCTTCTTCCAGCAGCAGCTGGATATGCCGTTCGGCCGCGCTGGCGCCGGCCGCGTCCGGATCGAAGTTGACGATGATATTGGAACAGTGCCGCCGGATCGACTGTACCTGCTGGGGGCGGAGCGCGGTGCCGCAGCTCGCCACCACCTCCTTCACCCCCGCCGCGAACACTCCCACCACATCCATGTAGCCTTCCACCAGCACCACCCGCCCGTTCTTCCTCGCCGCCTCTTTGGCCCGGTGCAGGTTGTAAAGCACGTAGCTCTTCCTGTAGATCGGCGTTTCCGGGGAATTTATGTACTTCGGCTCGTCGCCTGCCGCCAGGGCCCGCGCGCCGAACGCGATCGGCTTGCCGGATTCGTTGTGGATGGGGAACATCAGGCGGTTGCGGAAGTAATCGTAGAAGCCTCCGCTGTCGCGCCGCCGGACCAGCCCGGAAGCCTCCATCTGCTCCGCGCTGAAGCCCTGCTTCTCGAAAAGCCGCACCAGGGTCTGGCCGGAGCCGTCGGCGTAGCCCAGGGCGAACTGCTGGATCATTTCCGGCGACACGCCGCGCCGCGCCAGGTAGCCGCGGCTCTCCGAGCCCGCGGGCCCGGCCAGGTTGGCCTGAAAGGTCCTCTCGGCCAGCTCGTGCATCTGGTGGATGGCCGCGCGGAGCCGGGTGTCCGGGTCGCTGTACTCGGAGCGCTTCGGCATGGGGATGCCGTGCTGCTCGGCCAGCTGCTTCAAGGCTTCGTAGAAGCTGAGCCCGTCGATCTCCATCACGAACTTCAGCACGTCGCCGCCCATCCCGCAGCCGAAGCACTTGAAATACTGGTGGGTCGCGTTCACCGAGAAGGAGGGGGTCTTCTCGTTATGGAAAGGGCACAGCCCCGTGTAGCGGCCGCTGGAACCCATGCGCCGCAACCGCACCCGCTCGCCGATCACACTCACGATGTCGATCGACGACTTCAGCTGCTCGACGAAGTCCATGTGCCGTGATTCGCCCCTATTATCGCGCTCCCGGATCGCCCGTTAAAGGCCCAGGTAGCGGGCCAGCCAGGCATGCACTTCCCGGTAGAAAAAGCGGCTGTCCTCGCCGCGCAGGATCCAGTGGTTGGCCTCCGGAAACACGATCAGCCGGCTGGGCACCCGCAGGCGCTGCAGCACGCTCCAGTTCTCCAGCGTCTGGTTGAGCGGCACCCGGTAGTCTTTCTCCCCCACCGTCAGCAGAATGGGCGTCCGGAAGTTCCCGGCGAACCGGATGGGGTTCTGCTCGCGCCATACCTTGCCCTGCTCCCAGACCGGACCGCCGCTTTGCACTTCGCGGTGGTAGATGGTGTCGCTGGTGCCCCATTGCGATTCCAGGTTGATGAGCCCGGCGTGGCTGATGAGGCACTTGTAGCGCGTGGTGGTGGCTTGCAGCCAGTTGGCGAGATGGCCTCCGTAGCTGGCCCCGCCCGCCGCCTGTCTCGCCCCGTCGATGAACGGGAAGCGGCGGATGGCTTCGTCGGCCGCTTCGTTGACCTCCTCGCCCGGGCCCTTGAGCGGATCGAACTGGATCTCCTGCGCGAACTTCTCCCCGTACCCGGTCGAGCCGGTGTAGTTGGTCAGCAGCACCACGTAGCCGGGGGCCGCCAGCAGGTGATAGTTCCAGCGCAGCACGAACTGGTCGGTCCACATGCTGGCCGGGCCGCCGTGGATCAGCGCCAGCAGCGGATACTTGCGGTTCTCGTCGAAGTTGGGCGGCAGCGCCAGCAGGCTATGGATGCGCTTGCCGCGCCTGGAAGTGAACCAGAACGATCGCAGGGGCTGCCAGTCGATGGCGGCGAGACGTTCGGCATTGAAATCGCTCAAGGCCCGGTGGTTCTTCGCTTCCAGATCGAAGCGGATTACCTCGGGCGGATGGATGGCGCTCTGCCAGTTCCCAACCAGCGTCGGGGCCCCCGCCTTGACGGCGCTGGAAAGGCCCGAATAAGCCCCCCTCTCGACCTCGAAAACCAGGCGCGTCTCGCCCCCGCCGGCGGGCACGGAGAAGAGCTTGGAGTGGCCGTGTTCTTCAGCCGTGAGGAAAATCGTGGCGCTGTCCGGAGAGAAATCGAAATCGGCTGCCGCCCGGTCGAATCCCGGAGACAGCAGCACGGGCTCTCCGGACGCCGGCCAGCCGATCCGCGCCAGCCGCGAGAGGTTGTACACTTTCCCGTTGTTCTTCTCGACCAGGCAGTACAGGGCCTTGCCGTCGGGGGAGAAGACCGGCCGCGAGTGGCTGTCGCTCCCCGAGGTGAGAGCTTCCGGCTCGCCGCCCCTCACGGACACCTGGTAGAGATGCGTCACCACGTCGGCATACGCGGCCCGGTTGCGGGTGGTGGTGGCGGCAAACACGATCGACTGCCCGCCGGGCGCCCAGGCCGCGCGCAATTCCTCTCCCGCAAGCGTGGACGTCCCGGCAAAACCGGGTTCGGAAACCAGCTGGCTGCCCGCCAGCAGGTCCCGGGCCTGGCTCCCTGCTTCGAGCGATTGAACGAACAGGTGGGTCTGGCTGTCGTCCAGCCACTTGTCCCAATAGCGTATCGGGAAGCCGTCGTAGACCCGCGCGCTGTACTTGCGCGCTTTGCGTTCGGCCGCGATCTTCCTGTTGGCCTCGTCGTTCCCCGCGCCGGGATAAACCGTACTGGAGAACAGCAGCGAGTTTCCGTCCGGACTGAACTGGGGGGAGCGCGCGCCGGTGGAAAGCGAGGTCACCGGCGCGGCTTCACCGCCCCGGGCGATATCCAGCAGGTACACCTGGCTGGTCTCGTCGTTTTCCCGCTTCGCCGAGAAGGCGATGCGGCTGCTGTCCGGGCTCCAGGCGATGCCGCTCTCCTCTCCCTTGGTGAAAGTGATGCGGCGCGGCCTGGCGCTTCCATCCGCCGGCGCCAGCCAGAGGTCCGTGGACTGCTCCTTCGCATCGTAGGAGGGATCGGTCACCGGAAAGACCACCCAGCGCCCGTCAGGGCTGATGACAGGCGCTCCCACCCGCTTCATCAGCCACATGGCTTCATGCGTGATGGGGCTCCTGGCGGGAACAGTACCGCCGAACAGGGCGATAGCGAGAAAAATGCGGGCCGTCATGGAGATTACCGTTTGGACTTGGATGCCGGAGCCTGCTTCAGCATGCGGTCCAGCTCTGCGAACAGCGCCTTTCCCTCAAAGATCTGCCGGGTGGCTTCCGAGTACCCGTAATCGTTCCGGATCATGCCCTGTTCATCGATGATGAAAAGGTGCGGCACCTCGATCCGCGAGTTCTGCGGCGTCGCCTTCAAGTAAGATGCCGTCACCTGGCCGCAATCGAACAGGATCGGGTTGGTGATCTTCTTCTCCGCGATGTATTTGGCCACCGTGGTTTGGTTGTCCGGCGGAATCACGATCGAAAGCACCTGTACCCGGCCCTTGTATCTGCGGGCCGCTTCCTCCAGGACTCCGGACAACTGCTGGCAGTGCGGGCAGGTGGTCAGCATGATGTCCACCAGCAGGATCTTGCCCCGGTAGTCCTGGGGATCGTGATAGCGGGTGAGAGTGGAATCCAGAAGAGCGAAGCCCGGTGCGCGCCGGCCGGACAGTTCTCCGGCGCCGGACAGCGACACTACGGACAGGCATAGAGCGAGAAGGAAACGCATTTGGTTTTACCTTAACACGAGGTCCCGCAGCGACTCGCCGTAGGGCGCCCGCGCCACTCCGCGCTCGGTGATGATGGCGGTCACGTAGCGGTGCGGGGTCACGTCGAAGGCCGGGTTCTCCGCCGCCACCCCATCCGGCGCGATGGGAACGCCGCACAGTTGGGTGACTTCAGTTGACGCGCGCTGCTCGATCGGGATCGCGTCGCCCGAGGCCAGTTTCAGATCCAGCGTCGAAATGGGTGCGGCCACGTAGAACGGCACTCCGTTTTCCTTCGCCAGCACGGCCACCGAATACGTGCCGATCTTGTTGGCCACGTCGCCGTTGGCGGCGATGCGGTCCGCCCCCACGATGACGCAGCCGATGCGGCCCGCCCGCAGGAAGTGGCCCGCCATGTTGTCCGTGATCAGGGTTACCGGGATGCCGTCGCGCTGCAGTTCCCAGGCGGTCAGCCGCGCGCCCTGCAGGAACGGCCGGGTCTCGTCGGCGAACACGTCGATGTTGCGGCCGGCGGCGGCGGCCGCCCGAACGACCCCCAGAGCCGTGCCGTATCCCGCCGTCGCCAGGGCGCCGGCGTTGCAGTGGGTCAGCACCGTCTTGCCTTCCGGCACCAGTCCGGCGCCGTGGCCTCCAATGGCCCGGTTGATGGCGATATCCTCCTCCCGGATGCGCTGGGCCTCTTCAATCAGGCGGCGGCGGATTTCGTCCGGCGGACAGCTTCGCACGGCGGCATAGAGGCGCTGCATGCGCTCGATCGCCCAGAACAGGTTGACCGCCGTGGGACGCGTGGCCGCCAGAACTTTGCAGATCCGCTCGAACTGGGTGTCCAGGTCCGCTTCACCGGCTTTCAGAACACCCAGGGCGACCCCCATGGCGGCGGCCACCCCGATGGCGGGCGCGCCGCGGATCACCATCGAGCGGATGGCTTCGGCCACCTCTTCATACGTGCCGCAGGTAACGTACACTTCCTCGCGCGGCAGCCGGGTCTGGTCGATCATGACCACCCCCTCCGCGGTCCAGACGATGGTCTCTACCATGACTTGGGCAAATCCTTCCCTTGCAGAAAATATCCGGTGAACAAAACGAAATTGTAGGCGGCGTGCATGACCGTGGCGGCCAGCGTGGAGCCGGAGTAGTGGCGCATCCAGCCGAAAGCCGCCCCCGCGCAGGTGATCAGCAGGCCGTGGCGCCACGACCAGGCGTACTCTTCCAGGTGCAGCAGGCCGAACGGCAGCGCCGCCAGCCAGATGCCCGCCAGCGGCCCGAGCGACCGCGCCAGCAGCGGCTGCACGAATCCCCGGAAGGCCAGTTCTTCGGCCAGGGGGCCGAGAGTCACCGACACGAACCCGATGAGCAGCACGGCGCTGCGAGTGGAAAGCAGCTCCTTCAAAGGGGTCTGTGTGTCGGGCGTGCGCAGCAGACTGCCCAGCAGAGCCACGGCTACCGCCAGCCCGAGTCCGTATGCGGCGGCGGCGCCCAGGCTCACGCGCGAGGGAACAAACCCCAGAGCGCGCCAGAACGGGCGGCCGTATTGAATCCGCAGCTGCAGGTAGAGCGCGGCGAACAGGAACAGGTAGCCCAGAAACTGGGCGGGCACCAGTTCCAGCGCCCGCGCGTGCGACTGGATGCCGGCCAGGGTGAACAGGCCGCGCATCAGCAGGGCGCCCAGCAGCAGCGCAGGCACGGCGGCGGCAATGAACAGAACCAGGTCGTGGTAGCCCCAGAACGCTTCTCCCGGCCGGGGCTCCCCGGAAGGCAGGGAAGTGCCGCCGGGCCCGAAGCCGGGCCGCTCTTCGAAGTTCATTCGCCGCGCTCCGCCAATACCGCGGCCAGCAGCGGGATCATCAGTTCATGATGCCCGGTGAGGCTGACGCCCAGGCCTCCCGAGCCGGCGTGCGGCCGCTCCACTACGTTCACCCTGGGCCGGTAGTGCTGCAGGAAATCCAGATTCACGGTCGTGAAACCGGTGAGCGGGCGTCCCAGGTTGCGCACCGCGGAGACGGCCTTCAGAAAAACCTCCGGCAGCACCACGGCGGAGCCGGCGTTCAGGTAGACCCCGCCGTCGTGCAATCCGGCAACCAGCGAACAGAACAGGCGGAAGTCGCGATGCCCCGCGCTGCCGATGGCCGCCGGGTTGACGGCCGGGTGGGTGTGCGGTGTATCCGTCCCCATGGCCACGTGAACGCTGACCGGGATCGAGGCCCGGTAGGCTTGCAGCAGCAGGCTCGAAGCAGCGAAGCGCCGGTCCGCCAGCGCCTCCAGGCGCCGTCCCAGCGCTTCCCCGATTCCCAGCGACTCCCGGTCTCCGGATTCGATGGCCCGGTTCATCTCGCAGCCCGTCTCCTCGGCCGTCCCGAAGCGCCCGCCGGGCAAAGCCGCCTCCACGTCTTCGCTCGTGTGGCCGGCCAGGGCGATCTCGAAATCGTGGATCGCCGCCGCTCCGTTCATGGCGAACGCGCTGGCGTAGCCGCGCTCCATCAGGTCCGCCAGCACGGGCGCCAGGCCGCACTTGATCACGTGGCCGCCCAGGCCCCAGATCACCGGCTTTCCCCTGGCGCGCGCGGCCATAAGGGCGTCCACCACGGTGCGAAAGCCGTCCGCGGCCAGCAGGCGGGGCAGGCTGTCCAGCCAGGAGCCGAGGCCCGAGCCCTTCGTGTACAGTCGTGCGAAATGCTCCACGCGGACCTTCCCGCCGCGCGCGCCGAGAGGAACGGTGTGCAAAGAGGTGAGGTCGAGCGGCTCAACCGGATATCGGCTCACTGATTCGCTCCATTGCGGGAATTGGGCCCGTTGCGGATCACCCGCTGCAGCGCCTGGCCGGTGTGCGACTTGCGGTTGCGCGCCACCTGTTCGGGCGTGCCGCAGGCCACCACCCGGCCTCCGTACTCGCCGCCGTCAGGGCCCAGGTCGATGATCCAGTCGGCGGTCTTGACCACGTCGAGATTGTGCTCGATCACGATCACCGTGTTGCCCAAATCCACCAGCCGCATGAGCACCTCCAGCAGTTTCTTCACGTCGTCGAAGTGCAGGCCGGTGGTGGGCTCGTCCAGCAGGTACAGGGTCCGGCCGGTCTGGCGGCGGCTCAGCTCGCGGGCCAGCTTGATGCGCTGCGCCTCGCCGCCCGAGAGCGTGGTGGACGATTGCCCCAGGTGGATGTAACCCAGCCCCACGTCCAGCAGGGTTTGCAGCTTGGGCTTGATTTGCGGAATGTTCTCGAGCACGGAAAGGGCCTCTTCCACCGTAGCATCCAGCAGGTCCGCGATCGAATAGCCCTTGTACTTCACCTCCAGCGTCTCGCGATTGTAGCGGCGGCCGCGGCACACGTCGCAGGTGACGTAGACGTCCGGCAGAAAGTTCATCTCGATGCGCTTCAGCCCGTCGCCCTGGCAGGCTTCGCAGCGCCCGCCTTTGACGTTGAAGCTGAACCGGCCGGGCCGGTAGCCGCGCTCGCGCGATTCCGGCAGCATGGCGTAGAGGTCGCGGATGGGCGTGAAGACACCGGTGTAGGTGGCCGGGTTGGAGCGCGGCGTGCGGCCGATGGGCGACTGGTCGATGCGGATCGCCTTGTCGATTTGCTCCAGCCCCTCGATGGCTTCGTGGCGCCCCGGTTCCTCGCTGGCGCGGTACAGTTCCTTCGCCAGGGCGCGGTAGAGAATCTCGTTCACCAGGGTGGACTTGCCGCTTCCCGAAACGCCGGTGACCACCACCAGAAGTCCCAGCGGGATCTCCACGTCGATGTTCTTCAGGTTGTGTTCGCAGGCGCCGCGGATGACGAGCCTCTTGCCGTTGGAGGCGCGGCGCAGCGGCGGGACGGCGATCTCCAGCGACCCGGACAGGTAGCGCCCGGTGAGCGATTGCGGGTTGTGTGCGATCTCCTCCGGCGTGCCGCAGGCCACCAGGTGGCCTCCCAGCCGCCCGGCGCCCGGGCCCAGGTCGATCACGTAATCGGCGCGCTCGATGGTCTCCTGGTCGTGCTCCACCACCAGCACCGTGTTGCCCATGTCGCGCAGACGCGCCAGGGTGTCGAGCAGCCGGTTGTTGTCGCGCGGATGCAGGCCGATGGAAGGCTCGTCCAGCACGTACAGCACGCCGCGCAGCTTGGACCCGATCTGGGTGGCCAGCCGTATGCGCTGCGCCTCGCCGCCGGAGAGCGTCGCCGCCGAGCGATCCAGGCTCAGGTAGTCCAGCCCGACTGCCGAGAGGAATTCGAGGCGGGTGCCGATCTCATCCACGATACGGCCGGCGATCTGGGTCTCGCGCTCATTGAAAGTCCAGCTCCGGGTGGTGAGCAGCGCCCGGGAAACGGGCATTTCCGTGAACTCGGCGATGGAGAGGCCCTTGACGCGCACCGCCAGGCTGGCCGGCTTCAGCCGCCGGCCGTGGCAGTCCTCGCAGGTGGCCGGGGACATGTACTCCGAGAGCCAGTCGCGGTAGTCCTGCGTGGCGTCGTCGAAAGTCTCCTGCAGCGCGCGCAGCACGTGGTCCAGCAGCAGTCCCTGCGCCTTCCTGGGAAGCTGCTCGAAGGGCGTCGCAAGGTTGATCTGCTGCCGCCGGGCCAGTTCCTTCAAGCTGTGCTGCATGTAGGCCGAGCCCGCCCCCGGGCCGAGGCCGCCCTCCAGCAGCGGGCGTCCCCGGTCGGCCACCACCTTGGCCGGATCGAAGGTCCATTTGCTGCCCAGGCCCGCGCACGCCTCGCAGGCGCCGAACGGGCTGTTGAAGGAAAAGGAGCGGGGCTCCAGCTGCGGGACGCTCGCGCCGCATTCCGTGCAGGCCAGTTTCCGCGAGTAGAGCCGCTCCTCGCCGTTCACCACCGCCACCACTACCAACCCGTTGGCCAGCTTGGTGGCGGTGTCGATGGAGGCCTGCAGCCGCTGCTCGATGCCGGGCTTGACCAGCAGCCGGTCTACCACGATCTCGATGCTGTGATTCTTGCGCCGGTCCAGCTTGATGTCCTCGTCCAGCGAGCGCAGAATGCCGTCGATGCGGGCCCGCAGGAAGCCCTGGCGCGCGAACTTCTCGAGATCCTTCCGGTACTCGCCCTTGCGCCCGCGCACCACCGGCGCCAGGATCATGATCCGGTCCTCCGGCTTCAGCGACAGGATGTGGCCCAGGATCTGCTCGGTGGTCTGGCGCGAGATCAGGCTGCCGCACAGCGGGCAGTGGGGAATGCCGATGGAGGCATAGAGCAGCCGCAGGTAATCGTAGATCTCGGTGATGGTTCCCACCGTGGAGCGCGGGCTGCGGCTGGTAGTCTTCTGCTCGATGGAGATGGCCGGGCTCAGCCCCTCGATGGCGTCCACCTCCGGCCGTTCCATCTGGTCCAGGAACTGGCGGGCGTAGGTGGACAGCGTCTCCACGTAGCGGCGCTGCCCCTCGGCGTAGATGGTGTCGAAGGCCAGCGAACTCTTCCCCGAGCCGCTCAAACCCGTGACGACCGTGAAGGTGTAGCGCGGTATCTCGACGTCGACGTTCTTCAGATTGTGCTGGCGTGCGCCATGCACGCTGATACGGTCCAGCATAGTGGAGTTCGGCGGGGAGGAGCCAATCTTCTATTTTCCCACGGTTAGCATGGGGAAAACCGGTCCGGCGGCGGCGCTCCCGCCGCCGGACGAATCCGCGCCGCTGTGCCTAAGCCACCGCCAGCGCCTGCCGCACGCGCTCCGGCGTCATGGGCAGCCGGCGGATCCGCGCCCGGGTGGCGTCGCAGATGGCGTTGGCGATCACCGCTCCCATGGTCACGATGGGCGGCTCGCCGCAGCCCGAGGCCGGAGTTTCCGGATTGTCGATCAACACCGCTTCGATGCGGGGCAGCCAGGAGAAGCGCGGAATTTCGTAGCTGTCGAAGTTGCGCTCCAGCACCTCTCCGTTCCGGAAATGCACCTCTTCGCTCAGCGCGTATCCCAGGCCCATGGTGATGCTGCCTTCGATCTGCTGGCGCGATCCGTCCGGGCTGACCACTACTCCCTGGTCCTGCGCGCACACCACGCGCTCCACACGCGCCTTGCCGGTCCGGCTGTCCACCGCCACTTCGGCCATGGTGGCCACATAAGTGCCGAGGTAAATGGCGCATGCCACTCCCGCGCCGCCGCCCGGCCTCTTGCGGGGCTTCCAGCCGAACTGTCTGGCCGCCGCTTCCAAAACCCGGCGCATGCGCTTGTCGCTCAGGTGGCGCAGGCGGAATTCTAGCGGATCGGCGCCCGCTTTCGCCGCCAGAATGTCGATGTGCGACTCGCGCGCGAAGGTGTTCGTGTTGACCGAGGGCGCCCGCCACGGCCCGACCGCGAAGGGGTGCAGGCCCGCGGGGTTGCCCCCGCCCCAGCCGCCCGAGGACACGGTCCGCTGGTGCGGGATGTCGTAGAACTGCTTCGCCTCGCGGTCTCCCGCGCAGAAGACGTGGTAGTCCCACAGGGCGATCCTCCCGGCGCCGGTGAGGCCGGAGCGGATCCGGACCACGGCCGCGGGCCGGAAGGTGTCGTAGAAGAATTCCTCGGCGCGGTCCCACACCACCTGCACCGGCCTGCCGGTGACTCTGGCCAGGCGCGCGGCCTCCAACGCCTGGCGCGAGGCGCTCTTGCCCCCAAACCCGCCGCCCACGTAGGGAGTGATCACCCGCACGTTTTCGGGCGGGAACTGCAGCGCCTGGGCGATCTGCTGCCGCAGGGAAAACGGCGTTTGCGTGCTTGCCCAAACCGTGGCCTTCCCGTTTTCAACCACGGCCGTCGCGGAATGGGTCTCCAGCGCGGCATGCGCGACATAGCTGTTGAAATAGGTCTCCTCGATGAGACCGGCCGCCAGCCTCTCCCCTTCCGCAAGGCTTCCGCTTTCCCCTACGACCTGGCCCGGCGGCGCGGCTTTCAGCAAGTGATCGAATACGGTCCGGTCGTCGACCGAGGGCCGGGGCGGCTCGTACCGGGCGCGAACCAGGGCCAGCGCCCGGTCGGCAAGGTCGCGATGCGCGTGCAGCACGGCCAGCAGCTCGCCGTCCCGCACCACCTGCGCTCCGGCCCTCTCCGCGGCGCTGGTGTCGGCGCTCGTCAGCGCAGCGCCGTGTGCCGGCGGCCGGAGAACGCGGGCGTGCAGCAAACCCGGCAAACGGAAATCCCCGGCATAGCGGGCCCGCCCGGTCACCTTGTCAATCGCGTCCTTGCGCCGCGGCGACTGCCCGGCGACGCGGAACGCCGCGGGAGATTTGACCGGCTGCCTGCCCAGGCGGCGCTCGATGCGTTTGCCCTGAACCAGCTCGGCGTAGCTTACGCGCGCTGACCCCTGGCCCGTCACGACACCGGTCTCTACGTGCAGCTTTTCCACCGGGGTCTTCAGGCGCTCGGAGGCCATCTGCAGGAGTACGGCCCGCGCCTCCGCCGCCGCGGCCCGCAGCACGGGACCGAACTGCCGTATGCTCAGCGAGCCGAACGTGCCCATATCCCAGGGGCAGCGGCCGGTATCGCCCATCACCATGTCCACCGAGTCGAGGGCGACGTCGAGTTCGTCGGCCAGCAATTGCGCCAGGGCGGTCATCGAACCCTGCCCGAGTTCCACTTTTCCTACCAGGCAGGCGACCCGTCCGTCCGCTCCGATGTGGAGGTAGGCGTTGAAATCGTCCGGGTATCCCTGGAACGCTTCCACCGGAGCGGAGGGCAGCAGAAGCAACAGGCCCGGCCCGGCCAGGAAATCGCGGCGGCTGAGGTCGTCCGGCTTCATCGCGCGCCTCCTTTCATGACGGCCGCGGCTTCCTCGATGGCGGCGATGATGCGCGTGTGCGGGCCGCAGCGGCAGAGGTGGTCGTCCATGTGGCGTACGATCTGGTCGCGCGAGGGGAGCGGCGTCTTCAGCAGCAGCGCGCAGGCGTTGAGGATCATGCCCGGCGTGCAGAAACCGCACTGGAACGCATGGTGCTTCAGGAACGCTTCCTGGATGGGATGCAGCCGGCCGCCGCTGCCGAGGCCTTCTATGGTGATGACCTGCTTGCCGGCCGCGTCCTTGAGCGGGAGGGCGCAGGACCGCACCGCTTCCCGGTCCACCAGCACGGCGCACGCGCCGCAGTGGCCCTCACCGCAGCCGAACTTGGTTCCGGTCAGGCCCAGGTCCTCGCGCAGCACCCACAACAGCATGCGCTCGTCGTCGGTGGTGACCTGCGCGGGTTTGCCGTTCAGCGTGAAAGATATGGTTCGCTGCATCGATTTCAGATCCCAATCACTGAAATCGTACACCGCCGGCCGCCGGTGCGCAGCAGGACCGGCGCCGCAGGATTCCCGGTGGTATCGCCGCCGCCCGGGTCCAAGAATTAAACGGTCGATTGAGACGAGTGATTAAAACGACTGATTCAAACGGGCGTTCCTAGTCGGCTCCGCCGCTCTCCGCGGACTTGGCCACGCCGATCAGCTCCACATCGATGGTGAGAGTCACCTCGTCGCCCACTACGAAGCCGCCGGCCTCGAGCGCCCGGTTCCAGGTGATGCCGAAATCCTTGCGGCTGATTTTCGCAGTGGCGGTCGCGCCGCTGCGGGCGGCGCCGCGCGCGTCTTTCACGGGCGACGCCGGTCCCTCGATTTCGAACTCCACCGGCCGGGTGACGTCGCGGATGGTCAGATCGCCCCGCATCTTCCAGCGGCCCTGTCCCAGCGGTTCCAGGCTCCTGGATTGAAACGTCATCCTGGGAAACTTCTCGACGTCGAAGAAGTCGGGGCTCTTGAGGTGGGCATCCCGCTTGGGCTCCCGCGTGTCGATGGAGGCCACGTCCACTTCGGCCCGGACGCTGGCCGAAGACGGGCTGGCAGGGTCGTAGCGGACCGTCCCGGTCAGCTTGCCGAAATGACCGCGAACGGTGGAAACCATCATGTGACGCACGGCGAACTGAGCGGCCGAGTGGGCCGTGTCAATCCGCCATTCCGTTTGAGCAAGCGCCGGGGTTCCCAGGCAGACGAGCAGCGGCGCAACAGCGGGCAGAATCTTCATACCCGATAGATGCGCCGCTGTGTGAAAAGATGCGCGGTTCAGCGCGCCGCGGGCGCCTCCTTGGCCCGCTGCACGTAAACTTCGCGAGCCTCGTCGAACTGGCGGAAGACATGCTCCTTCTCCCGCGCCGACCGCCACCACGGCCAGTCTTCGCACAGGGCCCTGAGCTTGTCGATCCAGCGGACGAAATACTCGGCCGACTCGCGGTTCCGGATCTTCCGATCGCCCACGTAGACCCGGATCGCGTTGGTGGCGGCTTCCGGATACTCCGCGTCGAGGTGCGGGTGCGGGGGCCCTTCGGCATAGAGCGAGAACCAACTGCTCTCGCCGACCTTGATCTCTTCGCGGAAGGAGATGCCTTTATCCGCTCCGGCGGCGGGGATCTCCTTCAGCACCTTCCCGTTCGAATGGATCAGCACCTTGGAGAGCGGGGCGAACGACCAGACGCTGCCCTCCAGGACCACGGTTCCGCCTTCCCTGGGAAGCCGGACGGTCTCGCCCGGCAGCTTGCCGTTCACCTTGAACTGCAGCAGGGGGCCGGTGGTGAAGTAAGCCGCACCTTTGCGCAGCGCATCCAGCCAGTTCTCGACGCTCAGCTTCGATCCCGGATAGGCGTAGGTCCGGAAACACCCGATCAGCCGGCCGCGCCGCAGATCGCCGATCGAGTCCTCGCCGCCGACCGGGGTCAGCACGATGTCGTTGTTCAGCAGATGATGCCAGACGCGCATCTGGGCCTGGCCGCAGTAGGTCCACTCGAGGCAGTCCACCAGCCCGAGGGCGGCGTCGACGGGCAGGGCCTTGGCCACTCCCAGGTCGGCGGCCAGCGGGTCGCGGTCCACCGCGAAGGGGTGCACGTACCCGGTCAGCGCGCCCTGCGCGCGCGCCTTGCGGAACATGTCGGCGTTGCTGGGGTACAGGCTGTCGATCCCGGTGCCTTCATAACCGGTAGTGACCGGCGTGATCAGATGGTCCTTGAGGCCCAGGAAGAAGACGTGGCCGTAGAGCGGCGGGCGGTACTCCTGCCCCACGTGCAGGCGCACGTCGGGGTTCCCGGCCGAGACCGGGTGCTCGCCTCCGCCCGGCACGAAATGCTGGTAGTCGAGCACGCGGTTGTCCTTGTTGGCCACCTGCTCCATGACCACCTTCATGTCCTCGGCGCGGGCGGTGAACATCATGTTCTCGAGAGTGTTGTTCAAGTCGCCGCCGTAGTTGAGGTGGGAGTGGGTGCTGCCGGAGTACCAGCCTTTTCCGGCCATGTCGACCAGGCGTCGCAGCTTCAGCTCGATCTCCGTCACGCCGCTTTCGCGGATGGTGACTTCGGCCCTGGCCGGCCAGTATTCGAAGCCCTTGACGGCCTCCACGGTCATCCTGCCCGGCGGCACTTCGACGGAAAACGAGCCCGCGGTGTGAAACGAATGGCGCTCCGAGCGCCCGATGCGCGCGAAGGCGTCCGGGGGCGCGTAGAACTTGCCGTCCGGCGCGAGCCCGTGAATCCGGGCCGGGGTAGTCGATCCGGTCTGCGCGTCGATCACGCGCACCTTGAGCGTGCCCATGGGCCGCTTCCAGCGCCGCTCGCGGATCGGAATCAGCTTGTAGGCGCCGCCATAGGTTTCGATCAGGGCCAGCTGGGGCAGGCCTTTCTGGTTGGAGATGCAGGCGATCTGTTCGCCGTCCGGCGACCAGCGGGGATGGAAGAGGTCGAAGCTCCGGAAGGTCATCTTGTAGGGATCGCCGCCTTCCAGGGGCAGAACATAGAGGTTGTCGAACTGGTCGGCTCCCCCGGCATACGAGGTGTAGATGATGCGCTTGCCGTCGATGGAAACGTGCGGCCGGGTGCGGAACATGGTTTGCTCGCGGTGCACCAGGCTGGCCTTGTCGATGCCGCCGGCCTCGGCCGGCATGCGCCAGATGCCGCCGGAGCCCAGGGGCATGCCGCGGTTGGAAAGGAAGACCAACTGCTTGCCGTCGGGCGTCCAGGCCGGCTGCAGGTGCATGTCCCAGGCGCCCACGTAGAGCCGGTCGCGCGGGTAACGGTTGTCGCGCGTCACCGCCACGGGCGGTCCGGCCCAGTTCCCGTCGCGGAATTCGCGGATGAAGATGTGGAACCGACCGGCGGGGTGAGTGGAGACGTAGGCGATGCGGCTGCCGTCGGGAGAGAAGACCGGGTCGAGGAAAAGCCGCTTGGGCTCGCCGGTCAGCAGGCGGGTCTCTCCGGTGGCGACGTTCAGGATGCCGAGCTGGGTGTCCTTGCCGTTGTCATCCGCGGTGTACACGATCCACTTGCCGTCGGGCGACCAGCTGGGCGAGGAGGCGTAGCGCCGGCCGTAAACGATCTCGGTGGCGGTTCCGGTGGCCGGGTCCACGTTCCACAGGGAACCCTGCATGGCGACCGTGATGCGCTTGCCGTCCGGCGCCCAGGCCGGCGCCCAGGGCGTGGTGCCGGGCGCCGGCGGGTAGTAGTAGTTGTACGTGTATTGCCCGTGAGCCGCGAAGGTGAGCGCGGCCGCGAGAGCCAGATTGCGTACCTTCATGACAGCGCGTTCAACAGGCGGTCGACATCCTCCTGGCTGTTGTAGACCGACGGCGAGATGCGCATCTTGTTGCCGAAGCGCATGGCCACGTGCACGCCGGCCTGCTTGAGCCTGGCGATGGCGGCCTGCGGATCCCTGGTGGCGAAGGCCAGGATGGGGCTCTCGTTGCCCGGCGGCGTGATGCTGGGGTAGCCGATGCGCGGCATCTCCTTCTGGAGCCTGCCGGTGAGGGCGCGGCTGTGAGCGCGGATGTTGTCGACGCCAAGTTGCTTGATGTACTTCAGGCTCTCCAGCGCGCAGATGATTCCGGAACAGGAAGCGTAGCTGACCTCGTAGCGGCCCGGGCCGGTTACCGGGCTGAAGCCGATGTCCTCCTGCTTGGGATCGGGCGTGGTGGTCCAGGGGGCGTAGTTGAAGCGCACGCCCCCGGAATGCTGGGTGGGCTTGACCACGGTTCCCTGCAGATCCTCGCGAATGTAAGCGAAGCCGAATCCCTTGAGGCCCATCAGCCACTTGTAGGTGGAGGCGGCGGCCAGGTCGATGCCCATGGCCTTGACGTCAATGGGTATGGCGCCCACGCACTGGATGATGTCGGCGTAGAGCAGGGCGCCGTGGGCGTGGGCCAGCTGGCTGAGCGCCTTGACGTCGCACAGGTAGCCGTTCACGTTGGAGACCAGGGCGACGGCGATCAACTTCGTCTTTTTGTCCACGACGCGCTCGAAATCGCGCAGGTCGAGCTGCCAGTCGCGGTGCTTGACGATGCGGACGTCGAGGCCGGCCTTCTGGCGCATTTTGTAGTTGTAGATGGAGGCCGAGTAGTGCAGGTCGTTGGTGACGACGTTGCCGCCCTCGGCCTGTATGTTCATCCCGTTCAGCAGGTTGCTTTCGGCTTCGACGGTGCTGCGCAGGAAAGCAATCTCGGATGGCCTGGCGTTGATCAACTCGGCGAAGAGGGCCTTGGACTGCTGGCGCGCCTCCGACCAGTAGGGCCACCAGGGCTCGCCTACTTCGTTGGTGTTCCACTCGATGAAGCGGTGCAGGGCCGCAGCCGACTGAACGCTCAGCGGGTGGCAGGACGCGTTGTCGAAATACGCGGCTGTGCGGGTGCGGGGGAAATCCGCCCGCACGGAATTGATGTCGAACGAACCGGCGGCAGCGCCACGGGGCATCGCGGCGGCCGCGCCGGCCAGAAGATCGCGTCGTCTGATCTGCATGATGTCTCCACAATATCGCGCTCCAGCGCCCGGGGACCGGCATGCGGAGCCGCGGGCGCCGGCGTCAGCAACACAAGTCTAGAACACAAACCGGGCGAGAAACTCGGTTTGTCTGCCGAAATTGGCCTGGCCGGAGATCCGGCCGAAGTTCGCCACCCCCAAGGTCGTGCTCGGACTCGAGAAGATCGGGTGATTCATCAGGTTGTAGGAGGAGGCGCGGAATTCCATCCGCAGGCGCTCGACGATCTGGAACCACTTCGAGAGGGTCAGGTTGATATTGTTCATGCCGGGGCCGCGCACCCCGGCCACTCGCGGGCTGAGGTTGCCGAAGGTGAAATCGGCCGGCTGTGAGAAGGCGCTGGTGTTGAAGTAGCGGTCCAGGCGCGAGACGATGCTGCCCGAGATGCCTTCCATGGGATCGCCGGCGGCGTTCGGCCGGGTTCCTCCCGCTCCGGCGGTGGCGCGGGCGAGGCTGAAGGCCAGGGGAAAGCCCGACTGGAAGGTGCTGAAGGTGGACATCTGCCAGCCGCCGATCAACAGGTCCAGGCCCCGCGAGGCGTTGCCGAAGAAGTGCCGGTTGCGCCCGAAGGGCAGGTCCCAGGCGGCGGTGATGGTGAGCCGCTGGGGCACGTCGTACTGGCTGACGGCGCGCTCCCTCGTCCGGTCGTAGGCGTTCTGAGCGGTGGTGAGATCCCCGATGTTCTTGGAAACCGTGTAAGCGACCAGCGCGGTGACCCCGTGGGCCATGCGCTTCTGGATCTGGAACTGCATGGAATGGTAGACCGTGTTGCCGAAGGCGGGGAACTGCCGCACCACGCCCGTGAATTGGGGGTAGGGCCGCAACAGCTGGGCCTGCTGCACCGTGCGTCCGGCCAGCGACCCGCTGGTGATGACGCCGTAGAAGGGGTTCTGGACGGTGGCCAGCAGGGCCGAGCCCATGGAGAGGTACTGGGGGTGGAGCTGGTTGACCTGCTCGGTCGGAACCCCGGCGGCGTCCAGGCCTCCGAAAACCCGGATGGCGCGGCTGCCGACGTAGGAGATCTCGGCCACGGTCTGGGAAGGCAGGGCCCGCTGGACATTGAACTGCCAGGTGTGGAAGGTGGGGGTGCGGTCGCCGGGCTCCACGTAGGCCACGCTCTGGCCGACCAGGGTCAGGAGACCCTGGCTGTTGCCGATGGGGGGCAGCAGCCCGTCCGGGAACGGGTTGCGAAGCAGGTCCTTGGGGGTAATGCCGTCGGGGGAAAACACCATGGGGGTGGTGTTGCTGTAGCCGGTGGGCTGCACGGTGCCCAGCACGGGGATGTAGCTCAGGGCATATCCGCCGCGGAGGACGGTCTTCGGATTCAGGCTGTAGGCGAAGCCGATGCGGGGCGCCACGTTATTGCGGTCCGGCTCGTAGAGGCCGCGCGGGTTTCCGTCCACGGCGGCGTAGAGCAGGCCGCCGCGGAGATTGAGTCCGGGGACCTGCAGCGGGCTGGGGGTGTTGTAGGCGAAACCGCGGGTGGTGCGGTCGAACCGTTCGGTGCGCGGGCTCTCGTACTCCCAGCGCACGCCCAGGTTCAGCGTCAGTTTCGGCGTCACCCGGTAGTCGTCCTGAAAATAGAGCCCGTAGTAGAAGTTCTGCACGGAAAGGCTGGTGTTATAGCCGATGCTGCCCGAGCCGTAGCCCACCAGCAGGGAGGCCATCGAGAAGCCTCCGGCGGGGGTATCGGCGCGGGGCCCGCCGGTGGAGAGCGGACCGAAGCTGAAGCTGCCGGACGGCGCGGCGTTGCGGAAGAAGTGCCCGCGGATGAGGCGGCCCTCGCCGCCGGTCTTGAACAGGTGCTTGCCGCGCTGCATGGTGACGCTGGATTGCAGCGACCAGGTCTGCCCCGGCTCTTCGTAGAACCAGTTGCCCGTGGCCAGCGCCTGGAACCCCGTCGCACTGATATTGGGGAAGGCGCGGGATTGCACCGCGTTGTTGAAGGACGAGGGGAACCCCAGCGAGGTCAGATCGAGCCCGTCGGACCAGGGGCGGAAGCGCTCCAGGCCCCAGGCGTAGCCGAGACGGGCGTCCAGCGTGGTGCGGGGGCTGATCGAATAGGTGTCGTTCAGCGCGACTCCCAGGTGAGGCCGGCTGTTGAAGTGCCGCCCGGGGGTGGCGATGCCGTCGAACTGGTGGGGGTAGACCAGCAGGGCGGTGCCGTAGTTGAGGCGCGCGAAGGTCTGGTGCCGCGGGGTCAGCATGTGGTCGACCTTGGCCACCAGCATGTTGTAATCCCGGGGCCATTTCGAAGAGTACGAGAAGTTCTGCACCCAGGGGGTGGCGGCGTTCGAGGGCGGGACGTTGGGCTCGGGATAGTAGCTCATGATCTTTTGCGCCACCGGGTCCTGCAAGCTGGCCGGAACAATGTTACCCGGGAAAGGATCCCGCACGGGAACGTCGTTCACGGTGTGCACCGAAAAGGGATTGTAGATGGCGTCGCGCACTTCCGAGAAGTCGCCGCCGCGCATCTTGGCGGTGGGCACGCTGTTGGTGTTATTCAGAGCGTTGCCTTCCCGGGAGCCCTCGAAATTGACGTAAAAGAAGGTGCGGTTGCGGCCGTCATAGAGGCGGGGCAGGAAGACCGGGCCGCCCAGGCTGCCGCCGAAGGTGTTGGCCCCGAAGGCGGCCAGTTTCTGACCGCGGCCGCGCGAAAAGAACAGGTTGGCGTCCAGCACGGCGTTGCGGAAGTGGTCGTAGGCGGAGCCGTGCAGATCATTGGGTCCCGACTTGATCACCACGTTCATGAAACTGCCGCCCGAGCGCCCGTATTCGGCCGGCAGGATGCCGGTCTGGAGCTTGAACTCGGCCACCGACTCGGTGGAGGGAACCCAGGGGCTGAGAGCCGCGCCGCGGTCGAGGTCCACCGTATTGGTGACGCCGTCCACGGACACATCGCTGGAGGCCATGGGGGCGCCGTTGGAGCCGAACAGCATGTTGCTGGCGGTGTCGTTCGGGCGGATGTCCTCGCCGTAGCGGGTGGTGACCACCCCGGTGGTGAGGCTGTACATGAGCAGGCTGCTGTGTCCCTTGAGGGGCAGGCTGTCGATGATCTGGCGCTGGACCACGGCGCCCAGCGAGGAGGACTCGGGCTGGACCAGCGAGACGTCCGCGAAAACGGAAATGGACTCGGCGGCGGTTCCCAGCGCGAGCTCCACGTCCAGGCGGGCGTTCTGGTTCAAGCTGAGCGCGATCTTCTCCATCACGCCGGCCTTGAAGCCGGCCGCCGTTACGGTCAGCGAGTAGGTTCCGGGCGGCACGAAGGAGAACAGATAGTGGCCGGTCTCATCGGCCGCGGTCTTTCTCTCGAGGCCCGTTTCCACGTTGCGCAACACGACCGCGGCGTTGGGAATCGCGGATTTCGAAGGGTCGGTGATGGTGCCCTGGATCGTGGCGCGGAACTCCTGCGCCCAGGCACCGCAAACAAGAGCAAACAAGACGACCAAGCGTATGGCTGACATCCCTGCCTCCCTCGCCCGGGGCAGCGCCGGCGCGCACTCATCAGCTACCGGCACTTACCCTGATTGTTCGATGTTTCCCCGTTATTTCCCCGGCTGACGGTTACTTACACGCCATGTGCATGCACACAATTACCCTCAGGGCTCACAAACCGGCGGAGCCCGGTAAGTTGCGCCGCCCGACAGCCAGGAATCCGCGTGGCGTGGAACTACGCGTGTACTTCCCTGCAGTAACTCCGCAGCCGCATGATATCACCGGCCTTGCGCACTAGCCATGGCCATACACCGGCGCCGTCCAGCCTATTGGACGCCGCCGAGGCGTCCGGCCCGGTCCCGGTCCACGGCAAAAAGAGCCCCGGATTACATGGGTTCGAGTGTATACACGGCGGCCGGAGGAGTCAAACGGCGCACCTAGCGGATGTTAGTGGCGATACAAAACGGCGGGCGGCGCGCAGAGGCTTTCGCGGGAATCCAATCGCCTCACGCATCGCGGCAACGTTAAATTTCGGGCAACAGCACCGATTTCTCTTGACAGGACTGTGCGCCGGATGATAGCGTCCGCCCAAGGCAAACGAAGATGGCCCCTGCTGTGCCGGGTCTCACGGGCAGATGCCCGGGGAGATGCCTGTTCCGGCCGGCGAACGGCGGCCGGGACTGCAGCGGAGTCCCGGGGAAGCAGGGCAGCCTCGGCCGGCCCGCATCAGGCAGCGGCCGGCCGGACGATCGGATTCCAGAACACCTGAAAGCCCCCAGGGCAATACCCGTCCAACTGTTGCGAGCCGGGCCCGGAGCAAGGGAATCGGGTTTCAAACCGTGGAGGACACGCATGCCTCTCTTACGCCTCTCAATCGCGCTCGTGTTTTTTGCCGCGGCGTTCGCGCAGGAGTTTCGCGCCACGCTGCAAGGCACCGTCATCGATCCGTCCAAAGCCACCATCCCCAGCGCGGAGGTGGTCCTGCGCAATGTGGATACGGGAATTGAACGCAGGACCAAGACCGACGAAGCGGGATACTACCTGTTCTCCTTCGTGCCGCCGGGCAATTACTCGCTGACGGTGTCGGCGGCGGGTTTCCGGACGCGAATTCAGGAGCAGATTTCGCTGAGCTTGAACCAGAACGCGCGCCAGGATGTGGAACTGGCGCTGGGCGCGGCCGCGGAGACGATCTCGGTGGTGGCCGACGTCTCGATCGTGCAGCCGGAATCGTCCTCGCTGGGCTCGGTGGTCAACCAGCAGATCGTGGACAACCTGCCCTTCAAGGGCCACGCCAGCATGACCATGTACAACCTGACCACCGGGGTGGTGGCCAACCGCTATGCCGAGGACACCAGGCCCAACGACCTGTTCACCAACGTGCTGTTCGCCGCCAACGGGGCGCCGGACGCCTCCAGCGACGTTTCGGTGGACGGTGTGCCCAACACCATCGATCTGAACCGCAGCGCCAACGTCTCGTGGTGGGTTCCGGCCATGGAATCGGTGGCCGAGTTCAAGCTGCAGATGGGGACGCTACCGGCCGAATACGGACGCTCCGCGGGCAGCATCATGAACGTGGTGATCAAGTCCGGCACCAACACCCTGCACGGCGCCGCTTACGACTACTTCCGCAACGCGGCGCTGGATGCCAACCTGTTCTTCTCGCGGGGGCAGAACCAGAAGCTTGCCTCGTTCGGCGTCAACACCTTCGGCGGCAGCCTGGGCGGCCCCATCTACCTGCCGAAGATCTACGACGGCCGCAGCCGCAGTTTCTTCTACGTGAACTTCGAGGGATCGAGGGAGGGCAACGCGATCAACTACACCTACAGCGTGCCCACGGCGAAGATGCGGAAAGGCGATTTCTCGGAGGTATCCAATCCGATCTACGATCCTTTCTCGGTACATACCGTCGGCTCCGCGCCCATCCGGGACCCTTACCCCGGCAACATCATTCCGGTTTCGGCGCAGGATCCGGTGGCGCAGAAGATCATGACTTACTATCCGGAAGTGAACCGCCCTTCGTCGAACCCGGCCACTCCCTGGGTGCAGAACAGCGGCTTCTCGGGTAAGTGGCCGCGCAACTATAACATGCTGGTGGTGAAGCTGGACCATCAACTCACTCCCCGGCACCAGACGTTCATGCGGATGAATTACGGCACGGCGAGACTGGTCTATCCCTACTACTGGGAGGGCATCGCGACGGCCGGCCGGGACATCAACACGCGGCCGCACTTCGGGGTGGCGCTGAACGAGACGTTCTCGATCAGTTCCCGGACCACCTGGGACATGCGCCTGGGGTACACGCGGGGCACGGAACAGTTCCGGCCGTGGTCGGACGGCTTCGACCTGGGGCTGCTGGGTTTCCCCTCTTCCTATCAGAGCCTGGTGCAGTACGCCTCGTTCCCCGCCATCAGCGTGAGCGGCTTCCAGAGCCTGGCCGGCAGCCGCTGGTATGAGCAGCCGGGCGACACCTGGTCCATCCAGTCCAGCGTATCGATGCAGCGGGGAAGACACCTGTTCAAGACGGGCGGCGACGGCCGGCTGGTGCGGGGGAACTGGTTCACCGCCACCAACACGTCGGGGACCTTCAGCTTCGCCCAGGCGCAAACCGGCGGCCCGCGAGCCGACACCCCGCTTACCAGTTCGGGTTTCTCGATGGCCTCGCTCATGGCGGGCTACGGATCGGGCAGCATCACTTACAACAGCGGCGTCTCGGTGCGGGACCTGTTCTACGCGCTTTACTTTCAGGACGACTACCGGGTGACGCCCAAGCTGACGCTGAACCTGGGCGTGCGCTGGGAGTATCCGGCCCCGCGCACGGAACGCTATGACCGCACGGTGCGCGGCTTCGACCGCGGCGCCACCAACCCGCTGCAAGCGCCGGGAATGAACCTGCGCGGCGGCGTGCTC
This sequence comes from Bryobacterales bacterium, assembly GCA_020852755.1. Classification (GTDB taxonomy): domain Bacteria; phylum Acidobacteriota; class Terriglobia; order Bryobacterales; family Bryobacteraceae; genus JADZAF01. The sequence continues at coordinate 44,229 of JADZAF010000143.1, forward strand.
TATGCCGGGGTCAACGGGCAGCCGCGCGGCTTGTACGATCCGGACCGCAACAATATCGCCCCGCGCCTCGGGTTCGCTTACAGCCTCAGCAGCAAGACCGTTCTGCGCGGCGGATATTCGTTGAGCTACATCCCGGTGCTGGGCGCGATCCAGCCGCTGGGCTACAGCGTCACCACGCCGGTGGTGAGCTCCACCGACGGCATCACTCCCAAGGACCTGCTGCGGAACCCGTTCCCGAGCGGCCTGCTTCCGCTGACCGGCAATTCGCTGGGGCTGCTCACCATGGTGGGGCAGAACGTAACCTTCGTGGAGCCCGGCGACAGGACCCCCACGTTCCATAACTGGCAGTTCAACATCCAGAGGGCACTGCCTTCGCAGACGCTGTTCGAGGCGGCTTACGTGGGGAGCCGGGCGATCCGGATCTTCGGCGGCCTGGACGCGGCCACCGGATTTTCCGAACAGCTCAACCAGTTCGATCCCCAGTACCTGTCCATGGGAACCGCGCTGCTGCAAACCGTCCCGAACCCCTTGTACGGCGTCATCACGACGGGTTCGCTGAGCGGCAGAACGGTGGCGCAGTCGCAGTTGCTGCGCCCCTATCCGCAGTTCGCGGCGGTCACGCGGCGCGAGCCGGCCCTGGGCAACAGCGTGTACCACTCCATGCAGCTGCGGGTGGAAAAGCGGATGGTGCACGGGGTGACGGCGCTGGTCTCTTACACCCTGGCCAAGAACATCGGCGACACCACCACCGCGCAGAACGCCTATGACCGGACCAAGGAGCGGGCGGTTACCTCCTTCGACGTTCCGCAGCGGCTCACCGTCTCGGCGACCTGGGAGCTGCCTTTCGGCCAGAGGCGGCGCTTCCTCTCCAACGCCGGCGCGTTCGCCAACCACGTGATCGGAGGCTGGCGCCTCTCGACCTGGAACACCTTCCAGTCGGGCTTCGCCATGGGTTTCGGGCTCTCCAAGGCCACCGCGGGGGCCGGCGGCTCGCGTCCCAATGCGGCGGGAGATCCGACGGAAGGGATCAGCGGCAGCATCAGCTCCCGTCTGAACCGCTACTTCAATACGGCCGCCTTCTCGCAGCCGGCCGATTTCACCTTCGGGAACCTGAGCCCGAGGCTGTCGAGCGTGCGCAACCCGGGGATGAACAACACCAACCTGACGCTGTCGAAGACGTTCCAGATCCGCGAGGCGCTCAAGCTGGACTTCCGGGCCTCTTCGTTCAACCTGCTCAACCACCCGGTCTTTTCGGGTCCTAACACGACCTTCGGCGATGCCAGCTTCGGACGCATCTTTTCACAGGCGAACCAGAGCCGGCAGACCGAGTTCGTTTTGAAACTCGTGTTCTAAGAGGAGCCATTCATGACTGTCTCGCGAAGAACGCTCCTGCACTCGGCGCTGATCGCCGGAGGGGCGGCGGAACCTGCGTTCGCGGCCCCGGCCTTCAGCCGCCGGGCTCATCCCCTGGAGGGGATCGGGCGGGAGAAGATCAAAATCACCGACGTCAAGGTCACGCTGCTGTCCTGCGAGTTTCCGAAGGAGAAGCAGTGGGTGACGAGCACCATCGTGGCCTGGAAGGCGGACTCGATCCTGGTGGAAGTCTTCACCGACCAGGGCATTGTGGGGATTGGGGAATCCACGCCGTACGGAGGCCCCGAGCTGGTGAAGCGATTCATCGAGGAGAACATACGCCCCGGGCTGATCGGGAAGAACCCGTTCGATGTGGAGAGCCTGATCGGCGCCTGGGGCGAGAACGCGCACGGGCGCATGGTGGCGCCGGCCGGGGTGGACGTGGCCCTGTGGGACATCATCGGCAAGGCCAAGAACCTGCCGGTCTACAAGCTGCTGGCCACCGACGCGCCGCCCAACCCGCACATACGCATGTACGCCAGCGGGGGCGTCGAGTACGCCTGGTACAAGCGTCCGGAAGACCTGATCGAAGAGGCCGTGCGGCACAAGCAGGCGGGTTACACCGCCTTCAAGTTCCGCATCGGCACGAACTGGAAAAACAGCGGCATGACCATGAAGCGGTACGTGCCGTACCTCTACAAGCTGCGGCAGGCGGTGGGACCGGGGTTCGACCTGATGCAGGAATCCAACATGCGCTGGACGCTGGAGGAATGCCTGGAGGTCTGTCCGGTGCTGGAGGAGCTGAAATTCCTGTGGTTCGAAGAGCCGATCCGCAGGACGCCGCCGCAGGGCATCGAAGGCCATCTCAAGATCAAACAGGCGCTGCGCAAAGTGATGGTGAGCGGAGGCGAGGGGCTGGTTGTCCGGCAGCAGTTCAAAGAGTGGATCGACCGGGGCGCCTACGATATTGTGCAACCGGACGTCAACACCACCGGGCTGACGGAGGCCTGGCACATCGCCCGCATGGCCGCCATGCACGGCAAGCTCTGCTGCCCGCATAACTGGCATGGGGGGCTGACCACCATGTCCAACGCCGCGCTGGTGGCCGCCATTCCGAACCGGCTGATGCTGGAACTGAACCAGACGTTCAACCCGATGAAGGAGGAAGTGTTCAAGGATCCGCTGGTGGTGAAGAAGGGCTACATGGACCTGCCCAACAAGCCCGGCTACGGCGTGGAAATGATCCGCAACGTGGCGCAGAAGTTCCCCTATATTCCGGGCAACTACGGACGACCGAACCCGGATCTGCCGAAGGAGCCGGCAGCCTGAGAAGCGGTGAGGGGTGGGCGCGAAGGCCGCGCTTCACCCCTCGAAAACCACCATCTGGTGTCCCTTGACTTCCGGCACGGTGACGCGGGCGTAGCCGCCGGAGTACTCGAAGCGCAGATCCTGTTTCCGGGGCGCGAGGTAGACGCGGGCGGGGCGGCGGGTGAGCCGCGCGGCCACCGCGACGTTGGCCAGTGGAATCACGTCTTCGACGATGTCCAGGTCCGGGCTGCGCCGTTCGGGGACGTAGTGCAGCAGGTGCAGGATGCGGCGGCTGCCCTGGGCGGTCAAGGTCACCTGCGCGGTGGAGGGCAGTTCTCCGCGGACCAGCGGGTCGGGGATCAGACGGCGGATGGTGTTGCCCACCAGTTGCCGGTAGACGGCATAGCCGTTGCGCGCGTAGGCCCGGAAGATGGGCACGGCGAAGTAGACGATCCTGCCGCGCTGGGCCGCGGCGGCGTAATCCGAGGGCCGGGCGTAGGGCGTCTGCTCGACGTGGAAGTGGCGGTAGTCTTTGTCGAAGTAGCCCTCCCAGACACGGGCGAGGAGGGTGGTCCCGGGCTGGACCTTGACGGCCGAGCCGGTCTCATACATCTCGTGCACCATATCGGGAATGCCCTCGCGGGCCGGTTCCAGCGCCTCGATGTATTGCGACTCGTGCTTCCACGGGCCTTCGTAATCGAGTCCCATGCCGGGCAGGGCGAAGGACCTGGCTTCCTCGTCGAGGCCCGACTCGTGGCTCAGCACCAGGGCGCCGCCGGCTTTCAGGAACGCGGCCAGCTTATCCCGCAGCACGGCATCGAGGCGCTGGTTGTCGGCCAGGATCAGCAGGGGGTAGCGGGAGAAGTCCGACTCCCGGTCGATCAGGTCGAACTGGTGGTGCAGCCGGGTCAGCATGGAAGTCGCGCCGGCGGCGGATTCAGTGGTGCGCGGCGCGCCGGGGTTGAGGAGCAGCGCCATCTCGGTGACCGCGGCGGCGCCTTCGCACCAGGGCTCCTTTTCCCTGACGGAGCGGTAGGTGTTCCCGATGCGCTCGTAGGTGCGGGGGTTCAGGCGGCCGCCCGGATGCAGGTGGTCGCCGACCGCGCACTTGGTGGCCTGGGCCAGCATGCTGAAGCACTCGTAGTCGAGCGCGGCCTGGTTGCGCACGGTTCCGAAGTCGCCCCAGCTGCGGTGGAAGGCGCCGGTCATGCCCTGGGCCTCGAGCCCCAGGTTACGCAGGTAGCGGGAGGCCATCTGGAAATGGCTGTAACCCCAGGAACCGCCGGGCAGCGACTCGATCTCGAACTGGGTGTAGTCAGGGGTAACCCGCCGCAGGAATTGCGGGTCCTGCCACAGGCGCGCGGGACCGTTGATGTAGATGCTGGCCTTGGGCTTGCGCTTCCTGACGGTGGCGGCGAAGCGGTGCATGGAGCGCTCCATGACCATCAGGGCGTGCTTCTGCCGGTCCTCCCGGCGGGCCGATTCCAGGCCGAGCTTCTCGCGCTCCAGCATGCAGGAGGGACCCAGGCAGCCTCCGGCCGGGTAGCCGAAGTTGTCGTAGAAGAGGCCGTCGGCTTCGTAAGTGCGGAGCACCTCGTCGGCCTGCTCGAGCACGTAGTCGAGGTAGGGCGTGTTGATGCACACGCGGCCGAGCTGGGGCAGGAGCGGACCGGCGGCGCCGCGCAGGCCCTGCGGTTTCCCCTCTTCGTCGAAGGCGCGCCAATCGGCGTGCTCGCGCCACACCCGCTGGTCGTACATGGTGCTGATGTAGACCGGCACCCGGATGCCCTGGCGGTGGCAGGCTTCGATCATAGCGCCCACCAGGTCGATCTTGAGATTGGGATGGCGCACCCCCACGCGGGTGGGATAGTAGGACATGCCGTGGTGGCACTTGGCGAAGATCGTGATGGAGTTGACCTCGGCTTCCTTGAGGACCCGCGCGAACTCGGAAGCATCGAAATCCTCGCCTACGCCGGTGATGGCGGGCGAGGTGTGGAAGTCGAGATGGATATGGCGGAAGGTGACGACTCCCGGAGGGAGCCCGGCTCCGGGGGAGAAGCGGGCGAACCCGAGGAAGCCCAGGCCCGCGGCCGCATCGCGCAGCATCTCGCGGCGGGAAATATCGTTCGGCATCAGATCCTCCTGACTCAATGGGCGGCCTTCAGGCCGAGTTTGCGGCGGTATTCCGGAATCTCCCGCTCCAGCACGCCGCGCAATTGCGCGATCTTCTCCTGGAGCACGTCGGGAGTGTAGAAATAGTCCTGTTCCCACTCGTAGCCGAGACGGGAATCGCGCAGCTGGGTCTCGCGGGCGGCCCGGGTTCGGGCTACCTCATCTTTCAGGATGGCGGTCATGCGGTTCAGGATGCGCGCGCTTTCGGCCGGAGAGGCGGCCCCGGCGAGTTTCAGGCGCAGGTCCTCGAATTCCAGAATGGCCTGGGCGCTGCGCATCATACGCTGCAGCTGCTCGGCCAGGAGGACCTCGCGGAAGGCGCCCGGGCGCTTTCCGGCCGGAGCCCGGAGCGCGGCCGCGCGGTAGCTTCGCAGGCCCTGCTCCATTTCGCCCGCGGCCAGCAGCAGGTACTTGTTGAACACAGGAAGACTGAACGGGGCGGCGTAGCGGGCGGCGGCGTTAGTGCGGTTGGTGAAATCCGGATTGAGGATGACGCGGTCGGGCGCGTACGGCCAGTAGGGGCTCACCCGGACGCCGCCCGCCTGAATCCCGGGGACGGCCCAGGAGTGGTCCACCACAATCGCGCGCGGTTTGGGCTTCTGGAAGAAGAACGGCGAGCCGATCGAATTGGTGGTGCCCATGTTGGGGCCGGTGTCCGGCACCAGGCGGATCGCCTGGGTGAAGCGGTCCCAGGCGGCGAGAACCAGGTCTTCCGAGCCGGGGCCGAATTCGCGCCGGGCGATCGCGCGAAGCAGCTCGTCCAGAGGCGGAGCGCCGGTCCAGCTATACCAGGCGCGCAGCTCGGCCACGAAGTTTGGCTTGAACCCGTAGCTCCAGCTTTCCAGCGTGCCGTCGACGGCGTATTTCTCCAGCGCCTGGTAGCGGGCGTGCCACTGCCGGGGGAAGGGCAGGTAGGGGAAGGTGCCGAACTGCCAGCTCGCGAATGTGTCGGCCTTGGCGTAGACCTTGAGGCCGCGCCGGCGGGCCTGATCGATCTGGGCGGCGGCCACTTCGGCGGGGCCGATTTCGTTGATGGCGTAGTCCTTCAGGTACCCCTGCTCGCCGTCGCGCTGGAAGCCCTTGCCGTTCTCCCAGGTGATGAAGGCCGTGACAGAGGACGGGTAGCGGTCAATGACGTAGCGCTTCAGGTCGGCGGCGCCGGGCCGGAAATCGATGTTGTAGTCCCAGGCGAGCACTTCGATGGCCGGGTTGATCGCGTGCATCTCCGCGGCCGCCACGGCGACCCCGCGGGTCCAGTGATCGATCCATTTTCGAATGTCCTCGCGGTTCCAGGAAGGCCAGCGCTCGTAGTCGAAGCCTTCGATGAGCAGCATGTAGCCGCGGATTTCCGGAAATTCCGTCACGATCCTGCGGACCAGCTTCCGCAACCCCGCTTCGTTTTCGGCGGTTCCGTCCAGGTGGTACATGATGGGGCAATAGACGTCCAGGCCGTAGCGTGCGGCCCGGCGGATCAGGTCGTGCATGCGGGCGGGGTCCTGGCGCCGCATCATGTAGTTGTACGGCCAGCCGGCCATGGCGCCGTCGGGATTCGCGTAGACCGACGCATAGATGGCGTCGAAACCATAGTGGGCGACGAGGGAGAGGTAGGGGTCGGGCCACTCCATCCAGCCCAGGCCGGAAAGGGTCATGCGGGCGTTGAACAGGCTGTGCCGCGGGGCGTCCAGGTCTTTGGGGAGGAAGGGCGCCTCGCGCAGATTCATGCGCGCTTCGAGGTTGTACAAGCCGTACATGACGCCGCGCTCATCGAACCCGCAAACGGCGATCCGTTCGGGCTCCGCGATGAGGTGGTAGTCCTTGCGGCTCTTGAGAGCAGCGCCGCAGCCGGGGATGTGCTCGCGGACGCCGGCCGCAATCACTTTTTGCGCGCCGCGCCAGTTTTCGAGCGAGGCCCTGGCCTCCATGGCCACCCGGACGCGCATGGCGCGTTCCAGGTACTCCTTGAAATCCGCGGCGGCCTGGCGCAGCACCGGCCCCGCCTGCTCGGGTATCCACAAGGTCCAGCCGTCTTCGGAGAGCGCCATTTCGCTGTTCGAGGGTTTTGCGGCCGGGTTGCGGCGCAGCGGCTCCTTCCAATTCCCGATGGCGGCGCGGAAATCGTGCGGCTGCTCGACGGGCAGAGCGGGCAGGGCGCGCGCGGCAAACTCCGCGGCGGTAACGGGGGCTTCGGCGCCGAGGCCGGCACGGAGACAAACGCAGAGAATCGGGAGCAGCCGGAAGGCATGCATATCGAAGAGTGTGCGACAACATTCCCCGCGGCCGCAAGAAAGGCCGCCGGACGCGATCCCGGCCTATAGTGAAGGAGGGAACCGCCATGCCGCCGCCTGCCTCGCTCCGCCGCCGCGCGCTCTTCGTCCTGCCGGCGGGCGCGCTCCTGCTGGCCGCGGCCGGGTGGATTGCGTACCGGACCTGGCCCCGCGATCTGCTGCTCAGGGGGCCGGCGCCTCCGTGTCCGCGGCTGCGGCTCGAGGCACGCCCTCCGGTGCTGCATGCCGCCGGCGCGGCGCTGGTGGCGACGGTAGAGACGTTCCGCGACGAACTGTACGCCTACCTGTATTTCGAGTACCTGCGCAGCCGGTCCGAGATCGACCAGGCCCGCGTCTCGCTGCGGGCGGTGGAATCGGGAGGGGGCCCGCAGTATGAGATCCGGCTGCTGCTGGACACGGACCTGCTGGCCAGCGTTCCCTATCTGGCCCAGCTCAAAGCGGACCGCCTCATCAGCGGTTTCGAGCTGAGTTACGCCGACGAGACGGAACTGGCTTCGATTCGCCAGGTGACGGCGCTGTTTGTCGCGGCCTACAATTTTCCCGTCCGGCGCAAGCTGGAGAGCCTCCCGGACGCGCACGTGCTCTCGCCGCTCAGCCGGTTCATCCTTTTCAAATCCAAGACCGATCGCCGGGTGCGCGAACGCATCGAGCCGGTTCCACCGGAACTGTCCCCGGAGGAAGCGGGACAGGTGGCGGCGGACATCCTCGCGGTGGCCCGTTTCTATGAGCTGCCGCTGGATTTCTTTCTCGGGATCGGGGCGATGGAGAACAACTACATGACGATCGCGGGCGACGCCGGCCACGCGGTGTGGAAGCGGCGCGCGCAGCCCGGCGACATCGTGCTGAAGCGGCGGCGCGGCCGCGTCCTGGTGAGCAACTTCTCCACCGGGCTGTGGCAGATCACGCGCGAGACGCTGCGGCAGGCCCACAAACTGTACTTGAAGGACACGCGGGACTACTCGGCGCTGCCGGAGCGCCTGCGGCCTCCCCGGGAGGTGGACCTGGACAATATCGAACCGGGCCCGCTGACGACCTATGCGGGTGTGCTGGTGCGGCACCTGCTGGATTCCTTCGACGGAGACGTGGAGAAAGCCGTGGGCGCCTACAACGGCGGGCCGGGCAACCCCAACCTGAAGTACGCGGCCGGAGTGGCGGCCGCGGCCGAACATGCCCGGCAGGTAGTGGAGCGCGCGGCGGTGCTGAACGGACAGAGGGTTGCGGAGACGCGGTTCATCGCCGCGCCGCGAGGGCGGCACAGCGTGCTGGTCATCCGGCGGTGAAGTTCCATGCGCCCGGTCAGTTGTAGAACTCCCGCCGGTGCTGTTCGGCGTAGGCTTGCATCCGCGCGGCGATCTCGGGAAAGCGGCGGATCACGTTGACGGTCTCGAACGGGTCGGCCTCCATGTCGAACAGGGACAGTTCGATGCGCTCCTGCCGGTACTTTCCGGCCATGCCATCCCTGCCCGGCGCCGCCACCACCCGGTAGGCATGCGGCAGGTGCAGCTTCCAGCGGCCGTCCGCGCTGATCACGCCCTCGAAGTTCGCGCCTGTGGAGAAGGGATAGTAGTCGTGCGGGTTGACCGCGCCCGGCCTGGCGGAAATCAGGTCCCATACGTTCTTTCCGTCGATCGGATTCTTCGGCAAGGGCGCGCCCGCCAGGTGGGCCAGGGTGGGCAGCAGGTCGACGGTGGAGAAGGTCCGCCTGGAGAAGGAGCCGGCGGGGATGCGGCCGGGATAGCGCATGATGCAGGGGCTGCGCGTGCCGCCGTCGAAGCCGGTGCCCTTGGCCTCCCGGTAGATGGTTTTGCCGGCGTGGTTGCCATAGGAAGTCCAGGGTCCGTTATCGGAGGTGAAGATGACGAGGGTGTTGTCTTCCAGGCCCGAAGATTTCAGCGTCTTCAGGATCTCGCCCACGGACCAGTCGATCTCCATGATGACGTCCCCGTAGAGACCGGTCCCGGACTTTCCTTTGAACCTTTGGCTGCAGAACAGCGGCACGTGCGGCATGGAGTGCGGCAGGTACAGCAGGAACGGGCCGGCCTTGCTGCGGCGGATGAAGTCCACGGCGTGCTCGGTATACCAGGTGGTCAGCATGGGCTGGTGTTCCCGGGTGACGCGCTCGATTTTGATGCGCCCCTGATCCCAGAACTGGAGCGGATACTGGCGGTAGTTCCGCGGGTGCTCCGGGTGGAACTCCCACATGTCGTTGGAGTACATGAGCCCGCAGGACTCGTCGAATCCGCGTGCCGGGGGACGCGTATCGGGCTGATCGCCGATGTGCCATTTTCCGAAGACAGCAGTGCGATAGCCGGCGGCCTTGAGGGTCTGGCCCATGGTGGCGAACGCGGGCTCGAGGCCCCGGGCCCGGGGACCGTGCGCGCCGAACACCCGGGTTCTGCCCGGATAGCACCCGCTGAGCAGCGCGGAGCGAGAGGCGGAACAGACCGCCTGCGGCACATAGAAGTTGGTGAACGAGCAGCCCCCGGAGGCCAGGCGGGCGACGTTGGGCGTGGGATAGTCCGGCTTGCCGAAAGGACGGAAATCGGACCAGCCGGCGTCGTCGAGAAAGATGATGACGAAATTAGGCCGGCGGGGCGCGCCTTTGGCGAGGCCGGCCAGCCCCAGGCCGGCTGCCGCCAGGCCGGCGCGTAGAAACTCCCTGCGGTCCGGAGGATTGTGCGTCATGAGCGGCATTGTATCTCGCGCTTGAAGACCGAGGGAGAGGCAGAGTACGATCAGGAGCGTAGATCAGGAGGTCCGCAACATGGCCAAGAGCACCCGCCGTTCCTTTCTGGGAAGCGCGGCAGCCGCTTCCGCGCTGTCCCCGCGCGTTTCCGGCCAGGTGATTCCCGGATTCGACCAGACGCGCACGGAGGTGGACAAGACCCGGACCTGGCAGCCGTTCAGCGACCGCAGAATCCGCATGGGGCTGGTCGGCTACGGCGTCTGCAGGTTTGCGGCGGAATTCGAATTCCAGAACCACCCGAATGTCGAGGTGGCGGGGGTGAGCGACCTGTTCCCGGACCGCTGCGCGGCGCTGGCCAAGCGGGTGAAGTGCTCGAACACCTACCCGTCGCTCGAGGAGATGGTGAAAGACGACCGCATCGAGGCGATCTTCGTCGCCACCGACGCGCCTTCGCACGCCAGGCACTGCATTCTGGCGCTCGATCACGGCAAGCACGTCTGCACGGCCGTCCCGGCTTTTCGCGGCGACATCGAAGATGCGGAGCGGCTGCTGGAGTGCGTAAAGAAGAATCGCGGGCTGGTCTACGCGATGCTGGAGACCTCCGTTTTCCATGACGACCTTTACGCCATGGAGAAGCTGTACGCCGCGAACGTTTTTGGAGAAGTGGTGTACTGCGAGGGCGAGTACTGCCATCCGCACACTTTGGGCGCGCCGGCGCTGGACTCCTACAAAGACTGGCGCAAGAAAGGGGCGCCCATGTGGTATCCGACGCATGCGACGGCGTACTACGTGGGCGTGACGCACGACAGCCTGGTGGAGGTGAGCTGTCTGGGAACCGCGCCGTTCGACAAGTCGAGGCGGCGTCCCAACAGTATCGGCAATATCTTCAACTCGGAGGTGGGCATCTTCCGGACCCGCAGGGGCGGGTTGTGCCGGATCATCATCTGCGGCTCGCAGGGCGAGTACCTGGAAGCCGGGCGGCTGCGCGGCGAGTATGCGGGGTACGACTGGCATAACGGGCGGTCGGAGGGCTTCGTGGGAGACGCGGAGGGCAAGCGGAGGCTGGCGGAGGCCGCAGGGAGGGGGCTGCGGACGAAGAAGTACGCGCTGCCGCCGGGTGTTTCACCGGGCGGGCACGGCGGCTCGCACGGCTACCTGGGAGACGATTTCGTGGACGCCATCCTGCGGAAGCGGAAACCGGCGGTGGACGTGATTGACGCGTTGAACATGACGGTTCCCGGCTACTACGCCCATCTTTCCGCCATGAAGGGCGGGGAGACGATGAAGATCCCCCAGTATTCGTTGTAGGAAAGCCGGCGTTGATCGCGGCCCGTCGTGCAGGGCCTGCCCGGCTTGACAGGGAGTTCGCGGGCGTGCAGAGATGTGCGGCGGGAGGAAAACAGAATGCAACGACGCGAGTTTGTCGCCGGCGCCTGGCTGGCCGCGGGCATTCCGGCAGGCGGGCTTCGCATGCAGGCCGCGGCTGCCGCCCCGGCGCCCGCAAGGGTGCTGGCGGTCAGCGCGCACCCCGCGGATTTCTGTTCGCGGGCCGGGGGAACCCTCATCAAGCACGTGCGCGCGGGCGCCAGGGCCAAGGTGATCTGGCTGACCCAGGGCGAGTCGGACGAGAGCGCCTTCCTGATCCGCCAGCGGCCCGGCATCTCCGTGGACGAAGTCCGGCGCATCCGCGAGAAGGAGGCCTTCGCCTGCGCGGAAGTGATCGGGGCGGAGGGCAGGATGTTCGGGTTCGGCGACGGTCCGCTGCGGATGACGCCGGAGCGCATGGAGTTGCTGGCGCGGGAGATCGCCGATTTCAAACCCAGCCTGATTCTCACGCACTGGAAGGACGAACTCACTTATCCGACCCACTGGCGGACCGCGGTGAGCGTGATTGAAGCGGCCCAGATGGCGCGCGCCTCCTGGGACATACGCTTTTTCGAACCGAACCTGGGAACGGCCTCGCGGGTCGGATTCGTTCCGGACCATTACGTGGATATCGGGGAAGTGTTCGAACGCAAGATCGAGGCGCTGAAGACGCTGGCCGCGCAGCCGGCCCTGGTTCCCAATTACACGGTCTGCAACCGCTGGCGGGGACTGGAGTGCGGGCGGCAGTATGCCGAGGCGTTCGTGCGGTGGGCCCCCAAGCCGCCGGTACACGACCTGCTGGGCGGATAGGACCGCACGGCCGTCGCGCCCCGGGGCGCCCGCCCCGTCTACGCCACGGCCTCGGAGCGCTGGTCCGGCGCGGGCATCTGGAAGCGAACCGAAACCAGCTTGGAGACGCCGGGTTCCTGCATGGTCACGCCGTAGAGGGTCTGGGCGGCCTCCATGGTCTTCTTCGAGTGGGTGATGATGATGAACTGGGTGGTCCTGGACATCTCCTTGAGCAGCCGCATGAGGCGATCGATGTTGGCTTCGTCCAGAGGAGCGTCCACCTCGTCGAGAATGCAGAACGGGCTGGGCTGGTAGCGGAAGATGGCCATCAGCAGGGCCAGGGCCGTGAGGGCCTTCTCGCCGCCGGAAAGCAGCAGCACGTTCTGCAGGCGTTTGCCCGGGGGTGAGGCGACGACGTCGATACCCGATTCGGCGGCGTTCGACTCGTCGGTAAGCCGCATCTCGCCGACGCCGCCTCCGAAGAGGGTGCGGAAGGCCTCGCGGAAGTTGGCGTTGACGGCCTCGAAGGCCTCGTTGAATTTCTGCCGGGATACCTGGTCGATGTCCTGGATGGCCTTCTCGGTGTCGCGGATGGAATCGAGCAGGTCCTGGCGCTGGGTGTTGAGGAAATCGTAGCGCTGCTGGGTTTCCTGGTATTCCTCCAGGGCCTGCGGATTGACCGGTCCGAGGTTGTCGATCCTGGTCTTGATTTCCTGGTACTGGCGCTCGACTTCGGCCAGGCCCCCGGCGTCCAGGACGGTCTCCTCGCCGGCGGCCAGTTCCGCCACCGGGCAGTTCAGCTCCTTCTGGCTGGTCTCATCCAGGAACTTGAGCTCGGCCTGGCGCTTCACCAGCTCGACTTCCACCTGGGAGCGTTTCTCCCGGGCCTCTTCGAGCAGCGCGCGCAGCCGTTTCAGATCCTCCTCGCCCTCGGCCAGCGTGGCGCGCAGCTGCAGTTCGTCCTCGGCCATGCGGTTCACGCGGTCTTCGGTCTCGATCAACCGGCCGGCCAGCAGGGTGGCTTTGCTGTCCAGTTCGATGTTGTCGGACAGCAGCCGGGCCCGTTCGACTCCCAGCTGCTGGATCTCGGAGGCGAGCTGCTCGCGGCGCGCGGTGCGCTCGCGGAAGTTGTTCTCGACGCGGCTCATGGCGCCGCGGACCGAGCGCTGCCGCTCCTCGAGTCCGGCCAGCTCCACGCGGAGGGCGGCATGTTCTTCGGCTGCCCGGGCGGTTTCGGCCTCCAGGTCGTCCAGGTCCTGCCGCTCGGCTTCCAGCTTCTGCTCCTGCTCGAGCCGCAAGCGGTCCTTCTCTTCCACCGCCGCCGCGTTGCGCTCCCGCTGCGCGATGGACCGCTCCGCCTCCTGCCGCAACCGCTCCAGGTCGACGCGGGCGACGGAGAGACGGGAGTTGGCCCGCGCGGTTTCTTCGGCCGCCTTGCGGACTTCGTGCTCCAGGGCCAGGGCTTCCTTCTCCTGGGACTGCTGGGCGGCGCGCAGCCTCTCCAGGGAAGCCTCCAGGGCGGCAATCTGGCGGTCCAATGACGCCAGCCGCGCCACCTCTTCGTCCAACTGGCGCTGCTTGGTTTTCAATCCCGCCGAGAGTTCACGCAGCTCGCGCTTGAGAGCCAGGGGGCCGCTACCCGTCTTCTTGCCTCCGCTGACCGCGTAGCCGTGATAGCAGATGCCGTCCTTGAGGAGGAAGTAGAAGTGGGGATATTGCACCGCCAGGCTCTGGGCGGCAGTGCGGTCCTCGGCGATGAAGCAGGCGGCCAGGCGCGGCAGGAGATCGCGCGCGCAGTCCTTCAAGCCGTTGGTCAGGCGGAGACAGTCGCTCAGCCGGCCGACGATTCCCGTCTCGGGACCGAGCACCGGTTCGGCCGCTCCGGCGGCCTGCTCGGGGTGGACCATGAAGGTGGCCCGCCCGTCCAGGTCGGAGCGCATCAGGTCGATGCCGCTCTCGGCCTGCTGCCAGCTCGGGACCACGACGTATTCCAGTTCCTCGTGCAGAAACTCCTCGGCCGCCTTTTCGTAAGCCGGGTCCACTTCCACGAAGTCGGCCAGCACGCCCATGGGCCGGAACTCGCCGGTCTGTCCCTGCTCGATGGCGCCGAACAGCTTCTTGACCGACTCGGTGGTATAGGCCCGGTGGGAGAGGATCTCCTCGAGCGAGTCGCGGCGCGCCTTCAACTGGGAGGTCTCGGCGCGAAGCTGGTCGATGGCCCTGCGTCCCTCGGCCGCCTGGCCCTTCGAAAGGGCCAGCTCTTCCTCCACGCGGCGCCGCTCGCCGGTCACGGTCTCCAGTTCCATCTGGCGCCGGGCGGTGGCTTCGGAGAGCTGCTCGCGGATCGCAGCCAGCCGCTCCAGGTCGGCGGCAGCCGCCTGTTCCTCCTTGTTGACACGCGCGGATTCGCGCTCCAGGCCCACCAGGAACTCGTCCACCTGGGCTAACTGGTTCTTGAGCGTGGACGCCTCGCCCAGCAGCCGCAGCACCTGCCGCCTGCCGGATTCGATGGCCTCTTCCCGCTGGCGCAGGCGGGCTTGCAGCACCTCGCGCGCTTCGTTTTTCTCGACTGCCCGCCGGCGGGCCGACGAAATGCGACCTTCCAGTTCCTCCACCTGGCCGCGGTGCGCTTCGAGTTCCGATTCGAGCTGTGCGAGGCGGGCGGCCGACTGGGCCAGTTCTTCCTCGCCCTGCCCGATCCGCTGCTCGATGGCCCCGATCTGCCGTGCCTGGTACTCGAGCTTGCCGCGGGTGCGCTCGGCCTCCACGTTGAGCTCGGCCAGCTGCTTGCGAGTCTCGGTGAGGCGCGCCTCGGTCTGGTAGCAGGCGGTCTGAAGGCGCTGCTGTTCCTGCTCGTTCCGGGCCACCCGGTCGGCCAGATTGCGCAGCTCCGTGGAAGCGGCGCTGAGGTCCAGGGCCGCCTTGGCGGCTTCCCGCTCCAGATAAAGGTAGCGGCTTTTCAGCAAGATGCGCAGCCGGCCGTCGAGTTCGGCCTTCAATTCGGTGAAGCGCCGGGCCTTGGCGGCCTGGCGCTTCAGCGAATTCACCTGGCGAGTCACCTCCTCGAGAATGTCGAAAACGCGGGCCAGGTTCTGCTTGGCGCTTTCCAGCTTGGCTTCGGCCAGCTTGCGCCGGGTCTTATACTTGGTGATTCCGGCGGCTTCCTCGATGATGGAGCGGCGGTCCTGGGGCTTGGAGCTGAGGATCTGCCCGATGCGGCCCTGCTCGATGATGGCGTAGCTTTCCGGGCCGAGGCCGGTTCCCATGAACAGGTCCTGGATGTCGCGCAGGCGGGCGATCCGGCCGTTGATCAGGTATTCGCTCTCACTGGAACGGAACAGGCGGCGGGTGATGGTGATCTCGCCGGGTTTCAACCCGTCCTTGGAGTGGCCGTTCATGCCGGCGAGCCGCCCGGCGTCGTGGATCTCCTGGTAGACGGCCGGATCCACCAGTGTCATCGTCACCGACGCCATCCCCAGGGGTTTCCGGTCCTTGGTGCCGACGAAGATGACGTCCTCCATGCGGGCGCCGCGGAGGCTCTTGGCGGACTGTTCGCCGAGAACCCAGCTGATGGCGTCGCTGAGGTTGGACTTGCCGCAGCCGTTGGGACCGACCACGGCGGCGATTCCCCCGCCGTTAAACCGCAGTTCGGTTCTGTCACAAAAGGACTTAAACCCTTGGAGTTCAACGCGCTTCAGTTTGAGCAAGCCATTTCACCTCGACAGCCTCGGGGGAAGCTACGATGTCACTATACTAAACTCGCCCGGCGCGAAAGTAAAGGGGATACTACCTGTAGGGCCGTTTTCCGTCAGGCCGCAATATGCTGGGTAGTACCGGCCAGCAGGCGGCTAGGGCCTCCCCTCTCGTCCCGTCCATCATACCGGGATCCGGCCAGGCGGATGTACAATCCCCGCATGGCCTCTCTCCTCCTCCTCAGCTTCCTGGCCGCGGCGGTTTGTCTTTGCGCGCAGCCTCCTCTTCCCTACCAGGTGGACCGCAACTGGCCGCAGCTGCCCGAGGGCTGGAATTTCAACCAGACTCCGGGCGTGGCCGTCGATGCCCGCGGGCACGTCTACGTGATTCACCGCGGCGCCCATTCCATCCTGGAATTCACGGCCGAAGGCGAACTGGTGCGGGCTTTCGGCGAAGACGTGTTCAAGCGCCCGCACGCCATCCGCATCGACCCGGAGGGCTACCTGTGGACCGTGGACGACACCTCGAATGACGTGCTCAAGATTGATCCGAGCGGGCGCATACGGATGGTCCTGACCACCTTTTCGCGGGGAGGGATTCCGATCGATCCGCCCGGTCGGAAGACCGATCCCGCTTCCTTCCCGGCAAAGCCCGGAATCCGTGATGCGGAGATCCAGCGCTTCAACCGGCCCACCGACATCGCCTTCGGCCCGGACGGGAGCATCTACGTCACCGACGGGTATGGCAACTCCCGGGTGGTCAAGTTTGCCAGGGACGGGACCTTTCTGACCACCTGGGGCCGCAAAGGCGCCGGCGAGGGCGAGTTCAATACACCGCATTCGATCGTGGTGGACCGCCGCGGCCGGGTCTACGTGGGCGACCGCGAGAACTACCGGATCCAGATCTTCGACGCCGGCGGCAAGTTCCTGGAGCAGTGGAAGCACGTAGGCGCCCCGTGGGGCCTGGACCTGACACCCGAGCAGGAGCTGTACATGGCGGACGGCTACAACAACCGGGTGCTGAAGCTGGACCTCGAGGGCAACGTGCTGGGTATTCTCGGCGGCCCGGGGAAGCTGCCGGGCCAGTTCAGCTTCGCACACCACCTGGCCGTGGCGCCGGACGCCATCTACGTCACGGAGATTCTGAACTGGCGGGTGCAGAAGTTCGTGCGGCGGCGGTAGTGGGTGCGGCGGGCCTAACCAATTGCCGGGCAGCGCGTCTGATCGGCCAGTATGTATCTGAAAACCTCTCTCACCATTGCCGCATTGGTTTTCTCCTCGTGGGCGGCCGCGCAGGACGTCAGCGAGGAGTTCCACCAGACCTACACCCTGTCGCCGGGAGGGAGTTTTGCCCTCTCCAACATCAACGGGGCTGTGAAGATCACCGGTTGGGACCGCAGCGAAGTGCGGATCGACGCGGTAAAGACGGCGGACACTCGGGAACGCCTGGATGAACTGAAGATCGAAGTGGAGGCCGCGGCCGACCGCGTCGCTGTACATACGCGGTACCCGCAAGGCAGCGGTTCGCGGGGACGCAACGGGCACGCGTCCGTGGCTTACACGATCTCCATTCCCAGGTCGGCGAAGGTCAGCAAAGTAGAACTTGTCAACGGGGCCCTGGCGGTCGAGGGCTGCACGGGCGACATGGAGGCCTCCACGGTGAACGGCGAGATCCAGGCCTCGGGCCCGGGCGGCAACGTGAATCTTTCCTCGGTCAACGGCCGGATCGAAGCCGTGATGAGCCGCCTCGATCCCGCCCGGTCGGTGGATCTGAGGACGGTGAACGGGGAAGTCCGCCTGGTTCTTCCCGGCAACCCGTCGGCCAACCTCAAGGCCAGCTCGGTGAACGGCGAGATTACCAACGATTTCGGTCTGGCGATGGTCAAGGGCCGTTTCGTGGGCCGCAGTATGGAAGGCCAGGTCGGCGGGGGCGGCGCCAGTATCCAACTCAAGACCGTCAACGGAAAAATCAACGTCAGCCGCACCGGCCAGGTCTGAAGCGTCCGGCGGGGCAGATCTTCTCTCCGGCCGGGTGAAACACGGTATAGTCAAGAATCTGTACCTCCGGCCGGAAGAAGACACATGACCAAGACCTATCTCTTTATCGCCCTGGCCGCATGCCTTCCCTGCATGCTTGCGGCCGATCTTGCCATCAACAGCACGGAATTCCGCAAGTCTTTCCTCGAGAGCTTCAAGCGGGACAGCCTGAGCACCACTCCCGGCGACGCCATGATGCTGCGCATCCTGATCCAAAGCCTGGGAGCGAAGCGGGGCGTCGAGGTGGGGGTGGCGCACGGGTTCGGCGCAATCAACATGGGCATCGGGTTCGAGCGCACGGGCGGCCACCTATACTCGGTGGAGATCGATCCGGGCCGCGCCCAGATCTCGCGAGACAACCTGCGCAAAGTCGGGCTGGAGAAGACCGTGACGGTGGTGGAGGGCGACGCGCTGAAGGTGCTGCCCACCCTGGACGGGCAATTCGATTTCGTCTTCCTGGATGCCCTCAAGAAGGATTACTACGAGTATCTGAAGCTGCTCGAGCCGAAACTGAAGCGCGGCGCGGTGGTGGTGGCCGACAACGTCATCGTGTCGCAGAAAGCCATGGCCGATTTTCTGCAGTACGTGGAGACCAGTCGGGATTACGAAACCGTGATCATCCGTGCTTCGATGGAGAAGAACGACGGCATGTCCGTCAGCTACAGACTCCGATGACCCACTATTCGATTCTGCTCGTGGCCGCCGCCGGGGCGCTGGCGGCCCAGGATTTCCCGCGCACCGAGATTCGCCGCGCGCCCTCGCCCATTACGGTGGACGGCAAGCTGGACGAGCCGGCCTGGAAGAAGGCCAAGGCCGTCACCGATTTCCACTTCAACTGGTATACGGAAGGCGAAAAGGAGAAAACCGTTGCCCGTCTTTTGTGGGACGACGAGAATCTCTACGTCGGGTATTACTGCCACGACAAGCACATCTCGGGCTACGTGACCGAGCGCCACGGCCCGGTCTCGCTCGACGATTGCGTCGAGGTCTTCATCAGCCCCAACCCCGAGAAGCCGCGCAACTACTATGGGTTCGAACTGAACGTGCTCGGCACCATGCTGAATTTCATCCGCGCGGACTGGTGGACCGGGGGCATGCGCTGGGAACCGGACGGGGTGGCCTGGCGGACCTCGCACCACGGGCTTCCCAAGAAGGACGCGTCGCCGGACGACGATCACTGGATCCTGGAGATCGCCATCCCGTTCCGCAACTTCTCGCGCGACGCCGCCCACACGCCTCCGCGTCCCGGGGACGTCTGGCGGCTGAACCTGAACCGGGCGGGAGGCAAGACGAACGCCCAGTACAGCACCTGGTCGCCGGTGAAGACGCCGAAACCTAACTTCCACGTTCCCGAATCCTTCGGGTACGTGACATTCAGGAAATAGCGGGGCCCGGATGCCCGAAGTTTACGAACTGGCTCTTGAGGTGCGCCCGGAGGACATCGACCAGCTCGGCCACGTCAACAACATCTGCTACCTGCGATGGGTACAGGCGGCCGCTGAGGCGCACTGGCGGGCGGCCGCTCCCGCAGAAGACCAGGCCCGGCTGTACTGGGTGGTGGTGCGGCACGAAATCGATTACCGGAGGGCGGCCTTCCTGGGGGATGGTATCGCGGTCCGGACGTGGGTGGGCAGCGCCAGCCGGCTGCGCTTCGAACGCTTCACGGAAGTGCTGCGCGCCGGCGACCGGACCGTCCTGGCGCAGGCGCGCAGCCTGTGGTGCCCGATCGATGCCCGGACCGGAAAGCCCGCCGGGGTGAGTCCGGCCGTGCGGGCCCGCTTCGCGACGCCGGACGGCGTCTCACCGGCCCGCGGTTCCTGAAACACCGGGCGCCCGGGGATGCTTCCGGGCGTCCTCTCGCTTGGGGTGGAGGATGTCCCGGTAGTCGGCCCAGTTGGCCGCCACCATGTAGGTTCCGAAAAACAGCGCTGCGAAGGCCAGCGCCGCCACGATCACCACGGCGCTGTAGTGCACCGGCAGCCATTGCGCGTCGGGTTCGAAGAACAGCCTGGCGAAGCCGCGGCCGAAATTCATGCCGAAGAAGCCGGTGAGCACCGCTCCGGCGCCGAGGATGAGACTCAGCATGGCCAGGCGGTTGACGGCTTCCGTGTTGCGCATCTGGTTGTAGTTGTGCAGGGAAGCGTCGAGCTTCTCCAGTTCCGCTTCGATGCCGTTCTTCATGGGCTCGATGCGGTACTGCCGGCACTGGCGGGTGAAGTGCTCGACCTCTTCGTCCTTGTTGGCCAGTTCCTCAAAGTACCAATAGTTGGAAAAATGCAGGAACTCGGACCTGAGGCCGTTAGCCAGGCGGATGTTCTCGGGCGTCAGGCGGCCGTCTTCCTGGTCGAGGTACAGCCGCTTGGAGACGTAGGCCGTGCGTTCGTTGAAGTGCAGCAGTGTGGCGCGGTAGAACAGGGCCACGATGGCCATCAGGTAGTAGCGGGTGTTGAACATGCGGTGGATCAGGAAGCCTTCCCGCAACTGGTGTTCATCGCAGTCGAAGGTTCCGATGGCGGCGCTGATGCTGCTGTAACTGGTGTAGCCGTACCAGGTGCCCTGGTGAGCCCAGCGCCGGTACATCTGCTCCTGCATCTCGCCGCGGGTGAACTCCGGATCGTAGCGGTAGGAGGAACCGGCGCGGTCCACGTAGAGGAAGCGGCTGAGCAGGACGCGGTACTCTTCGGACCGGCGATAATCGGGAGGGACGGTGGCCGGGTCGATGGCGAAGTAGGTGTAGACGATCATGCGCTCGTCGAGCACCGGCTCGTATTCCTCCCTTCCGTAGTCGGCGAAGTAGATCAACGAAGTAATCGTCTTCGCAAGGGGCGGCAGGAAGCCTTTCATGGCGCAGCGGGTGAAGCGCTCCTCGACCAGGGTTTCACGGCTCCCGTCGCGCTCCAGCACGAAGCGCATGCAGTTGGGGATCCGGCCTTCGCGGAGCTGCCGCCCGCTGGAGGGATAGACCTTGCGCATCGATTCATTGATCCAAAGCGCTTCGCCGGCCCCGATGCCCAGGGCTTCCACGCCGATGGACAGGATTCCGATCCCGTTGGCGAACAGGAACAGGCGCAGGTCCGTGGCTTCGGTGGACAGGCAGCGGCCGCGGGCGTCCTCGGCCTCGAAGAGGAGCCGGCTGCCTTCCGCGACGGGGAGGGTATAGGTTCGCAGCAGCGATTCCTTCTCTCCGGTTTCGCCCGATTCCTCGGTGGAGTCGAAGAACACGCGGCGCACAAAGGGGTGGAAGAAGACCATGTCCTGATAGGCCGGGGCGTCCATGTCGAAGCGGGAATAGGCCGCCCGCCGCCAGCCGCCCAGCGGCTCCCAGGCCGGCTGGTGACTCAGGATCCAGCCGTCCAGGCCGTCAATCCAGTGTTCGTGGCGGTGGAAGATGCCGGCGTGCTCCTTCACCACGGCCTGCTTGTCGATGACGAACGGGAACAGGAAGTAGGTGTGCAGGTGCAGGATTCCGGGACTTGCCATCGGGCTCATTATACTCGGGCAGCGGATTGGGACCCGGGAAGGCAGATAGTCCCCGGAACCGGCGGGAGTACCGGGCGCGGCGAGGCCCGGATCAACGCGGCGAGGCTCGAAGCGCCGCAAGGAGGCGGGTCACGTCGCGGCAGCACTTGTCGAATGAGGGCGCCCGGCGTCCAAGGTCGAGGCTGAAATGCGCCGCCAGAGATGACTGGTCGACCGACGGTGAGCAGGCGCCTTCCCGCCGATGCCTGCTGAGCCATTCCTTGGCGCCCCGGACCGTCTCCGGCTGCGCGGGGGGTTCCAGATCATCCGGGAATCCCCGGTAGCCGCGCAGAGACCGGGCAGCCGCCAGGAACCAGGACTCGAATTCCTTGTTCGCCAGCACAACCGCCGACGGCAAGTTGCTTCGGGCCGACCGTACTCTTGCGAGCAGCCTGGGAGCGACCTCAGCCGGACAGTCGTCGTCGCTATCCAAAACGACCAGGATTCCGCCGCTGCCCTCGATGTGGATCGCAGCCAGGTTAGCGGCCCTTTCCAGTTCGCCGGGTTGCAGGAGCCTGCTCTTGGCCAGCCGGATGGGATGGGGGATGCGGACGTTCAAACCCGGGTCAAGCTGAAAGGCGATGCGGCGAATCAGAACCGGGACAGCTTCGCGCTCTCCATACCCTTCCACGATGCATGCGATTCGCACTTCCCTCAGGCGCGCTCGTCAAACAACCGAAGCTGCTTGTCGACTTTTTCCGGGGCGGCACCGGGGTCCGGGCGGAGTTGATCCATGCGCAGCAACTCGCCGGGCGTGTAGAGCCGTTCGCGAAGCGCCTGG
>JADZAF010000144.1 GCA_020852755.1 Bryobacterales bacterium
GGACTATCCTACTCGATGCCCGCCCTCGGTGATCCACTGCCGCCGGTTGCCGGCGTTCAATCCTTACCGCCGCCCGCCGGCCAGCGGCTCCTTGATCACTTCCTCCGCGTCCTCGCGCAGGGCTTCCCGCTCGGTGAAACTGGCCTTGATGAAGTCGCGGTTCATGCGGGCGATCACCTCCAGCCTGATCTCCTTGGGGCAGACCGCTTCGCACTCGCCGATGTTGGTGCAGTTGCCGAACAGCTCCCGGCCGGCCTGGGCGACCATGCGGATGGCCCGCTGGTTGCGCTCCGGCTGGCCCTGGGGCAGCAGGCCCAGGTGGCTGATCTTGGCGCCCAGGAACAGGGCCGCGGAGGCGTTCGGGCACATGGCCACGCAAGCGCCGCAGCCGATGCAGGCGGCCGCGTCCATGGCCCGCTCGGCCGATTCCTTGGGCACCGGAATCGCGTTGGCGTCCGGCGCGCTGCCGGTAGAGACGGAGATGTATCCTCCGGAGGCGATAACGCGGTCGAACGCCGAGCGGTCCACCGCCAGGTCACGGATCACCGGAAAGGCCCGCGCCCGCCACGGCTCCAGGTACAACTCCTCGCCGTCCTCGAAGTGCCGCATGTGCAACTGGCACACCGTGGTGCCGCGCAGCGGTCCGTGCGCCGTGCCGTTGATCATGAAGCCGCACATGCCGCAGATGCCTTCCCGGCAATCGTGGTCGAAAGCGATGGGCTCCTCGCCCTTCCCGATCAGGCCCTCGTTGACGACGTCGAGCATCTCCAGGAACGACATGTCCGGATTGATGTCCCGCGCTTCGTAGCGCACCATGCGGCCCGGGGAGCTTGCGTTCTTCTGACGCCAGACGTGTAATGTGAGGTTCATTTACTTATAGCTCCGTTGCGTCGGAATCACGTACTCGAAATTCAGCGGCTCTTTATGTAGCTCGGGCGCCCGGCCCAGTCCTTTGTACTCCCAGGCCCCCACGTAGCAATATTCCGCGTCGTTCCGCAGGGCCTCGCCGTCCGGCGTCTGGTACTCCTCGCGGAAGTGCCCGCCGCAGGACTCGTTGCGGTGGAGCGCGTCCAGGCACATCAGTTCGGCCAGTTCCATGAAGTCGGCCACGCGCCCCGCTTTCTCCAGTTGCTGGTTGAAGTCTCCGGCGGTGCCCAGCACGTTGACCTCGCGCCAGTACCGCTCGCGCAGTTCGGGGATTTCCTTCAATACGCGTCTCAGGCCCTCGGCGGTGCGTGACATGCCGCAGTAGTTCCACATCAGGCGGCCCAGCTCGCGGTGGAAGTGGTCCACGGTGTATTTGCCGTTCACGCCCAGCAGGCGCTGCAGAAAGGCCGCGGCCTGCTCCTCGGCCTGGCGGAACTCGGGCTGCGTGCCGTCCACCTTCTCGAATTTCGTCTGGGCCAGGTAGTCGCCGATGGTGTACGGCAGAATGAAGTAACCGTCCGCCAGCCCCTGCATCAGGGCGCTGGCCCCCAGGCGGTTGGCCCCGTGGTCGGAGAAATTAGCCTCGCCCAGCACGTACAGGCCCGGGATGGTGCTCATCAGGTTGTAATCCACCCACAGGCCGCCCATGGTGTAGTGGCTGGCCGGGTAGATTCGCATGGGCGCCTCGTACGGATTTTCGGCGGTGATTAACTTGTACATGTCGAACAGGTTGCCGTAGCGTTCCTTGATCACCTGCCGCCCCAGGCGCTGGATGGCGTCGGCGAAATCCAGGTACACGCCGAAGCCGCTCTCGCCCACGCCCCGGCCCTCGTCGCACACCGTCTTGGCGTTCCGCGAGGCGACGTCGCGCGGCACCAGGTTGCCGAAGGCCGGGTAGCGCCGCTCCAGGAAGTAATCGCGCTCCGCCTCCGGGATCTGGCTGGGCGGGCGCTTGTCGCCCTTGTTGAGCGGCACCCAGATGCGCCCGTCGTTGCGCAGGGATTCGCTCATCAGGGTGAGCTTCGACTGGTACTCACCGGTCACCGGAATGCAGGTAGGATGGATCTGGGTGAAGCAGGGATTGCCAAAGAGCGCGCCTTTCTTGTAGGCTCGCCAGATGGCCGAGGCGTTGGATCCCTTGGCATAGGTCGCCAGGTAGAACACGTTGCCGTAGCCGCCCGTGGCCAGCACCACGGCGTCGCCCCAGTGGCTCTCCAAGCGGCCGTCGATCAGGTTGCGCGTCACAATGCCTCGCGCCTTACCGTTCACCACCACCAGTTCCTGCATCTCGCGCCGCGGGAACATCTGCACCTGGCCGGCCGCCACCTGCCGCAACAGGGCCTGGTAGGCGCCCAGCAGCAGTTGCTGTCCCGTCTGCCCGCGCGCATAGAAGGTGCGCGAAACCTGGGCGCCGCCGAAGGAGCGGTTGTCCAGCAGCCCGCCATACTCGCGGGCGAACGGGACGCCCTGGGCCACGCAGTGGTCGATGATGTCCACGCTGACCTGCGCCAGGCGGTAGACGTTGGATTCGCGCGCCCGGAAGTCGCCGCCTTTCACCGTGTCGTAGAACAGCCGGTGGGTGCTGTCGCCGTCGTTACGGTAGTTCTTCGAGGCGTTGATGCCGCCCTGCGCGGCGATGGAGTGGGCCCGCCGGGGACTGTCCTGAAAGCAGAAGCACTTGACGTTGTACCCCAACTCCCCCAGGGTAGCCGCGGCCGAGGCTCCCGCCAGTCCGGTGCCCACCACGATGATGTTGAACTTGCGCTTGTTGGAAGGGTTCACCAGCTTGAGTTCGAAGCGGTGCTTGTCCCAGCGCTGCTCGATGGGGCCGGATGGAGCTTTCGAATCGAGTGTCATGATGTCTCCCTTATTGCGGCGTCAGGATTCCGGCCATCACCGCTACCGGTATCGAGATGTAACCCAACAGCAGCACCACGGCCACGATCTTGGCCAGGCTCTTCAGCAGCGGTGTGTATCGCGGGTGGCTGGCCCCCACGGTCTGGAACATGCTCCACAAACCGTGGTACATGTGCAGCATCAGCATGGATACCGCCACGATGTAGGCGAGGGAGACGGCCGGGTGCAGGAATCCCCGGACCACGTTGTTGTACACGTTGCCCGCTTCCATGGGCAGGCCGGGCACACCGCCGGTGGTCAGGTGCAGAACGTGGAACACCACGAAAGCCGCCAGGATGGGTCCGCTCCACATCATGGTGCGCGAGGCGTAATTGCCGCCCACATCGTCCTTCTTCTGGTAGCGCACCGGCCGCGCCTGGCGCCGCAGCCACCACAGCTGCAGGGAGGCCGTGACATGCAGCCCGACGGCCGCCAGCAGCAGCAGCCGCACGGCCCAGAGCAGGGCCGGTGCGGAGTGCAGCAGTTCAGCATAGCGGTTCAGCTGGGCGGGACCCAGGAAGATCTGCAGGTTCCCCAGCATGTGCCCCACCACGTAGCCGAACAGGACCACTCCCGTCACGGCCATCACGGCCTTCTTGCCGATCGTCGCCTCGTAGAACCGGGTCATCCGGCCCACGGGGCTCAAAGCTATCGCGCCCATCTCACCCCCTCAGTGCGATCTTGCGTAAGCTAACCAGTATAACCGAGCGTGCGGGGGCTGAACACCCAGCGCAAGTGTACAGGATGCGCCGGCTGCCTCTGGAACCCTCCGGCGGGCGGCCGCAGCTGGGGCGCGCGCGGTCTTCTTCCCGACCCGGACCGCGCAAGACCGCTGCCGGGATCTCCCGGAATTCCGGCGTCCCCCGAAGACGACTTGGCGTATAATTGCCCCCAAGGGAGGGAACGGCAATGGCATCGAAGATCGTACCGAATCAGTTTGAACTCCGGGGAAAAGGCGTTCGCGTCGATTACTCAACTTCCTCGATTACCGGCCAGGCGCAGCTCAGCTTTCAGAAGGGCCGGACGACTCTTCAGTTCAGCGGCGATCAGATAGGGTTGCTGGACTCCAGTATCGGAACGCTGGTGACCGTCACCGTGGCCGCGAAGCCCGACCGGACCCAGACCCTGTTCAGTTTTCTGCTGCCGGCCATCCAGCTTGCGAAGCAATCGGCCAGGCAGTCCTTCCGGACCGTGGGACTGTCCACGACGGTCAAGACCACCATCGCCGGGCCGCCCAAGGGCGTGCAGCACACCTACCGGTCCGTGCCGCTGCGAGGGAGCGCGCGGCAGGTGCAGTCTGTTGCCGCGAAGACCGCGGGCGCCTGACGGGGCGCCCGTTGGGGATTCACCGGCCCGCTACCCGAGGGCGGGACGCTTCCGGACGCGCGCTCCCGTGCCAGACCAGGCCGCGGGTTTGATGTTCGGGCGGGGGCGGGGCGGCGTAACTGGCCAGATACCCGGCCAGCAGGGTCACGGCCAGTCCGATAACGCCGTGGTAGAAGAAGCTCCAGTTCGTGCCGTTCATGACGCCGATCACCGCCAGTCCGCCCGCGGCTGAACCTGCCAGCACGCCGGCCGAATTGGCGCGCCGCGTCAGGATCGCCAGCAGGAAGACACCCAGCAGCGGGCCTGAGATCACGCTGCTGACGCGGTTGTACGCCAGGGCCAGCTCTCCCAGTCTGCCTGCAAATAAGGCCAGGACCGTCACGCCCGCTCCCCAGCACGCGGTCCCGATACGGCCCACCCAGGCATAGTGCTGCGGTGTTTCCGAAGGCCGGAAGACCCGCTGGTAGAAATCCACGGTGGTGGCGGTCGTCAGCGAGTTGATCCCAGCCGACATCACCGCCATCGATGCCGCCAGGATGGCCGCGATGATGAAACCGCTGGCGCCGTGCGGAAGCTCCCGCACCGCGAAGAACGGCAAAATGGCGTCCGGATTGGGAAGCCCGGCGAGGCGGCCGGGATGGGATTGGTAGAAAACATAGAGCGCGACTCCCGTCCCGAACAGCAGGAAGTTCACGGGTACGATGAGGGCGGATTGCAGCACGACGGAGCGCCGGCAGTCTTCGGTGGAGCGCGTGGCTAACAGGCGCTGGAGCACGGCCTGGTCGGTGGCCAGCGGCGCCAGGTAGAGCACAGCTCCCCCAATCAGGCAGGCCCAGACCGATGTCAGGTACGCCGGATCGGTGGAGAGATTCAGGAACTGCAGCCGGCCTCCCTCCAGCGCCGTCCGGTACGCGGCCGCGAGCCCCCCTTCCAGGCTGCCGGCGCTCATCACGAAGACCAGTGCGATCCCCGACATCACCGTGAAGAACTGGATGACATCGGTCCAGATCACCGCCTTCATGCCGCCCAGCGTGGCGTAGAAGGTGGTGAAGGCGCCCATGCAGAGCACGCACTGCCAGACCGGCAGGTCGGTCACGAACGAGATCACCAGCGACGGGGCGTACAGGGCCAGGGAGACGTGTACCGAGCGCAGGATCTGAAATAGTCCGCTGGCGCCCAGCCGCACCGCCAGGCCGAAACGCCGCTCCAGGTACTCGTAGGCGGTGTACAGATCCAGCGACGAGTAAAAGGGGACGAACACGCGGATGTACAGGACCGCCACCAACGGCAGGGCGAAGGCCGACATAGCCAGCTCGAGATTGTGCTGGTAGCCCCAGGCGGGACTTCCCATGACGCTGATGGCGCTGAGGTCCGCGGCGATGATGGAGATGCCCGCCGGCAGCCAGGAGACGCGCCTTCCTCCCAGGAAGTACTCCCTGGCGGTGCTCTTTCTCCGGTAGAACGAACTCCCGGCGGCGGCGACAGCCATCAGGTAAACGGCGACCGCCAGGGTGTCAAGCGCGGTGAAGCCCTTCATGAACCGGCTCTCAGGCGCAGCCGGTGAGTCACGATCCTGCCCTGGCCGTCTTCCACCGCCCAGTGGCAGGCCAGCAGCTCGTCGCCGGGCAGCCGCAGCAGGGAGGGCTGCCCGAACCGCAGGGAAGTGAACATGTCGGGCGCGGCCTGGCCCGGCCGCGTCTGGCGGCGCGAGCCCGCTCCGTAAATCGCGGTCTCGAAAATCACGCGCCAGCGGCCGCCCTCCAGGTCGCCGATGCGGACGTAAATTCCGGGATCCGCCCCCCGGTGGGCGTGAATCGTCGCCAGCCGGTTTCCGCCCAGAGGCAGCAGATTGGACGCCTGTCCCATGTGGCCGGTATCGAGGGGGGCCGACCAGGAAAAGCCGCCGTCACGCGAGATCACCAACTGGTTGGCATGGTGCTCGCCCGTATCCGGGTTGTAGGCCCATACGATGGCCGCGAGGCGCCCGTCTTCCATCCGGCAGACGCGCGGTTCGTAGGGAATGACCGGCCCGTTCCGGTAGAAGACCGTCGTGTCGTCCCAGTGCAGGCCCCGGTCGGAACTGCGGGCCACCACTCCCAGGCGGCCCGAGGGATGCGTGCCGTCGGGCATCGGGTACAGAGCCGCGACCGCAAGGAGTTCGCCTGAGCCCAGCTCGATGCAGGGCCCCGAGATCTCCAGCAGTTCCGGACGGGAGCGGGGAATCACCCGCGGCTCGCTCCAGGTGCGGCCCTCGTCCTGGGAGAAGGCGGCGATGTTCTCTCCCGGAAGCACCCCGCCGGTCTCCGGAATGCCGATGCCCTGTTCCGGGTCTTCGCGGTGAAACCGGTACCCCATGGCGATCACCGAGCCATCCCGCAAAACGGCGGGCTTGAGCGTGTCGCTGGCCGGCGGGCACAGGGTGTTCCGATCGCAGAGAGGTCCTTCCACCTGCCAGGTGCGGCCCAGGTCGCGGGAACGGGCCACCCAGGTGGTCGCATCGGGCGATTCAAAGGCTTCCGCCATCACGAAGAGAGCCAGCAGGTCTCCCGAGGGCAGGAACGCCAGCCCGGGGAAATACCCGTGCCGGCTGTGCACGTGAGGCTTCGGATTCTCGTACAGGATCCGGGTTTCGAGATGATCGATGGTCATACCGGCTCCCCTTACCGGCCGCGCGCGTCCGAACGGAATGCGAAGGCAAACAATTCCGCGTCCTGCAAGTGAAAGCGAAGGCTCACCGGCTTGCCTTGAAGCGCACCCGGCGCGGCATTCCCCGGCCAGCGCACCTGGTGGCGCACGCTGTCGCCCCGGACAGGCTGCGATTGCTCAAAAGGACTCAGGGGCCTGCGCGCCGCGTCCAGAAGTTCCACACGGATGCTGCCGCCCCGGCGCGTGCGCGCGTTGATCTCCAGCCTGTCGCCCCCGAAGACCACGGGGACGGTAGTCAGCGCGCCGCCGGAGGCGCCGGCGTCCGCGGAGACAAAGCGGTCCACGGTCCACCTGGCCAGTCCGATGCTGCTGGTGTACTTCGTCTTCCGGCCGGCGCCTTCCGGCCGGTAGAGCACCGGAGTGCCGTGCGTGTAATTCGCGCCGGAATAGTACAGCCAGACTTCATCGCCTACGCGCACGGTGCTCGACGCCGTCTGCTGGATGCCGCACTCCCAGTCGCCGGGCCTGCCCCGCGGCAGGCAGGGAATCCGGAAGGGCCGCTGCCAGTTCTTCAGGTCGCGCGACACCGCCAGCTGAATCTCGAAGGGCCCTTCCTGGTTGCCGTAGCGGGCTTCGTTGTTGATGGTGAACACCCAGGGAAAGGCCAGCGTGCAGCTCTCGGCCTGGTGGAAGCCCACCCCGTAGAACTCCGTCCGCATCTGCTCCGGATTGTCCGGGACGTCGAGCAGGCTGCGCGCCTCCTCAATGCGCCCCAGGGAGCCGGCATCGTCCTCTAGGTCCGGATAGATGGCCAGTTCCGCTTCCGTCCAGTCGTCGAAGTTCGTGCTGGTGGTGACGTAGAACACCCGGCGGTTGTGCCCGCGAACCGGCGTGCCGATCTTGGCCATGGCCACGAACAGGCGGCGGTCCGTATCGTAATAGCTGGTGATGACGTCGGCCGCCCGGCAGATGGGAGTCTTGCTGTGCAGCCTCCAGCGGATGCCGTCCGGCGAGACCATGGTCCGGTACCCGCGGATCTCCCGCGGCTGGTGGATGTAGCACGTCATCTTGTAGCGCTTCCCGGGATCGCGCTCCGCTCTGTCCTTGACCACGCTGGGCAGGTGAGTGGCGAAAAGAAGGGCGTTGGTCCGGGTGCCGTCCGGAGAAGTCAGTGCGCCGGCCAGGGGCTTCTCCCAGTGAATGCCGTCCGCGCTGGTGGCGTAGCAGGTCGGGTTATCCGCCGAGGCGCCGCCGGGAGCGGGGCCGAACCAGCCTACCGGTTCGGGAACGTACCACATTTTGAACAGGCGCTCGTCCTCGTCGTAGATGGCGCTGCCGAACAGTTCCAGGCGCCAGCCCTCCCACGGCCGGTCGGCAACCACCAGGGGGTTGGCCGGATGCCGCTCGGCCGGGTGCAGGGTGAACGCGATGTCCCTGGTCTCTCTCACCAGGACCCGGTCGATGAACAACTGGGACCTGATCCCCACGTCGAAGGGGCTTGCCGTGCGATAGCCCGGCTGCGCTGCGGCTTGCGGCTCCGGCGCCGGAGGCGCGGCCGCGCCTGCTCCGATCACTTTGGCGAAGCTGCGTCTGTTCAACGGTGAACCCATCCTCTCAGATTGCCGTCCAGCCGCCGTCGACGGGAATATTCGCGCCGGTAATGTAGCGCGAGGCGTCGGAAGCCAGGAAAACGGCCGGACCCTGGATGTCTTCCCCGGTGGCGAGACGGCCGAGCGGGACCTGCCGCCCATAGTTCGCCCGGAAGACTTCGTCCTGCCCGTCGCTCAGGAACCCGCCGGGCGAGAGGCAGTTCACCCGCACCTGGTAAGGAGCGAGATAGCTCGCCAGGTAGCGCGTCAGGTTAATCATGCCGCCTTTCGCAAACGCGTAGTTTACAGGGTTCGTGATGCGGCTGCCGGCGTAAATGGAAAATGTCGGTCCCACCATTCCATAGATGGAGGCGATATTGACGATGGATCCGGAACGCTGCGCCTGCATGGGCTCGGAGAGGATCTGGCAGGCGAGGAACAGCCCCGTCGAGTTGAGCCTCATGCTTTCTTCCCACTCCGCCGCCGTGGCATGCCGCAGGTCGCCGCCGGCGCGAGCCACGGCGTTGTTGAACAGCACGTCGAGCCGCCCGTGCCTGGCCAGAATGTCGTCGCGCAGGGCACGCAGCGCGGACTCGTCCGAGAAGTCGCACGCGAGTCCCTCGACGCGGCAGCCCTCGCGCGCCAGTTCCTCCGCCAGGCGGCGGCATTTTTCGCCGTCGCGGCCGGCGCACAGGACCGTGGCTCCCGCCTCGGCCAGCGCCCGCACAATCGG
Organism: Bryobacterales bacterium; assembly: GCA_020852755.1. Taxonomy (GTDB): domain Bacteria; phylum Acidobacteriota; class Terriglobia; order Bryobacterales; family Bryobacteraceae; genus JADZAF01. The sequence goes on from JADZAF010000144.1 coordinate 9,118, forward strand.
CCGTCCCACGATGCCGGCGCCGCCGCTCACCAGGGCGATCTTCCCATCCAGTCGAAAACGCTCGAGCGTTCGTGTCATATCGGTTCACCGGACCCAGCCCCTGCGAAGCCGGGGCCGCCCAAACCAGTATCTCTCGGCTATCCGGACGGTATTGGCCGGGCCTTCATGCGCTTCAATCCCTGCTATCCTGTCTTCAATCTCTGGAGGATGTATGTTCCGCAAATGGATCGCTCCAACCCTGGGCGTGCTGGGATTGCTGTACGGGAGCGCTTCCGCGGGCCTATACGTTGCCATGCAGCAGCCCCCGGAACGTTTTGGGGCCATCATGTCGCGCGTCCCCATGTCCGCCATGATGGTCCTTCCATTCAAGCCGCTGTGGATGTCCGCCAGGAAAGGGCGCCTCGACGTTGGACACGGCGCGCCCGATTTCGCGCTGCCAGTTCCCGATCGCAGCCGCCACGTGAGACTCTCCGGCGAGTGGACGCACCGCCCCGTGGTTCTGGTCTTCGGCAGCTACACCTGACCGCCCTTTCGCCGGGAGGTTCCCGCGCTCAACCGTTTGTACCGGCTCTACAAAGACCGGGTGGCGTTCTTCGTGGTCTACATCCAGGAGGCGCATCCGGTCGATCTGTGGCAGATGCCCGTGAATCTCCGGGAAGGGGTGCTTTTCGCTTCGCCGCGCAGCGCCCTTGAACGCTCCGCGGTGGCCTTGGCCTGCGTGCGCAACCTCGATATTCAACTTCCGGCGCTTGTGGACTCGCTCGATAACCGGGCAGAGCGAGCCTACACGGCCTGGCCCGACCGCATCTACCTGATCGGCCGAGGCGGCCGGGTGGCCTTCAAGAGCGAGCCCGGCCCCTTCGGTTTCCGGGTCCGGGATCTGGAGCAATCGCTGGAGTCCCTGATCCGCGCGGGCGGGAACCGGCGGTGAGCGGCCTTACCGGCGGGACTTCCGGAACTCCACGCCTCCGATGACCAGCCTCTCGCCCTCGAAGTTCCCGGCGGTGCTGCCGAAGATGCCGGTTCGATATTCAATGCCGCCCTCTTCGGTTACCTTGATCGCACGCATTGCACGCGCGGCCGTCCCGCCCGTCATCGATGCCGTGCCGGCCAGGCGGCCGGCCGCGTCGAGCCGCAAATCCACGAAGCCGCCGCCGGCGGCCTCATACCTTCCAATGCGGTCCTTCAGGGAAAACGCCCCGTTGGTCCACACCGTTCCTTCGCCGTACCGCAACCGCATCCGTTCCGGCGCCAGCTCCGCTGTGGCGGCGAGCTTTCGCAACTCTCCGAAAGCGGAAAGCGACCGCGTGGCCAGCGCCCGCGTCCCGTCCTGAAGGGCAAACCGGATGTGGTACACCGGCTTCTCCCGGGAGCCCTCCTCGCGGCCTTCGATGGAAGCCACGCCGGGTGCAGTGAACGAGGCCACCCTGCCGCGCACACTGTGTTTCAGTTGCCAGCTGCCGGCATTGGCGGGTTCGACCCATTCAAAGTCGTTTTTCAACCCGAGCAGGGCGTTGGTGGCCCATCCGAGGACCAGCAGGCCGGGGACGATCAGCAGAACCGGGGCGTGTTCGTGCCTTGTCCCCGGCGCGGCGGCCTTCCCGAGGCCCGCGCCGGCAAGCAGCGCGCTGCCTCTCTCACTGAATATCAGGAGCAGGACGGCGAAGACGGCCCAGAGCAGCCCATACCAGCCCCAGGCACTGGAGGACATCGCGGGGGCGCGCGGGTCCAGCACGAAGGAGAACTCGCCGGGACCGGCCAGCGCCGCGATCAGGAGCGGCGCGATTCTGGGCGGCAGCAGCACGGCGGTGGCAGCCAGCCGCGCCGCTGCCGGAAAGGTGGCGCCGCCCCACAGCAGAACCGTGCCGAGAACGGTGAGCACGTAACCCAGGGGATCGAACAGCGGCGACGCCACGCAGCACACCACGCCGGCCAGGGCCTTGACGGTCCCCATGGGAACCGGCAGCGGTTCGTCATCGGCGACGGTGGGGGCCCGTGCGGGCGGCGCCTCGACGCGCGCGGCTTCGGCGGCCGGCCCGTACTGCCGCAGCTTCTGCTCGAACATGCCGGAAACGGAGACCATCACCCGGCCGGCGCCGTATCCGAAGAGAGCAAAGACGCAGCCGGCAAACAGCAGCACGAAAGACATCTGAAAGGTATGCAGGTTCAGTCCCAGGTCCGGCACGGGCTTGCCGGGGTCGCCGGGATCGATGTGGATGCGAATCCGCTCGCCCGGCTTCCAGCGCCGGGCGATCCGCTCCTGGATCCACTTGAGGCCGCTGGTATCGTGCCGGGCTTCCACGGTATAGGTCTTGCCGTGAAACCGGTAGCGCACCCAGACCACGGGCACATGCACCTCGGTTTCCGATTGCGTCGCGAAACCCTCCCAGTCCGTTTCGCTGCGGGTGGTCGTGTAGGAATCCACGCCCGACTTCAGCACTTCCGCTTCGAGCGGAGTGAGCGTCCGCATCTGGTAGAGCCGGTAGCCGGCAAACGCCAGGGCTCCGAGCCAGATCGCGCCGGCGACGGCATAGGTGCAGCGAACGGCCGTCCGGACGGCCGGCGCGGGTCCCTGCATCGCTTTCGCCATGGAAGCGCCGGCTGCATTGTACATCCTTGGGAGGGAGGTTGGTTCGCCGTCCGGCGCTCCGTTCGGTGGTACACTGTCGGAGCCTCGGCCGTTGGTATGCTCGGGGAACGCCGGTTCCGAGCCGCGACCAAAGGGAGCGGGAGGCTCTACCCTCGCCCTGGCGGCTCGCTATGCACGGTCATCCCGCTGCCGGCCGGAGGTCGGAACCGCATGAATCCGAACCCGGCGCTTCGCGCCATCACTCGAGTCGCAGGCCGCCTCGCTCTCGCCGGCCGGGACTGCCCGCTCTGCGGCCTGCCGGAATCCGGCGGCCACGGCCCGGACCGGGACGCCGCGGGGTTTCTGCAGGCTCTCGGATTCCTGATTCACCCCATCCCGGTCCGGCGGGCGCCGGCACTGCCGGACCCCCAGGAGATTCTGCATGCTCAGGCGTGATTTATGGAAACTGCCGGCGGCCGCGCTCGGCTTCAATCCCGCGGCGGCTGCCGGGGAATCGCTCAAGATCGTCAAGGTGGAGGCGTTCGTCATCCGCACCCCGGGAAACCCTGTGCCTCCCGACCAGCTCATCGAGATGCCCGCCGTCGGCGCCATGACCGGTGGCACCGGCCTGTGGAACCGCCTGGACCACGCCTCGCCCTCGCGCTTCAAGGGCTACACTCAGGCCACCCTGGTCAGGATCACCACCAGCGCCGGCATTACCGGCTGGGGAGAGTGCCACGCCCCCGCCGCCCCGCGCGTCCACAAGACCGTCATCAGCGACCTCCTGGCCCCCATCCTGCTCGGCCAGAACGCCCTCGACATCGACCCCCTTTGGGAAAAGATGTACTCCTCACAACGCACCCGCGGCTACGCCACCGGCTTCTTCATGGAGTCCATCGCCGGAGTCGACCTGGCCCTCTGGGACATCTTCGGCAAGCACGCCGGCCTCCCGCTCTACCGCCTGCTGGGCGGCAAGTACCGCGACCGCATTCCCACCTATACCGGCGTCGGCGGCGCGTCGGCCGAGCAGCTGAAGGAAAACGCTCTGCGCGCGGTCGAGCGGGGCTTCCAGGCGGTGAAGATGGGCCTCTCCAAAGGCCCCGGCACGCGCGACCTGGACCGCGTGGCCGCCGTAGCCGCCGCGGTGCAGGGCAAGGCGCAGGTTTTTGTCGACTCTCTCGGCGCCTACAAGCTCCACGAAGCCGTAAAGGTGGGCCGCGAACTGGACCGCATCGGCAACCTGGGCTGGTGGGAAGATCCGCTCATGCCGGACGACCTCTCCGGCTATCCCAAGCTCGCCGAAGCCCTCGACACTCCCATCTGCGCCGGCGAGATGTGCTCCAACCGCTTCCAGTTCCGCGACCTGTTCGCCTCGAAATCGGTGGACATCATCAACCCCGATGTCTGCCGCGCGGGCGGCATCAGCGAGTGCCGTCGCATCGCCGTCCTGGCCGACGCCCATGAAATCCTCTGGTCGCCCCACGTCAGCACCGGAACCGCGCCTTATATCAGCGCCTCCGTCCATCTGGCCGCCGCCACGCCCAACTTCGTCATCATGGAAGGCGGCGGCGCTCTGGCCGGGCCGTTCGGCAACATCCTGCTCAAAGAGCCGCTCGAATATCAGCCCGGCTTCGTCCGCGTGCCCGAGCGCCCCGGCCTGGGCGTGGAATTCAACGAAACCGAGCTGGCCAAAGTGATGGTAGGGTAAACGGTGTGAATCTTCCAGGTGCTTTCCGCCGGCGCGGCCTCGTGCAGGCCGGATTCCGGGCGCCGCTGCCCGCCCGCAGGGGGCATGCCGCCCCGCGCCGTGAACCGGCTCGCATGCGACTCTTCCTCGCCGGCGGCCTCCCGCGCCTGGCCAGCGGCAGGCACTCGTGAACAGAAGAAACTTCGTGGGAATCACCGCGGCCGGTTCCGCCCGGGCGCTCGCCTTTTCATCCCAGGCTCCGGCTCCCCCGGCGCTCCAGTACCGGGTGGCGTTCGGGCTCTGGATCAACGATATGCGCAACGAATCCGCCCCGCTGGAGAACTGGCCGTACGGGACGCTGGACGATGAAACGGTCAACAGCATCGAGCGGGCCCTGGACGTCCAGCGCGAGGCGGGCTACAACTCGATCGACCTGGCGGGCCTGCTGTCGATTTATGCCTGGCCGCCCGGCATCTCCAGCATCGCCACGCCGGAGCGCAGGAAGCGCGTCGAGCGGATCGTCAATGCCGCGCACGCCCGCAACATGCGGGTGATCTGCTTCCCTTCGGGAGTCCTGAGCTGGGGCTTCGACGAGATCATCCGGAACGACCCCGCCGTTCGCTCGGACAACCGCCATGTGATGAATCCGCTGCGCGAGGAAGCCTGGCGCTGGCAGGAGAAGGTCCTGGACTACGTGCTCGACAACTTCGGCATCGACGGTATCCACCTGGAGTCCGCCGACCAGGGCCGCTGCCGGACCCCGGAGTGCCTGGCGAAGTGGCCGAACGACGTCGTGTATCACTCGTACGTCACCTCCCGCACCGCGGAGTACCTGCGCCGCAAGAGAAATGACCTTACGCTGCTGGCCACCATACAGGGCTTCAGCGCCTGGGGACGCGATTTCACCCCCGAGGAGGACCAGGCGCTGGTGGACCTCAGCCGCAGGGTGGACTGCCTGTTCGATCAGGGCCACAACGGCACCTACGTGCGGGAGTCGCGGCGGCGCGATTTCATCTCGCGGCTGCACTGCGGATACGGAACCTCGGGCGGCCTGTGGGTCTATCCGCCGCAGCGCTGGGACCGCACGCGCTGGTTCCTGCCGTACGTTTCCCGCACCGGCGCGCACATCAGGCAGCTCTACCGGGACGGCGGGCAGGGCGTGATGTACTACCAGGGGCCGGTGGCGAACCCGGGCGTGGAGGTGAATATCGCCTTCGGAGGGCGGATCATGACGGATCCGAACCGAGAGTCCGGGAGCGTCCTGGACGAGGTGATCGCCCGTCTGTACCAGCCCAGGAACAGCGCGGCGCAGCGCCGCCTGGCGTCAATCTTCCGGACGGCCGAAGACGGCTATTTCGAGAACTGGGACGCACAGCGCATCATGGAAGCGCGCAAGCGTCCAATGCCCGGCGAACTGCACCTGGTCACCCTCTTCGGGGCGTCGCCGAACCAGGCCGATTACCTGATGGAGCCTTACCTGGATGCCAGGGGCCGTCTGGCCTACAAGAAGGCGCTGGTCTCCATCCTGAAGCAGTTGCCCGCGCTGCGGGATCAGTGCGACTGCGGAGGCCGCCTGGCGGCCATCAGGCGCTGCGTGGAAGCCGCCCTGGTCGACATCAATAACATCGCCTGCGCCAGGGGCGAGACCGAGGTTTGGGACGACCGGCATGTGGACCGGCTGTTCTGATCCGTTCCCCGCGGCAGGAGCCGGCAAAAGCAGATCGCGGCCCTTGGCCGCAAGCGGGTAAGCCGGCCATGCAGCTGCCGGAACGCGGGGTAAGCAGGATCGTCCAGGGAGGCCGCGCAAGCCACAGCCTACGTCCGGACCTCCTGGTTGACTCTCTCCAGGTAGGCTTTGATGTACGCCACGCTGTACGCCTGGGCTGCCCTGGCGCCGCCCACCATCTCCGGCACATGGTCGGGAATTACGTAGCCGTCAAAGCGCACTTCCCGGAGTGCCTTCATGACCCTGTACATATCCATGTAGCCGTTGTCGATAAACGTCTCCACGAAATGAGGCAGCGGCGCGCTTACGTTTCGAAAGTGGACGAAGAAGAGTTTGCCCGCCCGGCCGAAATAGCGGATTGTCTCCAGAACGTCCCGTCCCATCAGCTTTCCGCCTTCCAGCCAGCAGCCCACGCACAACAGCATTCCGATGTTGGGACTGCCGGCGATTTCAAACGCCCGCTTGTATCCCTCGAAGCTGCCGAAAATGCAGCGCGGAACCCCGCCCAGAACCGGCGCGGGCGGGTCGTCGGGATGCATGCCGATCCTGATGCCTTGCTCCTCCGCCACGGGAACGATGGCTTTGATGAAGTACCGGTAGTTCTCCCAGATTTCCTCCGGCGAGTAGACACGGCCGTGGGACAGAGGTTCGGTGTAAGTCTTCCCGGCCCAGGAGCCCCTTCTCTCCGGACTGGCCATATCGAAGGCTCGGGCGCCGGCGCCGCCGCGAGTCTTCTCGCGCGGGCTGCTCCAGATGCCGTTGCCCATGTAGGCATGACCGACGTAGCGGATGCCGGCCTTGCCCAGACAGCGGAGATAGGTCTTGTACTCCTCGATCTTCCGGTCGCGTCCGGGAAGGTTCAGGGTGATCTCGGGAACGTTGATGACGTCGTTGTTGATAATAGTGCAGAGTTTCAGGCCCGCGTCCTCGACCGTTTTCTTCATGCGCGCGAGATCTTCGGGCGAGGCCCGCTCGCCGCCCGAGCCCATGTAGACATACTCCAGCCCGAGTTGCCTGGCGAACTGAAAATCCTCGGCGGTGGGGTTGCGTCCCGCTTGCAGTGCGATCTTCATCCCCGGGGAATCGCCTTGCGCGGGCGCCGGTCCCCGTGAGGGGAAGGATGGCCGTGCATTCCCTGCTGCGGCGCCCGCCAGAACCAGCCGCGCGAAGGCGCGCCGTCCGGGATGTTGCTCCCGCGGCGTCTCGCCCGCCGCTACGATGCGCCGCGTGGGCCTGTTCATCGTGCTCTCCTTCCCCGGATCCCTATCC
>JADZAF010000145.1 GCA_020852755.1 Bryobacterales bacterium
CGAACAGCGGATCCGCGAAAACCGATCCGTCCTTCAGCTCCAGGGCCGACCGGCCCACTACCTTGTAGTCCGCCTGGGATTCCCTCTCCACGCTCCCCGCGCGGCTGAAGATCACGTTGCGCGGCATGTGTGAAATGGCTCCCGGCGGAGCCTTGAAGATCACCTTGCCGCCCGCGTGGATCACATTCTTCTCAAAGATATAGCCGCTCGAGCGGGGCAGATCGATCCGGGCGTCACCCTCCGTGATAAAGACGTTATTGCGAAGGGTATTGTCCCGCGCCATGTGGTTGTGCGAAGGCCGCGCCACCCCCACGGACAGGTTCCCCTCCACCAGGCACTTCTCGGCCTGCTCGTCCAGGTAGTAGGCCGAGGCGCCGTACCCTCCGCTGTCCTCGATGTCGCTCACGTGGTTGCCCCGCAGCACGATCTCTTTGCAGAACGTGATGTAGATGGCGGCTCCGTCGTGCAGTTCCCGCATCGCCCGGTAGATCCGGTTGCCCTCGATCACGTGCCCCGTCCCGGAAGCCGTGATGGCGGAGTAGGGCGTATCGAAGACTTCGTTGCGGCTCACCCGGCTGCCCCTTCCGCTGAGCGATAGCGCAATCGCGCTGGGATAGGTGACACCCACGTTGTGGATCCGGTTGCCGGATACCTCCGCGTCCGCACCGCCCACGATCATCCCTCCCGCTCCGCTGTCCCGCACCTCGCATCTCTCGATTCGGAGCCGGGAAGCATCCCGCGCCTTGATCCCCTGCCCGCCCGTGTTGAAGACCGAGAGCCCGCTCAACAAACAGTCTTCGCAGTAGCTCACGGCTACCGCGCCCTCGTAGCGGGCCGCGCCGAATCCGCCCGAGACCGCCGGGGTGTTGGTGACCGAAAATGAGAGGCCGCGCAGGGTCACGCGGCGAAGCGGCGCTTCCTTCGCGCCCTCCAGCCTCACGACAGACTCCGCGACCGGCGCCACTACCTCGGCCTGGCGCATCTCCTCGCCCGGCAGCGGCCAGTAGACGACCTTTCCCGCGGTCCGGTCCAGGTACCACTGCCCCGGCTCGGTCATCCCTTCACGCACGTTGAACACCACGTACTTGCGCACACCGAAAGCGCCGGGCGGGTGGCCGGCCGGGTTCGCGAACCGCACTGTCTGGGTGGCCGGATCCAGCGACCTCAGGCGGACCAGAGACTCGTCCCACATGTGGTACACGCGCAGCTCGGCGTTGTGGACATCAAGCCAGGACCCCAGGTCGCCGGGGCTGTAGCGCAGGGTGGTCAACTCTTCTTCCGTCGGCTTTCGCTGCAAGCCTCCGCCGGTCGTGCTCATCCAGCGCACCGTGAACTCGCTGAGGTGAGTGAAATGACCGGCGGCCGGCAGGCGCGCGGGGCGGCAGAAGCGGCCGTTCACCACCAGCATGCGGAAATCGGAAGTCCGGGGAACTTCGGCCGCCCAGAACCGGCCGCCGTCCGGGCGCCAGCCGCTCAGTTTCCGCCCGCCGTAGATCACGGGCCGGGCTCCGGGCGAAGCTTCGATCGTCAACCCCGAGTCGTCCGGCCCCAGCCGCAGGGGCTCCGAAAGGAAGTACTCTCCGCCCGCCACCAGGATGCGCTTGACGCCTTCTTCACGCGCCTTCTGAACGGCTCCGGGAAGGGAGAGCCCGTCCGGCGACACGGAGAGCTCGGCGCTCCCCGCCGCCAGGCCCGGCACGGCCAGCAGCACCATCACTCTTACCATCCGCACCATTCCTCCTTGGACTTACCGGATCACTACCTGAACCACGTTGGACGGCTTGCCCGCCACGACCAGCTGCACGTTGACCGCACCGCGCCCCCGGTACTGGCGCGGGATCGGGATGTTCACCTGGTCGAGGCCGGTGAACTGCCCCTGCGCACCCGCATACTCGGCCGCGGCGTGATCTCCATTGAAGGTCACCGCCACCGAAGTCAGCCCCACGTTGTGACGGATGCCGGTTCCGAAAAGGATGAGATAGACGCGGTCGCCCTCACCGCCCAGGTCGATGGGCTTGGGAACGCAACTGCCCGCCGCCGGCCCGCACTCGAAGGCGAAGTCCGTCACCACGCTGCCGTCCGGCGAGTAGCGCTGCACGATCGCCGCCGGCGCTCCTCTTCCGTCCTGGTTCTGCGTGAAGATGCCCGGCGCGACGCTCTCGACCTGGATCAACCCACCCATGGCGATGGGCGTGTCGCCGCGGTACATGTAGGTATTGGCCTTCCCGTTTGCCGTCCCCGCCGGCACCACGAAATTGATCTGCGTGGGAGAGACGAAAAACAGGGGCGCGTCGCGAGTCCTGCCCGCACTGTCGGCCAGCTTGATGGTGACGCCGGCCAGCGAGGTGGGCAGAGGCTCGGACGTAGCTTGCGCCGTGACGGGCGCGAGGCTGTCTCCGAAGGCGCTGGCAATGGAATCGGGCGCCAGATTGGGTCCGCTGTAACTGGCCGCGGAAACCGAAGTCAGGATCAGGCCGGTGACCGAGCACCGCCGGTTCTCGTCCCTGAAAGCACCCCAGTTGGCCACCACGGCCATCTCCGCGAAGATCTTCGGCGGGGACGCGGGGCTGTCGTAAGCCACAGGCGCAAGCCACTGGCTGCCCGCATCGGCGCAGCCGAATGCGTCACACCGCAGCTGCAAGGTGATCTCGGGAAAGTACAGCGTCTGGATCAGGTCGTCGCGTCCAGCCGGATCCAGCTCGTAAATCGACATGTAGTTGACGCCGGAGGAATACTGCTTCACCTCGTTGCAGCCGCCCTTGTCCCACAGGCCGGGCGCCGAGGAGGAGGGACAGGCCACCGGAACATCCACGTTTTCGGTGTTCAGGACATTGACCCCCATGGTGCTGGCCTGTTCCGTGCAGGCCGCGCTGTTGAACAGCGAGCAATTCGGCGGCTGGTACAGCGAATGATCGGTGCAGCTGTTCCACTCGTACCAGCCGTCCCGGCAGACATTGCTGCA
>JADZAF010000146.1 GCA_020852755.1 Bryobacterales bacterium
GCGTGAATATCGTTCATATCCACACCAGAGAAGGAGGGGGCCGCCAGGCCGTGACCCGGTCCCAGGCCTTCCCACACCACCTGTTGAGCGGCAGCGACTGCCTGGGCAAGCTGGGCGATGAACAGGGCATAGCTGGGCACGCTGACGTCGGTGGCGACCAGGTAGTCCAGGAAAGCCCGGGACGAAAAGAACCCCTTGAACCGGTAAAAGCGGGCCGGCACGCCGAGCCGGCGAGCGAGTTGCCGGGCGAATCTTCCGTCCGCATCGAACAGTTCGTCGCCGTGCGAAACGATGATCGCCTGCGGATCCAGCTTCTCGCTCTGCAGCAGGCTCAGGATCAGGCGTGAATCGAAGCCGCCGCTTAACAGAACCGCGCCGCCGGCCTTGTGCCGGGCATAGGCGCGGATCTCCTGCCGGAGGATGTCCAGCAAAGCGCCGGTGTCCACCTCTTCCAGGCGCTCGACGGGGTTTTCCTCGGGGAGGCTCCAGTAATGGGAATGCTGCCTGCGCCAGGCGGCGGGATCGAAGCGCAGGATCGTGGCCCCGGTAAGGCGCTCGACCGAGCGCAGGGAGGTGCGGCCGTTCAGAACATAGCCGATGCCCAGGAATCCGCCCCAGGCGGCGGGATCGGCCTGCAGAGCGATCAGGCCGCTGGCGGCGATGCCGCGAAGATCCGTGGCCAGCAGGAAGAGGTTTTCGCCGGCGTGCAGGTAGAGCGGCTGCAGGCCGAGTACGTCGTTGATAACACTGAGTGAGCCGCTTGGCTGGTCCCAATGCACGGCGGCGAACCCGCCGTTGAAATCTCGGGCGCGGGCCAGGAACCGGTCCGGTCCCGCCCGGCAGCCTTCTTTCAGAATGGCTGCGAGCGAATCCCGGCTGGTGGCCGGCAAACCGGTCAACGCAATCCAGCTTCCGGCCGGGTCGCGATGGAAGAACTCGTCGCCGGAGTTTGCTTCCGCCGAACGGATGATGGCCAGAGCACCGCCGGGAACCGTTGCGTATTCGGCCTGCTGGCCGGGGCGGGTGAGCTGAGCTTGAGCCATCCTGGTGACAGCAGAAAGGCTATCGTTCGTATCACGGCGGATACAGACCGCGATCTTCATGGAGTTTTCCGGGCGCTAACCGTTTCTGTAATCCTGAATGCGTTCGACAAAGCATAACAGCTTACACAACGAGAGACGAGATGGCCCCGGGTTACTGCGGGGATACCGTTAACTCTTCAGGAGCCCTTGGGCGGCCTTCGCCGGGGAGACGGCGCTTATGCTCTCGCCCCGGCTCCGGCGAGGGACCGGCCATTGCCGGCTCGAGCGGCGCCGGTCTTGATCCTCGGGGTATCCCGGGCGGCCGTGGAGGCCCAGCGGTCCAGGGCCACTACGAGGCCCAGCAGGGCGGGCAGGAAGTAGCTGTACAGGCTGAGGCCGAAGAAGACATCCACCAGAAGCGAGAAGAGCGCCAATTGCAGGCAGAAAACGATGTGCCGGAATTCAGCCATATCCGGCAAGGAGGCCTGGAACCGGCGTAAGCGGCGCAGCGTGAACCAGGCCGCGCCGACGGCCGCCAGGTAGAAGAAGAGCCCCGGAATCCCGGTTTCGCTGGACACCTCGGTGTAACCGTTATGCGAAACCCTCCACATGCCTCGAGCGAGGCCTTCCTCGGTGGACAGCGCGTTCTCCGCAACCATGAAGTTGCCCGGCCCCACGCCCAGGATGGGGTGCTGAAGGGTGACGATGAGGCTGCGCTTCATCAAGTACCACCGGCTCTCGGTGGAAGCCACAGCCGCGCGCTCCAACTCGGATGCAGTGGCCTCCAGTTCCGCTTTTTCCATTACGGTAATGGTGGCGAAGCGGGTGCGCAGATGAGCCGGCATGAAGAGGATGGTTGCCAGCAGCACAGGTGGAATAAAGAGCGTGGCCAGGAGCTTCTTTTGGGCGGGAAGCCGCAGGAAGAAGTAGATTCCGGTCAGCATGAAGCAAACCAGCGCGGTGCGCGATCCCGTCTTCGCCGCTGCGAACAACATGGGACCGGTGAGCAGCAGCCAGAAGGCGCGCTGACCCTTGCCGGCCTTGGGATCCGCCATTCCGAACCAGCAAAAAGTAAGCCCCAAGGTCATGAACATCCCGAAGATGTTGGAGTTGGCAAGCTCGCCGCCGGAAAGCCGCAAGCGGCCTTCGCGGTCCAGTTCGCCGGCGAAAAGCCCGATCAGGGCGGAGGTGGAAACAGCCAGCGCCAGCGCCTGCAGGGCCCGGCGGACGCGGGGCAGGCTGGCGGTGAGACAGGCGACGCAGAAAAAGATCAGGATGCTCTTGATCCAATAATCCTTGAATAGGGTGAAGCTTCCTCCCTTCCAAAGACCGGTGACCGCGGCCAGGCAGAACCAGAAACTGAACAGCGCCAGGAAGCGGGTGACATTGGATTGCAGGACGCTCAGCAGCGAGCCTTCCATGATGGCGGCTACGCTGGCCATGAGGCCGAACACCAGGGGTAGGTGCAGCCGGGGCACGGTGATATCCAGCACCCGGCTGAAGAGGAAGAACAGGAACGGAATCAGCACCAGGAATCCGAGCTGGCTGGCTGCGTTCAGGGGAGGCTCGTAAACCGGCAGCACGGGCCGCCGGGCCCGGGCGGGCACGGAGAGACCTGCCGGTACTGCCTCGGGGACTGATCCTTTCATGTTCTCACCGCGATACCTGTCGATACCTCATGCTACATCACTTTCATCGGCCGGCCCGCGGCTGGAAGTGAGGGGAATCGCGCTTGCCACACCTGGTGATAGATCTCTTCCATGCGGGCCGTGGAAGCTTGTATGGAGAAACTCTCACGAATGCGGCGGGCCCCGGCTTCGGCGCACTGGCGGCGGAGCTGGGGCTGGGCCAGCAGCAACAGCAATTTGGCGGTCAGGTCGGCGCTGTCGCCGTTTTGAAAGAGCAGCCCGGTCCTGCCGTCCTGGATCAGTTCCGGATTCCCGCCCACGTTGCCGGCCACGGCGGCGCAGCCGCAAGCCATGGCTTCCATCAGGGAGTTGGAGAAGGATTCGGTGTGTGAGGGCAGCACGAAGATGTCGATCTCCCGCAGCCGCTCGGCCACCTGGTCGGTAGCCGGCTCGAAGGAGCAACTGGACCCCAGTTCCAGTTGCCGCGCAAGGTTCTGCAGATCGGGCAGGACGGGTCCGCTGCCGATTATCCGAAGGCGGGTATGCGGGAAGGCCTGGCGCACCGGCGCAAACGCCTGAAGCAGGGTCTGGAGCTGCTTCTCGGGCCGCAAAACGCAGATCACCCCGAGGGTCACCGCATCTTGCGGCCTCGGGCGGGCCGGCGGGCGGAAGAGATCCGTGCGGATGCCGTTATAGCAGAGGTGGATGCGATCCGCCGGCACGCCCTCTTCCGCCAGCAGGACCCGGGCCACGGCGCGGGAGTTGACCACGATGCCGTGCGCCATGCGGTCGGTGAGCCGCAACAGGCGGCGGTACGGGGAGCCCACCAGCCCGCGAAAGGCCCGCTGGCTGGCGAGCACAACGGGAACTCCGGATGCTCGCGCGACGGGCACCCCGAACAGGGTGGCCGGTACATCAAAAGCGTGCAGGATCTCAATGCGCCGCTCCTTCAGATAGCGGCGCAGCTTCCAGGCCTCGCCCAGCGTGGTGGGAGAACGAAAGGACCGGACCGGGAACCGCACCACGGGAATGCCTGCCGCGCGCAACTCCTGGCCGCGCACCCCCCCGGTGTGGAAGGAACCGACGCAGGGCTCGAAACGGGAGGGGTCCAACTGTTTCGCCAGTTCGGCAAGCTGCCTTTCGGTGCCCCCGTAATCCAGGCAGTAACTCATCAACAGCACGCGCCGCCGGGAGAGCATCTCTCTCCAGAATAGCCGAGGGCGGAATGGGCGCCCGGACGCCGGTGACAGGTCTTCAGTCCGGCTGCCTCATCTCCGGCTGCCGGCTTCGGAGAGCAGACGCCGCCGGAGAGCCGAGAAGGAAGGACCTTCGGAAGTCGGCTTCCCCGAAACCGCTTCCTGGAGCACCTGGGAAATCATACCCATGTCCAAACCCGGATCTGCCGGCTCCGCGGATTTTTCCGGGTCGGTGGCCAGGCCTTTGTAAGGGCTGTTGTCGGCCAGGGCATAGTTCCCGCTGGCGTAATCGACAAAGCCCACCTGGTCCATGGTGGCGGGAAAGTAGTTGCCTTCCGGATACGATTTGGAGGGCCCTCCCACCATGATGTTGCTGGTGACCGTGGCCCCGGGGAGATAGGCGTCGATGGTTGGAATTCCCGTTCCCGTCCCGGATCCCATGATGCCGTATCTGTTGTGCGGGGTAATGTTGTTGGTGAAAACGAACCCGGGGCTGGGGGCGCCGTCCGCCATCACGATCTGGCCGCTCTGAAAACCGGTGTTGTGATTGATGGTGACGTTTTCGGACTTGGCATAAATCTGGAAGAGGCGCCCGCTGCCCGTGGAGCCTTCAAACAGGGGCCGGATATCCTCGAACAGGTTGTCCTTGATTTGGACGTCGGCCAGCCGGCCGGCAATCGAGAAGTAGCCGAAAGCGGCGGGACCGATGGGATCCGCGGAGAATCGCGAAGCTACCTCCAGGCTGGCGTTGTCCGTGATTTTCACAATACGGCGGGGCGTCTTGTTGATCACCAGATACTGGTCCACCTGCAACTCCTCGGTGAACTTCGTGTCCTGGCCGGTGACCAGCGTGCCGCTGGCCTGGACCTGCCCGGTTCCCGGAGTGGCGCAACTGGTGCGCACGTTGTCCTGGCCCATGGTGACCACCCCTCCGCCTTCCGCCCTGCGAACAACGTTGTGGGTGAAGGAAACATTCTCCACGACCGCCCAGGGGTAGTTGCCGCCTTCGCAGGTACGGACCGTGAAAAGGATTGCGGTGCCGTTCTGCGAACTGACCCAGTTGTTCTCAAAAACGTTGAAGCTGATATCCACATTCCGGGCATTCTTCAGCTCGAACAGGTTTTTGATCGACCACTTGCCCTTCCAGTCCAGCGGGCGCGAGACGTAATTGTTCTGGAAGGTGATGTCCGTAGGAACCAGATCGGGAATCTTGGCGGCAGCGCCGCCGAATAGTACGCTCATGCCGGAGGCTTCCAGGTAGTTGTTGAAGATCAGGTAAGGGCCGGGACCATTCCAGCCGGCGATCGCCTGGGCATCCTGGGAGCTGCTCTTGAAATCGGCAAAGTAGGAGTTGCTGATGGTGGTGGCGCCGGCATTCAGTTCCACGCCGCGCTTGCCGCCGCGGGACGGGTCGCCGTGCACATAAACCCGGTCGAATACCAGGCCGTAGGGTTGGGCCTCGACCGTGGTGGCAGCGGAGGAGCCTAGTCGGATCAGGGCGTAGGTATAGACGTTCTCGGCTACGCCGAATTCGATACCCACGAAGGTGTAGTTGTGAGCACCCTCTTCGGTGCGGATAACCGGGTCCACGTTGGGCGAGATCAGCTTCGGCATCCATTTGGAGAATTCGGGAGAAATACGCTGGTTCTCGGGAAAGTTTCTGATGGCCTGGCTTTGAATGGTAATGACCCCTTCGCCCTGCTTGGCTCTCAGGATGAAGTTACCGGTATAAACACCTTTGGCATCCAGGACTATGGTGTCGCCCGGAACCGCTAGATCGAGCGCCTGCTGCAGGTCTCCATTCTTGGAGAGGTGCCGGATCCGGCCCTCGGCGGGGCCCGGCGCGGCGAGGCAGAGCATGCCGGAGGCGCCCAGCAAGAGGCCCGTGCGCAGAAATAGGGGGAAGTGAGATGAAGCGCGCATGAA